>DVOC01000050.1 GCA_018713905.1 Candidatus Fimimonas merdipullorum
TTAATTATCGTTTCATGTTATAATAGAAACAATTTAATATACTCATTCAGTTTTTAACATGGAGGTGTCTTATGAACCCAGTGGAGCAAATGCGACAAACTATACGTCATCAAGAAACATTGCAAGTCGAACGCCAAAAAGCACGTGCTGAAGAAGAAAGCGCACGGCAATTGAGAGAGCAAACAGCAAAACAGACGGCAATGGTCAAAGCAACGTCCGAGGTTGTACAACAACAGCAACAAGCAAATGAACTTCAAAAAGAAAGTAATCAGTTATTAAAAGAACAGATAGATTTTTTGAAAGAAGAAAATAAGTCGCAAGCAAAAGCATTAAAACAAGAACGAGTATGGAATGTCGTTGCTTGGGCAATAACATCGTTAATAGCCATTGCATCTATACTGGTGCCTATTCTCACAAAATAAAGTAGGGTTCGACATTGTTCTTTGTCAGTCCACCACCGACGGCGACTTCGCACAACGGCAATGTGAATGCAACGCTCATGAAACAATGAAATCAAAGTAGCATACCACAAGCATTGACGGTGCAAAATCGCAAAATAAAAGAGGTTGCAAAGGCAACCCCTTTTTCTTTTGCTCAAAAGGCTGCGCCGCCTTTTCGTTTTGCAACACAGGAAAACGAAATAACGTAGCGGACTTGCGCAGTCGGCGACTGTTATGTAAAAATTTATGCAGAAAACACAGACAGGGACAAATAAAATATACCGCCATTCTCAATATAAGCAAACGAGTCGCCCGGCGGCAAGACGCGTCGGGCGGCGCTTTGCGGAGCAGAGAGGGAAAAATCCTTTCGGCAAAACGTCCGCTAAGGGCGTTTTGCTTTATTTTTTCTCCTTTTGCTTTACAGTATTGAAATATACGGAAAAAAATGGTATAATGGTATCAACTTCTCGGGGAGGAGCGCTATGTTTGAGGCATTGCAGAGGCTGGACGGCAGGCTGTGGGAAAGGTATCTGACGCTGAAAAAGAACGTGGAAAACGCCAGTAATTCCTTTTTTGACGCCTATCTGGATTTGTCCGAGCAATTTTTGCGGTATATCGCAAGGGACGCCGCATTGCCGCAGCGCGCCACCTGCGGCGAATTGCTGCATAACGCAGAGGTATTGAAACGTCTTTGCGAAATAAGCTTTGACTACGCAAAGCTTCAGGACTACGTTCTGAAAATAAACCGCCACAAGCACGGCACGGAAAAGGTAGTTACCGTGCAGCACGTAGAGGACTACCTGAAAGTGCTGCACCGCCTGTACCGCGCATGCTGCGCCGCCGAAAATATGCCCTGCGAGCAGTTCGACGAAAACGAGGCGCAAAAACTTTTCGGCTTGGCGGAAAGGGAAAGGCAGCGGCTGTGCAAAGAGGTGCTGCGCCTGACGTCGGAACTGGAAAAGGAGGGGGCGGACAGCGCGGAAGCGCGTGCGGCGCTGCAACGGGCGCACGAAATGCTTGACAGGGCGCAAACGGACAAAAATCTCGTTGCGGAAGACAACGAAAATTTGCGGCGGCAGATAATCGCGCTGCAACAGCTGAAGCTTTCCGCCTTGGAAGATAAGCTTAACAAAACGCTTGCACTGCTGCTGGAACTGCGCGAGTGCGTTGCGGAAAACCGCGTTGCCACCTCGGCAATACACCGACTTATTTGCGGCAGCAGTCTTTCGGAAAAGGAACTTTCCAAAGAAAGAGAGGCGCTTGAAATAAAATGAACAAAAGCGTATTCGAATATCTGGAAAATCTGACGGAAAAAATAGAGGACGTTTCCCGACAGGTGTCGGCGGAAAAAGTTTCCGACGAGCCGTCGCAAGACATAAAACAGCTGTCGGAAAAGGTGGACGCATTGTCCCGTCAGATAGCGGCACAAAACACCCCGCCGCAGGCTGAGGAGAACAAGCAAAACGTACTGGTTGCTCAAAGCCTTTTTGCTGCGAAAAAGTTCGTATACTCGCTGCATACGAGAAAGCAGTTCTCCACGCACCGCACATGCGCGGTGGCGCTGACGGCTGTTGCGGCGGTGTTGGGCATTGCCGCCGCCGTGCAGAGCACGCTGTGCCAAAAGCTTTTTACCACCTTTACCTTTGGCGAGCTTTTTATGATATACGCAATGGTCTGGATGGGCGTATATTCGGCGCGCGCCAAGTTCCTTTACGAAATGCAAAGCTGGCAAACCTATTCCCCCATGAAGTACGACGAAATGCCCTACGGCTGCGTTGCCTGTGTGAACCATTTGAAGGGACGGTACGTCGCGGCAATATCCGTAGGCGTGGTATGCGCGGCGTGCAATATCCTGTGCATTGCCGTCGGCGACAAGACAATAATAGTGTCTAAACTCATCTCCTCCGCCGTGACGCTGGAAATTATCTTTTCGGTGTTTTGCGTGGCAGCCGCCATAACGGTAAAGAGGCTGTTTTTCTGGTACGGCCCCGTACTGTTTAAGGGAATTCTGGAAGGCACCAAATACCAGATAGTAAGTTTTGGCGGCGAATTTTTGCAAAGACAGGAATTTGAAAAACGTTTTTCCGTCTTTGACGGGACGACAAGATCCGACTGACAAAAAGCCGCTTGACCTCTCGTTCTGAAAAGGATAAAGGAACTTTGCTTTTGCGCAGAGTTCCTTTTGTTTTGTACGTTTCAAAAGCTTTTTACAAGCAAAAAGTCCCTTCTATCGAAGAAGGGACAGGGCGTCCACACCGAAAAAATCTGCCAGCTGCTGCAAGGTGTCGAGGTTTTTTACCCCTCGGTTTATCCATCTGCTTACGGTACGCACGTCGGTGCCGAATTCGTAAGCAAAC
>DVOC01000051.1 GCA_018713905.1 Candidatus Fimimonas merdipullorum
GCGGTGTTATGGGCAGAATAAAACTTATCGTTGAATACGTGGGCACGGGCTATTGCGGCTGGCAGAGCCAAAAAAACGGCGTTTCCGTGCAGGACACTCTCGAAAAGGCGCTTGCGCAGTTTTTGCACAAGAGCTTTGTCCGCGTGTATGCCGCCGGCAGAACGGACGTAGGCGTGCACGCGAGGGGGCAGACGGTGCACTTGGACGTGGACGAGGACGTCAACCCCTTCAAGCTGTGTCTGGGCGTAAACCTGCTTTTGCCGCCCGACCTGTCCGTGGTGGACGCCGCGAAGGTATCGGACGATTTCGACGCGCGCTTCGACGCCGTGGACAAGACCTATTGCTACCGGATGTACGTTTCCCCCACGCGCCGTCCCACCTTGGACGTATTTTGCCTGCAGGTGTACAAAATGCCGGACGTTTCGGCAATGCGCGAGGGAGCAAAACTGCTTGTGGGCAGGCACGACTTTGCGGCGTTTCAAAACAGCGGAAGCAACCTCAAAGGCACGGTGCGCACCGTCAACGGCTTGGACGTGGTGCAAAAGGGCAGCGTGTTGGAGTTTTGGGTAAACGGCACCGCCTTTTTGTACAATCAGGTGCGCAATATGTGCGGGCTGCTGCTGGAAGTAGGCTACGGACTGCCCCTTTCCGCCGTAGGCGATATGCTGCAAGGCAAAAGGGTAAGGTACAAAACTCTGCCCGCAAAGGGACTTACTTTGGAAAAGGTGAACTATGAAAAAAACTGACGGCGTTGCCGTAAAACACAAGGAAGACTATCGCAAAAGGGTAAGCAAGGCGCGCACGGCGGCGTGCATATGCCTGTTTCTGGCGTTGGCTTTGCTGGTGGCGTTCGCCTGTACGCTTAACGTGGTAAGGGAGGACGGCAAATACTACACCAAGCAGAGCATTGCGCTGTATATCTACAAATTCAAGGAACTTCCTTCAAACTTTCTGAACAAGGCGGATATAGACAACGTCCCCATAGGCGAGCGCCCCTACTACAACGTGGGCGGTAACGAGTTCTTCAACAAAGAGGGGCGTATCCCCAACCCCGACGGAGTTAAAATGACGGAGTGCGACGTGTACAGCGGAGTTCACTCCTCGCTGGACAGGGGCGAAGAAAGGATAGTGTTTCTCAACGACGGCTCGGCGGTCTACTACACCGACGACCACTACGAAAGCTTTACTCTCATCACCCGTTGGAGCGCAAACAGCGTGGCGTACGTGCTGCTGATATGCGCGGGCGGCGCGGCAATAGGCTACACCCTGTCCGTCATAATAATGCGCGCCAAAAACCGCAAGGTGGGGGAAGAAGCGGTGCTTTCCCTGCAAATAGTGGTGGTTTCCGTCCTGATCATCGGGCTGTTCCCCATAACCATAGTGCTGTGGATTGCGGAAAGCATTGTGGAAGCGGCGCGTGCACGCGCGGCAAAGCGCAACGCGACGGATTAAGTTTAGGCGCACGGCACGTGACTTTGGACGTGCTGCCCTGCGCAAGCTTCCGCGCGGCAGGAAAAATGCCCGTCCACGGGCAATAGGCGTCGGCTTCGCTACGTCAAACGGCGCATTTGCGCTTTGTGTGGCAAAGCCCGATGCGTCTTGCGCAAGGAGATTATCTCTTTCGCGCGACAGCGGGCACAGGAGCGTACGACGGCAAAAAACAAGGCGAGTGCGGTGCTCAAACCTCCGTCAAACAGTTGACAAGAAAAAACGTTATTAGTATAATAGATAGGCTGTGAGCAATTCGGCGCAGTATTTTAAGCTCTGCTGCGTCTAAACCGCATTCCACTGGCGGTAATTGTTCGACCGTGAACAGCATCTAAACTTAAATTTCAGGAGAAACTAACATGGTAAAAACTTACATGGCAAAGAAGGAAACCGTCCAAAGAAAGTGGTACGTCGTAGACGCTGCCGGACATCCTCTGGGACGTGTTGCAAGTCAGGTGGCTGCGGTGCTCCGCGGCAAAAACAAGCCCACCTTCACTCCTCACGTGGACACGGGCGACTGCGTTATCGTTATCAACTGCGACAAGGTGGTTCTGACGGGCAACAAGCTTTCCGATAAATATTACGTTCGTCGTTCCCCCAGACCGGGACATCTCAAACAGACGCAGTACAGCAAACTCATGGCTACCAGAAGCGACTTCGCCGTTATGAAGGCGGTAAAGGGAATGCTTCCCAAAAACAGTCTGGGCAGACAAATGCTTACCAAACTGCGCGTGTACAAGGGCGCCGAACACAAACACGAGGCACAACACCCCGAAGTGTTGGAGCTTAAGTAAGGAGGGAATAGACAATGGCTAAAACAGCATCCAAGAAAAAGGTTCAGTTTTGGGGAACGGGCAGAAGAAAGAAGTCCATTGCCCGCGTCAGACTTATTCCCGGCGGCGGCAAAATAACCATCAACAAGCGCGATATCGACGAATATTTCGGGCTGGACACCTTGAAGTATATCGTACGTCAGCCTCTGAACGCTACGGAAACCATCTCTAAGTACGACGTGGAGGTCAACGTGTGCGGCGGCGGCTACACGGGACAGGCAGGTGCTATCCGTCACGGTATTTCCCGTGCGCTGGTAGTGGCAGGCGAGGACAAGGCTGTTCTCAAAAAGAACGGATTCCTCACCCGCGATCCCCGCATGAAGGAGAGAAAGAAATACGGTCTTAAAAAGGCTCGTAAAGCTCCGCAATTCAGCAAGAGATAATTTGCCTGTAAAAGCCTCGCATTTGCGGGGCTTTTTTGTTACCCTTCCAACAGGCGCGGCGTTGCGTTTTTGCGGTATTTTTATTGGTCAATTTTTGGGGTGTCAAGTAAAAAGCTATGCCGACGCCTGTTTGGCAACGGTGACCTTCCGCATACGCAGGAAAAACAGCATAGCGTTTTCGTCACAGACGTGGGCGGGGCGTTTTTCCTGCACGGCAAAAAGGGAAACTACGCTCCTTCTGCAAGCGGCAGGCGGAAGGAACGTAGCGCTTGGAAGCGAGAAGGTGCAAACGACGTTGCTCAATGACTTTTCGCTCATATCATAGCAATCTTGTCGGGTAGCAAGAGGGGACAAGCGACGTTCTTTATGTGAGGCGACGCAAAAGGCGGTATGCGTTTTGCGTGCAATGCGTCCAAGGCAAACCGTCGGGCGTAGCGTTGCTCGGCAGGGACATATCAAATTTTCAAAAAAACCGTTGCTTGTTTTTTTGTGTGTGGTAAAATGTAGTTATGAAGGTAAAATGCTTTGCAAAACTAAATCTGACGCTCAATGTATTTGAAAAGCGCGGGCAGTTTCACCCCATAGACAGCATAGTCACCTCGATAGATATCTTCGACGAGGTAGAGGTGTCGCTGTGCAAAAGCGGAGTACGTGCCGACGGCGCGGCGGAGGCAGCGCTTTCCGTCGCCGATACGTTGTGCGGTCAATACGGCTGCGGCTGCAATATTGCCGTAAAAAGTGGCATACCTCTGGGCGCCGGGCTGGGAGGCTCCTCGGCGCAGGCTGCCGCGGTGGCTTACTGTCTGGCTTCGCTCAACGGCAAAAGCGTTTTCGACCAACAGGTAAAAGCTGCCTGCGCCTTGTCGGGCAGCGACGTAAACTATATGCTTTTGGGCGGCTTGTGCCGCATAACGGGCAAGGGGGACGAGGTAAAACAACTGCACGTCGACGACGTGGGCTGTTTCGTCTTGACGACCTTTTCGCAAAAGCTGCTTTCAGGCAGGGTGTACGCCGCGTGGGACGAGCTTGCGCAAAAGCCGCCTATTGCCGATAACGACGCCGTCGAAAGGGCGCTGCGCCGCGGGTATCTCGACGCCGCCCCGCTGTTTTCCAACTGTTTGCAGGCTGCGGCGGAAAGCCTTTCACGCTATGCCGACGGCTTTCGGAGCATTTCTCCCCGCTCCGTCATGACGGGCAGCGGCAGCGCCTACTACCTGTGTTGCGGCGAGGCGGAGGCGGAAAAACTGGCTCGTGAGCTTCGCTCGTGCGGCTTCGATTCGACGGTGTGTCGCACGGTGTCGCAGGGCATAGAGGTGATAAGTTAAACTTTGTTCGCGCTTTTGGCTGTTGGCGGAGTAAAAGCCGAACAAACCTTATGCAGGGCAACGGCAACTGCCACAAGGGGCGCAAAAGGGAATAAAACATATTTAAGAGGGCAAATTCAGACAAAATCCGCCCTCTTTTTTTTGTTTGTTTTACGCATTTTTGTCAACAACAGACACAGGCGGCAAAATGCCGCGGGAGGTAACGATGAAAAAAATATTGGCGGCGCTGACGTTGTGCGGACTGCTGCTAACCGTTCCGCTGATAAAGGTGGAGCAGCAGGACTTTTTGCGTATCCACGTGCGTGCGGACAGCAACGAGCAAACGGATCAGCAAGTAAAGTTTGCCGTAAAAGACGAGGTGGAAAAGCTTCTTTCAGACAAGCTGCAGGGGGCGGACACCAAGGCGGAGGCAATGCAACGCATAGAGGGGGCGCTGGAGGAGATAACGCAGGTGTGCAACGCCACGCTTGATAAAAACGGAAAAAGCTACCGAGCCTCCGTCGCCGTGAAAAAGGAAACCTTTCCGCTGCGCAGCTACGGGGCGGTGGCTCTGCCTGCGGGCGAATACGACGCGCTGATAATAAACCTCGGCAGCGGCGAGGGGGATAATTGGTGGTGCGTGGCGTACCCTCCGCTGTGCTTCGGCGGCAGCGGAGGCGGTGAAATAAGGTACAAGTCTGTGCTGGTCGAACTGATAAACAGACTGCGCGGCTGATTTTGGCTGCAATATGTTTGCCGCCGTCAATTTACTTGACACTTTTGCCCCGTAATACTAAAATTAAAGTATAATTCTGTTTTGCATAAGGGGGAAAGTATGCTTAATCAGACTCACGGCAGTATCAAGATATTTGCAGGTAACGCCAGCAAAAAGCTTGCGCAGGCAATTTGCAATCAGCTGGATCTGCCATTGGGGCAAATGGACGTCGCCCGTTTTTCCGACGGAGAAACGTCGGTATCCATAAAGGAAACGGTGCGCGGCTGCGACGTGTTCATAATACAGTCCACTTGCAGTCCCACAAACGAAAACCTTATGGATCTGCTTATAATAATAGACGCCATGAAACGCGCCTCCGCAGGCAGAATAACGGCGGTGATACCCTATTTCGGCTACGCCCGTCAGGACAGGAAGGCGCGCGCCCGCGATCCCATCTCCGCCAAGCTGGTGGCGGATCTGCTGCAAACGGCAGGGGTAAACAGGGTGCTCACCATGGATCTGCACAGCACGCAGCTGCAAGGCTTTTTCGATATCCCCGTCGACAACCTTATGGGAATGCCGGTATTGGCAAGACATTTCAGCACCTTCGGCATACCCGACGATATGATAATAGTCAGCCCCGATATGGGCAGCGTGTCCCGTGCCCGTGCGCTGGCAACCAAATTCAACCTGCCCATGGCAATAATAGACAAACGCCGCCCCAAACCCAACGTTATGGAAGTGATGAATATCATAGGCGACGTAAAGGGCAAGCGCTGTCTGATGATAGACGACATGATAGACACGGCAGGCACAATCTGTCAGGGCGCCCAAGCCGTCATGGACAACGGCGCAACGGAGGTCATCGCCTGCTGCACGCACGCCGTGCTTTCCGGCCCCGCCATCGAGCGGTTGCAAAACAGCGTATTGTCCAAGGTAGTGGTGCTGGACACCATCGAACTGCCCGAAAGCAAAAAGATAGACAAAATAGAGGTGGTAACAATTTCCCACCTGTTTGCCGAAGCCATAGAGCGCGTGTACACCGACCTGCCCGTTTCCAAGCTTTACGAGTGACGGGTTGTCAATTGTCAATTTCGGCGCGTAGCCTTGCGCGAGCGGGGCAAAATATCGCGGCGCGCCCCTCTGCAAAAAACGACGAAGTGTCGTCAGCAGTCAAAGGCTTTGCGAAATTGCGCCAAAAATGTCGCCCGCTCCCGCTTGAAAGAGGCTGACGCGCTGTCGGGCAAACTGCTCTTTGCGTAATTGTATCCAATAAAGTCTGCGACGCTAAAAATCGCAAAATTTTCCGACCGACGTTATCCGACGTCGGTTTTTTGTTTGGGATAAATTATGTTGTTAAGCCGGCACCTATAAAAAAGAAGTTCAGGCAAATGCGGCACGTGAACTATACCGTTAAGCGCCATGGTTGAAAAATCAAACGGTCAAGCGTGGCGAACTCGTGGAAAATCATCAAACCATTGCGGCGTCTTTAATGAAATAATTCTCCTGCATTCTTCGGCATTGTTTTTACGGTATCGGCAACTGTCTTGAACGCTCCTGCCTTTCGGTCAAAACTCCCCCGATAGTTCTTGTTTTTCATTCGTCGCCACATATAACAGGTGTCCGTAAAGCGGCTGTGAGTCGCGGCGCCCTGCTCAAACGAGCAAAGCGTGTGCTTGCGCCGTTCGGTTTCGGCTTTGCGTACCGAGTGCGTTTTTGCAAATTTCCGTTTTTTTTGCCCCTTTATTTTGTAAAAGCCACGGTGTTTTTTTGTTTTTACGGCAAAAATAAAGAGGTATGAAACTTTTTCGCTTTTTATTTATAACGGTGGTGGCAGTAACGCTTGCCGTCGCGGCGGCGGTAAAAATGCCAAAAAACTTTTCGCTCGTGTGTCCCGACAAGGGACAGGCGGAAATATATTGCAGCAGTTCCGCTTTGCCCTCGCAAAACGCAGGCAACGGAGTCATAGTTTTCTGCCCCGCACGGCAGCTTGACCAAGCGCTGACACGTTGCAACGGAGTGCATGGCATAAGCGTCACCTTCGCGGGCACCGCGGAGGATTTTGCCACCCTGCTGAAATACTATCGGGTAGAAGCGTCGGAAGTGGTGAACATAGGACATCTCATCGTGGTAAGCGGCGTAAGCGGCGCAATTCGCGGCGGTATTTTCGTGGCAGGCAAAAGGGTAAACGTGCAAGTTGCCTTCGACGGACAAAGCGTAACGGTGGGCAGCCCCGTCATATTCGGAGATTACTGACAAATTTCACGTGGCGCACAAGCCGTCGCGCGTCAAGGCTTGCATGCGTTTGAGAGGGCGGGACGCTTTTGTATTCAAACGGTTGTCAACAGTCGAATAAACGACGTCAATACAAGTGCGGCAAACGTAAATATGCACGCCGCTTGGCGTTTTAATATTGTAGTACCCGTTGCCGCAACGGCGCAGCGACCGTCGTATATGTCGGCGTTCCGTCCGTGCGGCAGGCGTCCTCTTTCGTGGAAAGTGCGCCATGCGGCTGACTCTGCGGCAAAGCGTATCTATATGGTTTGTCACCGAAACAGGGCAACGGTATCGACATTTTGTGACACAAACTGCGTAAAAAACTTTTTGGAGAAGTATAAAGGGACAAAAGGGCGGCAACAATCGCAACAAACAACAACGGAGGCATGATATGAATTCCACACCCAACAAATTTACAAGATTTCTCAAAAACAATGCGGCGCTTTTGCTGATAATATTCTGCGTGCTTGCAATAGCGGCGGTAGTGCTTGCCGTAACGCTTACCGACGGCGGCAACAACGTCCTGCCCGACGACGACGTAGTGATAAACCCCAATCCCGACGAGCCGGACGAAGAAAAGCCCACCGTCAGCAAGGTGTATTTCGCTTCGCCCGTGGATTACACGGTGGTAACGATGGACTACACCGACGGCGAGGACGTGCTGTTTGTGTTCAACAAGACGCTCAACAACTGGTCTACCCATTTTGCGCTGGATCTTGCCGCGGCGGAGGGCACCGACGTGCTTTCCATGTATGACGGCACCGTGGTGGAGGTTTCCGAAAGCTACGGCATGGGCAACACCATAAAAATAGACCACGGCGACAACGTCGTCGCCACCTATGCCTCGCTTGGAGAGGTA
>DVOC01000052.1 GCA_018713905.1 Candidatus Fimimonas merdipullorum
TATAGAACGCCTTACTACCGATAGTCGTCACGCCGTTGCCGATTGTTACGCTTGTAAGATTGATGCAAAAATTGAACGCATTATCACCGATAGTCGTCACGCCGTTGCCGATTGTTACGCTTGTAAGATTGCGGCAAGCAGTGAACGCAGAACGATCGATAATCGTCACGCTGTCGGGGATAGTTACACTGTAAATTTTATCATTTGAAAAAGCATATTCCGCAATTTTTGTTACGGGTAAATTGTTATATACAGACGGAATAACTATAACTGTATCCGTACAAGTACCTATTCCCGTAACGCTGTAACTTTTTCCGTCGCCATTTGACATATATTCCAAGCCATCGGTCGGTTTAGGCTGACCGCAAACGCAGTTACCGTTGGAAAAATCGTGCTCGGCATATCCGTCTTTTTGAGAATTATCCGTTACGGTACAGTTTTCTGCCGTACAGTTATGCCAATGGTGGGTGTCGTTTCTTTCCCAACTTTGCGACCAAATATGCGTATGCGGTTTAGGCTGACCGCAAACGCAGTCGCCGTTCGTAAAATCGTGTTCGGCATATTCGTCTTTTCCTTCGCAACCTGTTACTGTACAGTTATGCCAATGGTGCGTTTCGTCTTTCGTCCATTCTTCCGAAAAAAAGTGTCCTGTCGCCGCGACTTCTTCTGTTTTCGTTTTGTCGCATACCGTGCAGGTATAAACTATTGTGCCTGCGGCCGTACAAGCCGGTTCTTTGGTAACCTCTCCGCTGTCCCAAACGTGTTCGGCTTTGTCGCTCACTTCGTCACAGTTGTCTTTAAGGCAGATATGCCAATGGTAAGTTTCATCGCCTGTCCACGTTGTAGAATAAGTGTGCGTATGCGACGGCTTATTGTCGCCGCCGTCATTGATGTTCGTGTCGTCGCAAGCCACCAAGCCTAATGCGCAAGCCAAACAACTTACTACCGCCAAAAGAGTGATTAACAGTTTCCTTTTCATTACAAAATCTCCCTTAACTTGTAGTTTAAGTGTACTTTTACTACAAGCCTAAAAAATTGCGATTTTACGCGCAAACAGACACTATCTGTTTATTTATTATAGCATAAATACAGAAAAAATCGCAAGCGATTGATTGCAGTAAAAGTACACTTTTACTACATTATTTATTTTCGGCTTTTTCGGTTTATCATTTGCCGTTTATCCGCTATGCTTATGAGAAAAACAAGGAGCATTGACAAATGAATTACGCATATGCGCGGGTATCGGCAAAAGACCAGAATTTACAACGGCAGATTGCCGCGTTCCGTGAGTTCGGCATAGACAAAAGCCGCATTTACTCCGAGAAGAAAAGCGGCAAAGACTTTGAAAAAAAAGAATATAAACGCTTATTAAAGAAACTCACAAGCGGCGATCTGCTCGTCGTAAAGTCCATTGACCGGTTAGGGCGCAATTACAGTCAAATCATAGAGGAATGGAACAGAATTACAAACGTAATCGGCGCGGACATTTTGGTTTTGGATATGCCGCTGTTAGATACCCGCACGAAAGCGGATACTTTGGTCGGCAAGTTCATTTCGGATATTGTGTTGCAGGTTTTATCCTTTGTAGCGGAGAACGAGCGGGAGAGCATAAAAGCGCGGCAAGCCGAGGGAATAAAGATTGCACATCAGAAGGGCGTCCGTTTCGGTCGCCCTTCGTTCGTTTATTCGGAAGAATTTTTGTCTGTCGCTAACGACTATCTTTGCAAGCGTATTAAACTGAAAACCGCTTTGCAGATATTGAATATAAATCAAAGCAATTTTTTCTATCATATTTATAAGATAAAAAAGAATAAGAGCATTTTACAATAGTTACAATAGCCAACTTTTTATGCGGTAATACGGCAAAATAAAGCGTTTTATTTGTGATAAAATGAAAACCCGAATTATCTGTGTTTTATAAGCATTATATACGCGGTCTTTTGCCTGTGCTTAACCGCCTTGCCGGCGGGGCGACCGATATGCTTATATTGTTAGCGACAATATATTGCCGCTGTCCCTGTCATTCTTTGAACAATACGTAAACGACAATGCGGCGCAGCATAAGGAGCATAAGAAAAAGAGGCTACCGTTGTTGCAACCTCTTTTCTTTTGCTGTTTTGCACCGTCAATGCCTGTGACGGGCAAGCATGGTTCAACCGCCAAATGCAAGTTGCAACTACTCTACTGCCGTGCAAGCCGCCTCTATTGGTGGAGCTAAGGGGATTCGTCTCCGCGCAGCGGAGTAAGCGTAGCAACACCGTTGCGGAGCGCTACGTTATTTCGTCCTCACCTTAGCGGAGCCACTAGGCGGCGCAGCAATAAGGAGCAACAAAAAAGGAAAGACGCTTTTGCCTTTCCTTTTTGGTTGCGACTACAAGCAAGCCGCCATATCTGGTGGAGCTAAGGGGATTCGAACCCCTGACCTTTTGAATGCCATTCAAACGCGCTACCAACTGCGCCATAACCCCAAGTTTTGTTTGCCGCATTATTGTACTACATTTCGAAAGCGTTGTCAACAATACAACAGCAGTTTGCGCAAAACTTGTTAACGAGGGCGTAAACAAAGAATCGCCACTCTTGCGAAAATTACGGAAGCGCCGTCGCCATACGGAAATGCGCTGACACGCTGTGCGCGAATGTAAATTTGCCCTCCGCACAATACTCGCGGAGGAATGCGCGGCGACGTTTTTCGCCGCCGAAAGCGCAAAACCTCCCGTCAAAACTAAAAGAAAGGGGGATTTTTTTCGTGATTTGTCTTTTTTTTGCGGCAAAACAGTTGACAAAAGGGTGCAAAGCGCACTATAATGCAATAAAAAGGAAAAGATTATGGCTAACTTGGCAGTATTTGCATCGGCATACTTTTACTTTTACTACTTTACTTCCAGTAACGTAGCGATTGCCGATGAGAAAAATACGCAGGTGAAGTAACCTTTTTATATTACTTTTCAAGCAAAGCTCTTTCGGTAATCGGAAGGGCTTTTTGTTTTTGGCAGCAACAGGAGAATACTTCTGAAGATATAAAGCACTACACAAGGAGGCACTCTTATGAAAAAAACTTTGATTGTAACACTGTGCGTGATACTTGTTTTGGCAATATCGCTGTTTGCCGCCTGCGATCCGCAGGGAATAAAGGTAAACCCCGACAAGCAGCACTACGTTGTGGGCATATGCCAGCTTGTTCAGCACGACGCGCTGGACGACGCCACCGAAGGCTTTATTGACGCGCTGACGGCGGAACTGGAAAAAGAGGGGCGTACTGTGGAATTCGACACGCAGAACGCCAACAACGAACCCACCATGTGCTCCACCATCATAAGCACCTTCGTGTCCAAAAACGTAGACCTTATCATGGCAAACGCCACCAGCCCCCTTCAGGCTGCGGCTGCCGCCACCTCGTCCATTCCCGTTTTGGGCACGTCGGTAACGGACTACGCTACGGCGCTGGAAATAGAAAACTGGACGGGCGTTGTGGGCAACAATATTTCCGGAACGAGCGATTTGGCGCCGCTGGACAGGCAGGCGGACATGATAACGGAGCTGTTCCCCGATACGCAGAAGGTTGCCATACTGTACTGCTCGGGCGAGCCTAACAGCAAATATCAGGCGACGGAAATGGCAAAGTATCTGGCGGAAAAGGACATCGAAACGAAGGAATTTTCCTTTGCGGACACTAACGACGTCACCTCCGTTACGCAAAACGCCTGCGAATATGCCGACGTCATCTACGTTCCCACCGACAACACCGCCGCTTCCAACACCGAAGCCATTGCCAACGTGGTGCTGCCTGCGGGCGTACCGGTAGTTGCCGGCGAAAAGGGAATATGCACCGGCTGCGGAGTGGCGACGCTTTCCATAAGCTACTACGACATCGGCTATCAGACGGGCGTAATGGCTGCGCAGGTGCTTTTGGGCAAAGAGGACATAACCAAAATGGCTATCGCCACCGCTCCCGAAGTCACCAAACTGTACAACGAGCGCAACTGCGAAACTCTCGGCGTGACCGTACCCGAAGGATACTCGGTGATAAGCGGTACCGAAGCGGAATAACATTGACACGCAATGGGGAGCACTTTCCCCGTAAAGAGGTTTTTATGACGTTTTTTTCCAACTTATTCAACTCTATGCCGGGCGCGTTGGCGCAGGGACTGATTTGGGGCATAATGGCAATAGGCGTGTTTATCACCTACAAGGTGCTGGGCGTAGCCGACCTTACGGTGGACGGCACTTTAGCATTGGGCGGAGCCGTGTGCATTGTGCTTATACGCAACGGGTGCAACGCATTTCTGGCGGTGTTTATCGCCTGCCTTTGCGGGGCGGCGGCAGGGCTGGTGACGGGGTTGCTGCACACGGCGTGCGGCATTCCCGCCATACTTGCGGGAATACTTTCGCAGCTGGCGTTGTACTCGATAAACCTGCGCATTATGGATATGAAAGCCAACCTGCCCGTAAGCGTAGACAGCTACGACTTGGTGCTGTCGCTGCGGTACGTGAGAACGCTGTCGGTGCAAAACCCCATTCCCGTGGCGCTGGTGTTTCTTGCCGTGATAATAGGCGCGCTGTATTGGTTTTTCGGCACCGAGCGGGGCAGTTCGCTGCGCGCTACGGGCAGCAACGTCAACATGGCGCGTTCGCAGGGCATAAACACCGACGTGAACGTGGTTTTGGGACTTATGCTTTCCAACGCTCTGGTTGCCGTGTGCGGCGCGCTGCTGGCGCAGTATCAGGGCTTTGCCGACGTCAACGCGGGGCGGGGCGCAATAGTCATAGGGCTTGCGGCAGTCATAATAGGGGAAGTGATATTTTCCAAGATATTCCGCAACTTCGCCCTGCGGCTGGTTGCCGTAGTGCTTGGCGCAGTCATCTACTACGTAGTGATACAGGTGGTTTTGCAGTTGGGCTTGGACACCAACGACCTTAAGCTGCTTACCGCCATAGTTGTGGCGCTGTTCCTTACCGTACCGCACATAAGAGAAAAAATGCGGCACACTCCGCGCAAGAAGGAGGTCAAAAATGCTGGAAATTTATAACGCCTGCAAGACCTTTCACAAGGGCACGGTAAACGAAAGACGCGCTTTGGACAACGTGAATCTGACGTTGGAAAAGGGAGAATTCGTCACCGTGATAGGGGGCAACGGCGCAGGAAAAAGCACTTTGCTCAACGCTGTGTGCGGCGCTTGGCGGCTGGACAGCGGCAAAATTGTTCTGGACGGCAGCGACATCACCAACATGCCCGACTACAAACGCGCGCGCTTTTTGGGGAGAGTTTTTCAAGATCCCATGATGGGCACCGCTCCCGACATGGAAATAGCGGAAAACCTTGCCATCGCGCTGCGCCGCGGCAAGACGAGAAGCCTTGCGTGGGGAATGAAAAAGGAGGAAAAGCAGGAGTACCGCAAATTGCTGTCTACGCTGGAGCTGGGACTGGAAGACAGGCTTACCACCAAGGCGGGACTGCTTTCCGGCGGACAAAGGCAGGCGCTTACGCTGCTTATGGCTACGCTCAACAGCCCACGACTGCTGCTGCTGGACGAACACACGGCGGCGTTAGACCCCAAAACGGCGGCGAAAGTGCTGGACATAACGGACAAGGTCGTGGAGGAAAAACGCCTTACCACCATTATGATAACGCACAACATGAAAGACGCCCTTAACCACGGCAACCGCCTTGTGATGATGAACGAGGGCAAAATAATTGCCGACGTAAGGGGGGAAGAAAAACGCCGCCTTACGGTGGACGACCTTATGCAGATGTTTTCGCAAAGCGGAACGGTAAGCGACAGGGCTGTGCTGGCGTAGAGCGCCGCGGGCACAAAGATTATTCGTACGTGCGACGATATGCGGCGCCATTACCTGCACCGCTTTTGCGCAACTTAAAGAAGTCACCGCGCCACGGTTGTTTTTGCAATTTCTGTATTGACTTTTTGACCGCCGAAAGGTTATAATGTTGAAAAGGAGGTTAAAAGTATGACTAAAAAACAAAAGGCAGCCTGCATACTGGAAATAATTGCCGCCTTTGTGCTGATTGTTGCGGTGATATATCTTGCGTACTACTCGCTGGCTGTGCTGCCGCAGAAGTTTGCCGACGACGTTACCGGCGAGGCAGCGGAGAGCGGCGACGCGGGCGAGGCGTTGGGCGCGGTTATTGTCGCCACCTTCGGCATTATTGCCCCGCTTGCCATAAACCTGTGTCTGGTGGGACTGTCGCTGATATTTGCCATTGTAGTGACTGTCGGCGCATTCTGCAGCGCAAAGCTGCTTAAAGAGGGCAACGCCGCCAAATACAAGCGCTGGCAGATTTCCGCCGCAATATTTGCACTGCTTGCGGTAATTGCGCTGATAATCGGTCAGGCGGTGGCAAGCTCGACGGAACTGCTGATAATTATTGCGGTGTTCATCGCAGTGGAAATTGTTTCCGCCATTCTGAAAATCGTGAAGGACAAGCCGCAGGCAAGCGAACAGATATAAAGCGCACGCCATAAGGCAAAAAGAGCAAAAAAATACGTCGATTTTTCAAAATAAACGCCCAAAACGGAATACAAAAAGCCGAGAGTTTTCTCGGCTTTTGCTTTGCCTACGTGCACGCCTGCCGCGACAAAGCGCTGACAGCCTTCGACGTACCAGTCGACAAGGCTTTGCGCACAAATTGCCCTGTCGGCGGCAAAAAAGCACGCTTTACACGCCCTTCTGTGCCCTGCCGCTTTGAAGGGCGGCTGCGCAAAAGTTTTTCCCTGCACTATGCAGAGAGGGCTGGGCGTATATGCCGAGGCGTACCAAAGGTTTCAGGCAGCAAGGCGTATGACGCCACTCCGTTGCCGCCGCGCTTTGCACCGCAAAAGAGAACTTTGCGATTATACAACTCCATCGTGGCGTGGCTGCCCCGCGTCGCCCTTCGGCATGAACGGCCGTCTGACAGCGTCGGAACAAAAACAACTCGGAGCAAGGAAAAAGGGCGCACGAGCGCCCCCTTTGGCCTACCCGTCGGGACTCGAACCCGAAACAATGCCGTCGGAGGGCATCGTTTTATCCAATTAGACTACGGATAGATATTTTGCCCGTATATTGTAGCACACTGCGGCGTGTTTGGCAATGAGTAAAAGGCAAAAAGCGCAACTGCCTTTGTTTTTTTGCCGCACAAGCCCTGTCGAAGGCGGGGGAAAGGAAAAGCCAACTGCGCCTCGCATACGGTTTTTTGCCGATAAAGAGGGGTAATTTGCTCAAAAAAATCATAAAATTACCTGAAAACTGTTGATAATTGCGGCGTTTTGTGATATATTATGTAGGCTACTTGCTGGCGTGGTGAAATGGCAGACGCGTCGGACTCAAAATCCGATGTTGGTGACAACGTGTGGGTTCAAGTCCCACCGCCAGCACCAAAAAAAGCGGCGGTCTTTGCAAGAGGGCATTAACCATCGCTTTTTATCAAAGCACCTTCGGGTGCTTTTTCTTTTTGCATGGCACAGCCAACGGTACTTTTGAAGTGCGAATAAGTGCTGTCGGAAAGCGTTTTTAGGCACAATCAACGCCGCCGCATAGCGCACGATTGCCGTAAAAGAACTCCGCCGAAGGTTTAAAAGCCTTTGCAAAACGCGTTTTTTTGTCACAAAAAACTATGTACGTATGCGGCTTTTCGTGACACGACTGCTGTGCAAGGCGTATCTGCCCGCCGCCCGCAGGACAGTTACGGCACGTCGGCACAGGCGGGATTTTGCCTTAAAACGCAAGCAAACGTCGCTTGCTATATCTGCCGATATTTGATATAATAAGCATTATTGTGCTTGAGGAGAAACAGGTGAAAGGAAAGGTACATTCCATAGAAACCTTTGGAACGCTGGACGGGCCGGGCACACGGTTCGTGGTGTTTTTGCAGGGGTGCCCCATGCGGTGCCTGTACTGCCACAATCCCGATACGTGGAGGGACGAAGGCAAGGAAACGGACAGCGGGGAAATTTTACGCGAGGCTTTGAAGTACCGCCGCTACTACCAAAACGGAGGCGTTACCTTCTCCGGCGGCGAGCCGTTGGCGCAGCGGGAATTTTTGTTGGAATTGTGCAAGCTTTTTTGCAAAGAGGGTTTTCACGTTGCGGTGGACACCTCCGGCTGCACCTTTTCGGAAGAAAGTATCGACTATTTTTACAACCTGCTGCCCTACGTACAACTGTTTTTGCTGGATTTGAAACACATAGACAACGACGCCCACAGGGCGCTGACGGGCAGGGGCAACGGCAATATTTTGCAGTTTGCAAAATTTCTGGACGATAACGACAAGCCCACGTGGATACGCTACGTGCTTGTGCCGGATATTACCGACGGCGAAGACGCGCTGCGGGGCATGGCGAAGTTCATTTCGGAATTGAAGCACGTGCAGCGCATTCAGGTGCTGCCCTACCACACTCTCGGCGTGCACAAATACCGCGAACTGGGCTTACGCTATCCGCTGGAAGGCGTGCCCACTCCAAGCGACGAACAGGTGACGCGGGCGGAAAAAATACTTAAAGGTGAAATATGAAATTTGAACAATGGCAAGGGTTTGTGCCCGGCACATGGAGCGACGACGGCATAGACGTAAGAGATTTTATTCAGAAAAACTACACTCCCTACCTCGGAGATGAAAGTTTTTTGTGTCCCGCTACGGAAAAGAGCGCCAAGC
>DVOC01000053.1 GCA_018713905.1 Candidatus Fimimonas merdipullorum
TGTGACCAAAATTGACATGAAAAGAAAAATACTTTCCAAAAAACTATTCATATTGGTGTACGCGGCTGTGGCGCTTGCCTGCGTTTTGCTGGATCAGCTCACAAAGCTGTGGATATTCGAAGGCACGTTGCAGGGCACTGCGGGAAACAGCGTCAACGTGATAGGCGATTTCCTGCGCTTCTACGCCGTCTACAACGAAGGCTCTGCCTTCGGCTTGGGGCAAAGCGACAGCGCCAACGTTCTGTTTTTCGTCATCACCGTGGTGGGGCTGCCGCTGTTCTGCTTTTTGCTGTGGCGCAGCCGCACTCGTAGCGTATGCGGGCAGATAGGCTTTGCGTTTTTTATCGGCGGTACCATCGGCAACGCCATAGACAGATTTTTCGTACAGGCGGAGCCGGGCATGTTTTTCAGCGGCAAGGTGAGAGATTTCATCTCCTTTTCCATCTTTCCGCCGGTGTTCAACGTTGCCGACAGTTTTTTGGTGATAGGCGTAATTTTGGCTATGATTGCCATTTTGTTTTTGGATCCCGACGGGTTGCTTGCCATGGTGCGCGAGGAGCGCAGGGCGAAAAAGGCGGGCGGCGGCAAGGAAGACGGTGCGGACGATGAAAACCATTGACGTTACCGCGCAGGAAAAATGCCGTCTGGACGTGTTGCTTTCGCAGACGCAGCTCACCCGTTCTCACGCGCAAAAGCTTATTCGCGGCGGCGCCGTCACCGTAAACGGCAAGGTGGTGCAAAAGGTATCCGCCGAGGTGACGCCGTGGGCGGAAGTGCGCGTGCTGCTGCCGGAGGAAGTTCCGCTTGAAGTGCCCCCGCAGGACATAGACATAGACGTAGTGTATCAGGACGAATGGCTTGCCGTCATCAACAAGCCGCAGGGGCTGACGGTGCATCCGGCAAACAACGTCAACACCGACACGTTGGTAAACGCACTGCTGTTTCACATAAAGGATCTTTCCGGGATAAACGGCGTGCTTCGCCCGGGAATCGTGCACAGGCTGGACAAGGACACCAGCGGACTGCTGGTGGTGGCGAAAAACGACGCGGCGCACGTGGAGCTGCAGCGGCAGATACAGACCAAGCAATGCCGCCGCATTTACGTGGCTTTGCTGGAAGGAGTGCTGAAACAAGAAAGCGGCATTGTGGATCAGCCCATAGGCAGAAGCGCCGCCGACCGCAAAAAAATGGCGGTAAGGGCGGACGGCAGAAGCGCACAGACGCTGTTTTCCGTAATAAAACGGTACAGGCACTACACTCTTGTGCGGTTTGAACTCAAAACGGGGCGCACCCATCAGATACGGGTGCACGCCAAGTTTTTGGGACATCCCGTGGTGGGGGACAAGGCCTACGGCACCAAGAACAACAGGTGGAATCTGGCGGGGCAGCTACTGCATGCGCAGAGCATAACCTTCACGCACCCGCACAGCGGCGAAACTATGACCTTCACCGCGCCTTTGCCAAGCTATTTTGCAAAGGTGCTGGACGTATTGGACAAAACGGACGAGGCAAAATGAAAAAACTTATTTCTCTTACGGAACTGGACAGACAGCAGATCACGGAAATTTTGGAAACGGCAATGCAAATGCGCAAAATTTCCGCTTCCACGTTCAAAAAGGCGCCGCAGCTCATTGGCTACACGGTGGGCGGCGTATGGCAAAAGCCCTGCTTTTCCTCGGCGGCGTTTTCCCTTGCGGCAAGCTACCTTTCGGGCACAATGCACCCCTTTTACGGGGCGGAGGACGCTGTGGCGCACAGCCGTTTGCTGGATGCGATGGGCGTAAACGCCGTGGTGCTTTCCTGCGAAAACGACAACGCCTTGCGGCAGTTTGCTCAAAGCGCGCGGTGCTGCGTCATAAACGGCGGCTCGCAAAACGCTCATCCTCTTGCCGCTCTTGCCGACCTCATGACGCTGTGGCTCAAAGCCGACGGATTGCAAAACCTCACCGTGCTCGCCGTGGGCAACGCCTCCAACAACAAAACGACGGAACTTAACTACTGCCTGCAACTGTTCGGCTCGCAGTTTTGCAGATACCTTCCCGCAGAAGATTTCACTACGCCCCGTAACGGCATAGTCATCTCCTCGGCGGAGGCGGCGTTTGCAGGCGTGGACGCCGTAATAGACTTGGGACTTGCCCCCTTCTGCGACGCTTCCCGCTACTACGGCACGGCGGGGGGCATTTCGGAAAAGCTTATGGACAAGGCGGCGGTGCAGGCTCCCCTTCTGGGCGCAGACAAGGTGGTGGACTCCGTCGGAGCCAAGCCTTACGCCTATTCCGCACAGCGCACGGCAGACAGCTGCGCCGTGGCTGTGGCAATGGCGTTGCTGTACCTTGCCTCCAAGGGTTAGTTCTGCCCTTACGTCAAGTGGCAACTTGTTTGCCCGCGGCTTTTGCAGGTATGCGCCCGCGGCAGACCGCACGGTTTTCGGCGCATACGGTCAATCGGCTTTGTAGTCCGTATGCGTTCTCACGTTTGTAAAAGCACACGCAAAGTGCGCCGCCGTAGTCAGGCAACGACAATAGTTTGTCTGCTGTTTTTTGCGGCGTTTGCGCCGTTTATTCGGCAATTACCCGATACGTTGAACAGCCCTACGCTCAAAGCGTGACTACGCAATATCTTTCGTGCTGAAAAGCCGAAATATCCCGCCTTGCCGCGGGATTTTATTTTGCGGCGTTATTCAATGCAAAATGCGCTGTGTGCCTTACTTTATTCAA
>DVOC01000054.1 GCA_018713905.1 Candidatus Fimimonas merdipullorum
TCGCTTGCGCAAGGTGAGCGTTGGGATAGGGCAAAAGGCTGTCCGACAGGCTGAACGTGCCTTCAAAGGGCTGTTTTTCACCTACGTTTGCCATGCACTTTGTCAAATCTATAACAATTTTTTCAGACGCTTCCATAAGTATACAAAATTACCGTTCTTTTGTCAACGATTTACGCCAACTTTGCCACGGCAAGCGTTTCCCTTGCGATGACAAGCTCCTCGTTGGTGGGAATGACAAGTATCTTCACGCGGGAATCCTCAGCCTGAATTTCCGCAAAGGCGCCGCGAGGGCAGGCGGCGTTTTTCTTTTCGTCCAGCTTTATGCCAAGATAGTCCATATCGCGCAAGGTGCGGGCGCGCACGTCGGGATCGTTTTCCCCTACGCCGGCGGTAAACACTATAACGTCCACGCCGTCCATTGCCGCGGCGTATGCGCCGATATACTTTTTGCAGCCGTAGGCAAACATATTGAGGGCGAGATTGGCGCGGTAGTTACCCTGCTCCGCCGCTGCGGCAAGGTCGCGGAAGTCGGAGGAAACCCCCGAAACGCCCAGCATGCCGCACCTTTTGTTGAGGTAGGTAAGCATTTCCGACACGTCCATACCTTCCTTTCTGGCAATGTATTCCGCCGCGGCATAGTCTATGTCGCCGCTGCGGGTGCCCATGGGCACGCCGGCAAGAGGGGTGAACCCCATAGAGGTGTCCACGCACTTTCCGCCCTTGACTGCCGTTATGGAGGAGCCGTTGCCGAGGTGGCAGGTGACTATTTTCAGTTCTTCGATATTTTTGTGAAGATATTTTGCCGCCTCCTGCGCCACGTATTTGTGACTGGTGCCGTGAGCGCCGTAACGGCGTATCTTGTATTTTTCGTAGTGGTCGTAGTCCACCGCGTACATATAGGCGTAGTCAGGCATGGTAAAGTGGAAACCGGTGTCGAACACCAGCACCATGGGCGTGTCGGGCATCTGCGCCAGACAGGCGTTTACGCCCACTATCGCCGCCGGATTGTGAAGGGGAGCCAGATCCTTTATTTCCTCCATAAGCTGCATTGCGTGCGGAGTTACCAACGTGGGCACCTTGAACGCTTCGCCGCTTGCCACCACGCGGTGTCCCACGCCGGCAATTTCCTTCATGGAGGAGATGACGCCCACCTCTTTGTCGGTAAGCTTGGCAAGCACCAGCTTTACCGCCACGTTATGGTTGGGCATGTCGATTTTTTCCTCGATGGTCTGCCCGTGCGCCTTGTAGATGAAGTTGGAATTTTCTATGCCTATTCTTTCGCAGTTGCCCTTTGCAAGCACCTCTTCCCTTTCCATGTCGATAAGCTGATACTTCAAAGAGGAACTGCCGGAATTTATTACCAGAATGTTGTTCATGCCGTTCTCCTAAAATTGAGTTTGAAGCGCCGTTATCGCTACGGCAGCCACTATGTCTTCCGTCTTGCAGCCGCGGGACAGGTCGTTCATGGGTTTGGCAAAGCCCTGACAAATGGGGCCTACCGCCATAAAGCCGCCCAGCCTTTCGGCAATTTTGTAGCCTATGTTACCCGCTTGCAGATCGGGGAAAATAAACACGTTGGCATGCCCCGCAACGCTGCTGCCGGGAGCCTTCATTTCGCCTACGGAGGGAACTATCGCCGCGTCAAATTGCAGCTCGCCGTCCAGTTTGAGGTCGGGAGCCTTTTGCTTGGCAATTTTGGTCGCCTCGGCAACGAGAGTGACGTTGTCGTGCTTGGCGCTGCCCTTGGTGGAGAAGGAAAGCATTGCCACCTTTGGCTCTATGCCGGCAATGGCTTTTGCCGATTTTGCGGTAGAAACGGCGCAGTCGGCAAGCCCTTCGGCTGTGTAGGTGGGGTTAAGTCCGCAGTCGGCGAACACCACCAGTCCGTCGGGGCAGTATTGGTTGCCCTGTTCGGGACATATCATCAAATTGAAGCTGGTGACGGCGGATACGCCCGGCGCCGTCTTTATTATTTGCAGTCCGGGGCGTAGCGTGTTTGCCGTAGAATGGCACGCTCCCGAAACAAGACCGTCCACTTCGCCGGTTTTTAACATCATCGCGCCGAAATAGGTGGCGTCTTTAAGCAGCTCCGAAGCCTGCTCCGGAGTCATGCCCTTGGAGGCGCGCAGCTTGCAAAGCAGCTCGTTGTAGGCGGGCAGCTTGTCGCTGGTAAGGTGGTTTATTACCGTTACTCCCTCTAAATTTACGTCGGGATTGTTTTTGCGAATTTCCGCCTCGTCGCCCAGCAGCACTATTTGCGCAATACCCTCTTTTACGGCGTCGGCGGCAGCCTTTACCACGCGGCTGTCTTCGCCTTCGCACAGCACGATTTTTTTGTTAAGACGGGACGCCGCCTGCTTGATCTTGTCCAGAATGTTCATGTTTGTTTCCCCCAGAAACGCTTTATTTATTGTGTTTTTTCGTGTATAATAAAGCCGCGCGCGCTTGTAACGCCAGCGCATGCGCGAACTTTAACGCACACTAATGTATTATATCACACCGATTCGGCGTTGTAAAGGAAAAGCCGAAACAAAAGGAGCGTAACGCCATGAAATGCGCCGTTATTTGCGAGTTCAACCCCCTGCATACGGGACACAAAAAGCTGCTTGACTTCGCCCGCGAAACAGCCGACGACGTACTGTGCATAATGAGCGGCAATTTTGTGCAGCGCGGAATGCCCGCCGTAGCCAACAAATATAAGCGGGCGGCTCACGCCGTAAAGGCGGGGGCGGATCTGGTTGTGGAACTGCCGGTGGTCTACTCTGCCGCGGCGGCGGAAAATTTTGCCTTGGGCGGAGTTATGCTGGCAAACAAGCTGGGGGCGGACGTGCTTCTTTTCGGCAGCGAATGCGGCGACGTGCGATTGCTTGAAAAATGCGCCTGCCGCCTTGAAGAAGAGGAGGTAAACGCCGAAATACGCCGACTGCTGAAAGAGGGCGTGCCCTACCCTGCCGCGGTAAGCAGGGCGTGCGGCGGAGAGCTTTTGCAAAAACCCAACAACGTGCTGGGGGTGGAATACATTTCCGCAATAAAAAAGCTTTCGGCAAATATCACCCCCGTGACGATAAAGCGCGAGGACAACCGCTCCGCACCGCAGCAATACGCCTCCTCCACCGCATTGCGCGAGGACGCCTCTTTGAGGGATAAATTCACCTTTCCCTTTGTGGCGCAGGACATAAAGGACGATACGGAAAAACTGTATTGCGACTTTGCCGTAAAGTTTATGGCGGCGGCGAAGGTAGACTATCTGGCGGGCATTGCCGACGTCACCGAAGGACTGCAAAACAGAATACACCGCGCCGAAAAATGGAAGGGCTTTGAGCATTTTATTTCGCAGGTAAAAACAAAGCGGTACACTCGGGTGCGCCTGCAACGGATAATTCTGAACTGCATTCTGGGCATAACCGACGAGGTGCGCGCGCAGTCGCTGACTACTGCGCCGCTAATAAACGTGCTTGCCGTAAACGAGCAAAAAACCCACCTGCTGAAAGGGGCGGAAAAGGCGGACGAGCTGACGCTCCGAGCGGACGAATTGTATCAGACTTTCGAGGGACTGCCCTACCCCAAGCTGTTGCAGAAGCTGTAAAAGCACCCAAAGCGTTGCCGTGACGGTGACGCTTTTCGTATGCCAAAACATAGTACGTTCAGACTTTCGCACGACGGTTGCCCGCCCTGCGCCCACTCTATATTTCTTGCACCCCACCTCTCTGCGCACCGCAAGGTTTTTGCTTTTTGTATTTTTAGGATACTTCCGTGCCCGACTTTTTCCTGCACGCCACGACTGCTGTCGCCAGCCTGTTTTTATGCCAAGCCTGCCACTGCGCCGCGGCTTGGCACATAAGAGCGTTTTTGTGCCGTCCCGCACCGGACGGCTTTATCTTTACCCCTTCGTACCCCTGCTGCACGCTTGGACTGTATTGCCACTCATAACACATACCCTCGTGAACGTTTTCTGCTTTTCACCTAATGCCTCGTTTTTTTTATTACTTAACGTCAACCCTGCCGTGACCGACAGGTTGTTTATGCTTTTTCCGTTGCTGCCACGTCAAACCGCCTTTACCTTTATGCCCCGACTGTCGCCTCGAACGGCTTTACTCTCCATGCGCCCCGACGCTGCACTTGCGCATGTTTTTATTTCTTTTGCGCCGGACGGCTTTATCTTTACCCCTTCGCACCCCTGCTGCACGCTTGGACTGCATTGCCATTTATACCGCAAACTCCGTACCGGCGAGGAAAGCGGAAACGCCCGACGGAGGCATTTTTTGACAATTTTATCTTGTTTTTATGATATTATGCTTGTCATAGTATTCTGCGAAAGAGTGTTTTGTGCCATTGTGACGCCAATTAGGAGAAATATTGCGTATCGGGAAAGCAAAAAAATGCGTTCGGAGGCGCCGTCTGTTTCTGCGCGTCTGCTCTGCAAAAACGGGGAAAATCTGCCGTCGAAGTAACGCAAAAGGGAATTGGCACGCGCCGTTGAATATCGGAAATAAAGTAAAAACGACGACGCCCAATATGCAATAAAAATAATCCTCCGCGCTTTGCACTTCTTCTTTCGGCACACAAAAGCCTTGCAGCTTGCTCTTGCCGCAGCGCATATTCCTGTCGAAAAGTCAAAAAAATCCGCCACTCGGACAGAGCAGAAAGGCGCTTTTTCACCCCGTCGCGCAACAGGCAAATAAAGGCGAGCGGAAGATAATATACAAGCCGTGCGCGCGCTTTCACACTGCGCGCAAACAAAACGTTGAAAACAATTCATTGACTGCGCCTCACACCGCTTCTTGCGGCACACTAAAAGCCTTGCAACACGCTCCTCGGATAGTTTTGCCTAAAACAATGGAGCAACGGAACTCCAACCGCCAAAAGCGCGCAACTGCCGTCGGGCAATACCAAAACGCACCGCCTTTATCCGCTGCATTACGCCCATTTTCGATACGCAAAATTATCTTTGCAAATCTCTCGCAGGTCGGCAAGCCGGTTCGGCTCGGCACAAGGCAAACACACGGCATAACGCCTTGAGAGCCACGCAAACCCCGACGCAAAGGATCAAAAATGCTCTGCTTTGTTCCCGCAAGTCATCACTTTGGCGGGGCGACGACGAATATCAATATATTTTTCGATGGCGAACGGACACCATTTGCGGAGTTGTTTTGGAAAAACGTCTTTTTGGTCAAATAAAGCGCACGGACAAAATACAATATTACGCGCAGGCGCTTTGCAAGGCGCACCGCCGCTATCGCATGCGCACCGCAAACGGAGCAAAACTCTATGCTCACAAAAGCCGAAAGCGCTTTGTACGGCGACAAAACAAGGAGTTACGCTTTCAGTTTGCCCACCGTCGCCGCAAGAAAGAGGACGTTGACAAAACTCGTCGGAGGCGGCAACAAAAAAACACCCCAAAAATTTACGGAGGGAAAGCATGCAAGAGAGAGCACAAAGGGACAAATTTATTGTCGGGATATGCTCCACAGCGCTGTTTTGTATTGTGGTGGCGGCATTTCTTTCGTCGCCGCAAAAATATATGCACAGCTTTTTTAACGGCGTTACGGCATGGGCGTACAACGTGCTGCCCGTGCTGTTTCCCTTTGCGCTGCTCACCTCGGCATTCCGCATTTTTCCCAAAAGGTCACTAAGCCGCGCGCTGTTCGGCATAAGCGCCGACAAGGCATGGCTGTCTTCGCTGATATGCGGCTACCCCGTCGGGGCAAAGCTGATAGGGGAAAGCAACTGCACGCCCCAACAGGCGGCGCAGGCATTTTCATTCTGCTCCACGGCAAGCCCCATGTTTCTTGCCTCCACCACCGCCGCAATGCTGGGAGCAAGGGCGGCGGCGATAATTACCCTGTGCCACGTGACGGCGTGCGTGCTGAACGGCTTGCTGTACCGCAAAAAGGGCGGGGAAATGGTTTTCCGTTCGTACAACGAAAGCTTCGGCAACAAAGTGACTTCCGCATGTCTTTCGGTGTTGTGCGTGGGAGGCTTGATCGCGCTGTTTTATATGCTGTCGGACATTTTACGCGACCTGCTGCCCACCGCAGACACGCTTTCGCTGTGTATTTTGTCGGGAGCGCTGGAAATGACTAACGGCATAATATCCGTCTGTAACGTGGCGGAGCAAAAGACAGCCGTGACGGCGTGCTGCTTTTTTACCTCTTTCGGAGGCGCATGCGTAATAGCGCAAAGTCTTGCGCTGCTAAACGGCAAGGTAAGGGCATCCGCGCTGATATTGCGAAAATTCACGCAGGGCTGCATTTCCGCCGCGCTGGGCGCTTTGTGCGCTTTTACGCTGCTTTGAAAGTACAAAAAGGTTTATAGAGAAAGCCGCACAAAATATCCAAAGTTAACGAAGGTCGAAAGGCACAGCAGTTTGCCCTTAAAAGCTCGACGCACACGCCGACGACAGAAAATGCGGCAACGGGCACGTTTTCCGACAGCCGCCCGCTTGACGTATGCGGGGCAGCGAAGTACGAGGTCGAAAGGTTTTGAACACGTCTGCGCACAAAAACACGCCTGCAAACTGCCTTTTAACAGGAAATTCTTTCCTTTTGGTCTGCCCTGCGCCCCTCACCGCACAATGCGCCGCCCCATAAAAAAACGACCGCAAAGCTTGCGGTCTGTTTGCGTAGTCGGACGCACTATACAACGAGAAAATACGGCTTGAAAAAAGCGGCGGGCAGCAAGGCGTTTGAGCTTTTAACCGCGCCGCGCGTCAGGCAGGCGTTCTTGCAAGAAAGCCTTCGGCAAGAATATCCAGCATACGGCGGGTGTCATCCCAAGAAAGGCACTCGTCCGTTTTGGACACACCGAAGCCGTCGCCGCTGCCGCCCATCAGATAGCTTTCCGCCATGACGCCGTTTACGTTTTTGTCCGCGGCGGCAATTTTGGCGTTTTCCAACTGATTTTTCGCCACCTTGCCGCTGTTGGCATGGCTGAGATCCGTCATTATAAAGTTGCACAGCCCCTGATTTTCCAGCAGCTGTCTTGCCTTTGCCGTGCTTGCGCCGTCCATATTGGAAAAATATCCCTGCCTGTCCATGCCGCCGCGCAGCACTACGTGGGCATATTTGCACCCGTCCGTCTGCACCTGACAGCCGTCGAAGGGAAAAACATTGGGCTTGCATACTGCATAAAGGGACTGCACGGCGCTTTCTACCCTGCCGCCGGTGGAATTTTTTACGCCGCAAAGGATATCCAACCCCGACGCCACGCCGCGGTGAAAACTGTCCTCGCTGCTGCGCGCTCCGAGAAATGCATAGGAAACAAGGTCGTCGAAATAGCGGTATAACTGCGGATACAGCAGCTCGTCGGCAACGGGAAGCCCCTCTTTCAGCACGTTGAGCATAAGGCGGCGGCTGCACCGCAATCCTTGGGGGAGGTCGGCAACTCCGTGCGGAGTTATGCAAAGTCCCTGATAGCCTTCGCCGTTGCTGTGCGGCTTGCAGGTGTACACGCGCGCCACTATAAGTAGCGGCGAATACTGCTTTTGCAGTTCGGCAAGTCTGCCGCAATACTGCAAAACCGCCTCCTCGTCGTCGGCGGAGCAGGGACCTGCCACCACGGCAAGCCTTTGGCGCGTTTCGAGGTTGCGTTTCAATTCGCAGTCTAAACGCTGTTTTTTTATGCGCAGCGCTTCCGAAAGGGGGTATTCTGTTTTTATCTGCCCTTCGGCAGGCAGCGGAATTTTTTCAGACATTTTTACCTTTGTGTGTTTGATTTACGGCAAAAGCGTTTTGCCGTAAAAACGGTGAAAACTGTTTGTTACCAACATAGAAGCCGTTTTATTGCAAGCAGCAGAAGCTTTTTTTGTTACGAAAAAATGCAAACGGTTGCGGTTTTTGGTTACGCCTCGTCCTTTTTTTGCGCAGGCTCGCACCCCAGCGCGCGGCAAATTTCGTCGGCGCAACAGGCGGGTACGTATGCGGAAACGTCCTTGCCCAAAAAGGCAAGCTCGCGCACCAGAGAGGCGGAAACGTTGCGCCATTTTTTGTCGCCCACCACAAACACCGTTTCCCCCTGCCAGAAGTCGGCGTTGACGTCGGCAAGGTCTATCACCTGCTGCAAGTCTGTGGCGTTGCGAATGGATTTTATCATGACGTCGGCGTTTACCGATTTGCAAAAGTCCGTCATCATGCCGCCGTAAAATACCACCTCGACCTCGGGCAGATGAGCCACAGCCTTGCTGACTGCGGAAAAACGCGCCTCGTCGGACATGGCGTACCTTTTGGAGGGATTGACTCCCACCACCACGTACAGCTTGTCCACAAGTCGGGCGGCTTTTTCTATTGCGTCTACGTGCCCGTTGGTGACGGGGCAGAAAGAACCTGCGTAAACTCCCCTTTTCATATGCTACTCCTTTTATAAAACGTAAAGGCAACGCTGCCTACGTTTCTTACGTCGAAAATTTCCAATCCCTTCGCACAGGGCATTTCGTCGCCGCGGGAATGCTCGCACACCACAATGCCCCCCTCGGCAACGCAGTCGTATTGAATAAGCAGGCGCAAAACCTCCGCATACATATTCTTGGCATAAGGTGGATCGACAAACACAACGTCGAACCGCTGCGACACCGACGAAAGGCAACGGCGAAAGTCGCAGTTGTAAAAAACCGGCGTTTCGCCTATTTTTTGAAAATTTTCTCTTATGGCTTGGGCGGCGCTTTTGCCGCTGTCGCACAGCACGGCTTGCCTTGCGCCTCGGCTGAGACACTCTATCGCCAGCTGTCCCGAACCGGCAAACAGATCCAATACGCTGCTGCCCTCCAAAAGAGGGGCAAGTATATTAAACAGCGTTTCCTTGGTTCTGTCCAAGGTGGGACGAGCGTCCTGCTTGGGTGCTACCAGCGTGCGCCCCTTGTATTTTCCCGTAATAACACGCATACCGAGTATATTGTACAACATTACGCAAAATAACACAACCCCTTACCGCAAATTGCACAGCAGCTCGTATATACTGACGTCGGAGTCGCCGTTGTTCACCCCGTCGCCCAACAGCACCGCCTCGTCGCCCACCGATACCTTTGCTCCGCTTACGTCGAACGCCGTCATAGCCATGCACGGTTTGCCCAACACTTGGCAGGTTTTTCCCTTTATTTTTGCCTGTGCGGCAAGCGCGCGGCACAAACCGTTGGCATACCCAAAATCCACTATGGCGACGTCGGCGTCTTTTTGCAGCAGAAAATCGCCGTAGCAAACGTGACTGCCCGCTTTGACGCGCCGCACCGCTATCACCTTTGCCGAAACCTTTTTTGCGGGCACAAGCTGCGGCGCTCCGTAGCCGTACAGCCCCAGCCCCACGCGCGCCATGTCCAGATGGAAACGGCTGTCTTGAAGCACCGCCGCCGTATTCGCCGCATGAAAAACCATTCCGCACCCGTCAAACAGCGCACGGCAACGCAAAAAATATTCCAGCTGACTGCGCATGGAAGGGTTGTCGGTGCCGTAAAAGTGCGTGTATGCGCCGCACAGCCGTATTCGGGACAGAGCAAATTGCAACGCCGCAGGCAGCTGCTTGGCGGAAAATCCCAGTCTGTTCATGCCGCTGTTTATTTTCAGATGCACCCGCGCCCCTCGGTGACGGGCAATGCGGCGCAGCGAAAGCATGCTGTCGGCGGAAAGTATCACGTCCCTCCTTACCGCCTCGCCAACTTCATTTTCCGAAACGGGCAAAAGCACCAGCACTTCGTCGAAATATTTCCTTACGGCAACGGCTTCGCGCACACTGCCCACGGCGGCAAAGGGAGCTATGCCGCAAAGCGCTTTTGCCGTATCCACCAGCCCGTGACCGTATGCGTCGTTTTTCAGCACGGCGCACAGCTTGCTTTGTTTGAGATTTTTTTTGAAAAACAGCGCATTGTGCCTTATTGCGTCGTAGTCTACCGTTACCAAAACTCCTCCTTGCGCGGCGTCGTCATACGTTTTTGCCGCAAAAAACCACAAAGTTACAAAATATTTTGTCCGACGAGGTGCAAAGTCTTGTACACCTTTAAGGTTATATGGTAAAATTATTATATGAACATACCTCATTATTTTTCACCCGTCGTAAAAATTGCGGCGTGGGCAATGTTTGCAATAAGCGTCGTTGCCTTGGCAATAGGCATAGCCGCGGCGGCGGGCGCAGTGCTGCCGCTGAACATAAACCCTGCGCAGGGCACCCTGCTGATATTTTCCTCATCCCTTGCGGCGGTGCTTACGCTGGCTCTTGCCACCATACACTACCGCATTACCGACACGCACATTCGCCTCAACGTCTTTTTTGTGGACGTGCTGAGCGGCAGAATACGCTTGGACAACGTGCTGAACGTAGTGAAAAAGCAAGACAAGCTGTACATAAGCTATCTGTGGAAGGGGGAAGACCCCGTAATTGCGCAAATTGCCGTAAAGCCCAAGTATTTCGACAAGATAAAAAATGCTATAACCTCGGCAAATCCCAAGGTGAGGTACTACGATGAAACGGAAGATAGTAGCGGCGACCAATAACGCCCACAAGCTGGCGGAAATAAAAAGCATTTTGCAAGATAAGTTTGACGTAATAAGCCTTGACGAGGCGGGAATACGGTGCGATCCGCAGGAAAATGGCGAAACCTTTTTGCACAACGCCCTCATTAAGGCGCATGCGGCGGCGGAGTTTACTCCCCTGCCCGTGCTTGCCGACGATACGGGACTGTGCGTGGACGCGCTGGACGGCGCGCCCGGGGTGAACTCCGCCCGCTTTGCCGGCGACCACGACGACGCCGCCAACAGAAAAAAGCTGCTTGAATTGCTGAAAGGCAAAAGCCGCAAGGCGCACTTCACCTGCGTGGTGGCGCTGTTATACCCCGACGGCAAAATACTGTGCGCCACGGGAGAAGCGCACGGAAGAATTTTAGAGGAGCAACGGGGAGAGGGAGGCTTCGGCTACGACAGTCTGTTTTTCAGCGACGACTTGGGCATGACCTTTGCCGAGGCAACGGAAGAGGAAAAAAACTCCGTAAGTCACCGTGGCAACGCGCTGAAAAATCTGTTGCAAATGCTGCATTGACACAATAAACGCGCCCTGCGGGGCGCTTTTTTTTCGCCACAAAACAAAAATCCGACGCACAATGCTCGAGGAAAAAACAAAATGCGCCACGCCCGTGACGGCGCGGGGAAATGACTGCGACAAAGGACGATGGAGATAAAGCGGCGGTAATAAACGTCGGCGCTAAACAGCGACGCAACAAACAGCGGAGATAAATGACGGCGGTAAAGGACAACTCTAAGCGACGGGGCTGCAATAAAAGTAAAAAATTTGCGGTTACGTCCTTTCGGCTGACAGCAGGCAACGCTTGCCCGTCCCTTAGTCGAGCCACTTTACAGCAATAAATCCGCATAAACTTTTCAGAAACAGTATAGGACAAGCAAAAATGTCGGACGAGTTTAAGAGGAAAAGGGGAAAATCATAGAAGCACAAAAAGGGCATTGAAAATTGCTTGCCATTGCGGCGGGTGGTCGGGATACTTGTACGAGTAGAGTACAAAAACGACACACGGGCGCAAACGCGGCGGAAAAGGGCGGCGCTTTGCCCGTATGCTTCGAATAGCGCATTCCTGCATAACGTCAAAACCACGTTGCGGCAAAACGCCTTCCACGGCAGGGCGCAAAAAAAAACGCGGCATGACCGCGTGTTAAAGTTTTTGTCAGGCGTAAACTATGTCCGCCAGCCGGCGCAGGTCGTCTATCTCGTAGTCGGGAGTGACGTCTGAGTCCTTTTCGGCGTGCTTGGGGTTGTACCAGCAGGTGTGCAATCCGACGTTTATGCCGCCCTGCACGTCGCTGGTAAGGGAATCGCCCACCACCAACATTCTGCTTTTATCCTCTTGTGGCAAAGCGGCAAATACCGCCTCGAAAAATTTTACCGACGGCTTGGGAAAGCCTATCTCTTCGGACACGAACCGACGCAAAAAGTATTTTTCCAGACCGCTGCCCCTCATGCGGCTGTTCTGAATGGACAAAACGCCGTTTGTGATCAGATACAGGCGGCAATCCTTTTGCAGCCGTTGCAACACCTCGTCGGCGTGCGGCTCCACGTAAAAACCTTGGTGCAGATATTTTTCGTACAGCGAGGACACCTCGTGCAGCGGCGCGGTCATGCCCAGCTGACGGAAGGTGTCAAGAAAGCGGTTTTCCAGCACCTTTTCCTTGGTGGTAAGCCCCTTTTCGTACAGCCGCCACTGGTAAACGTTGTTTTTGCGATAGGTGTTCAGCACCTTTTCGTCGAAATGCAGTCCGCACTCGCAAAACGCTTTTTCAAGGGCGGCGTCCTCGGCGCGGTCGAAGTCCAAAACGGTGTTGTCGGCGTCAAAAAGTAAAATGCCGTACTTCAAACTTTACCTCGTTTGTTACAAAATATTTGATACGTATTGAATTTTACGTTACTTTGCGATGAAAATCCTTGTGAATGACAGTCGGTAAAAAAGTTCGTTGTGACACAAGAAAAACTCTTCCGCTATTCAACAAATTGCGGGCGACTGCACACCATGCTATTTTCGGCAAGTAGGCAAACTTACTTTTTAGAAAAACTTTTCATCACAAGCACAAGAAACACGCCTTGCGCCGCTTCCTTGACGGAGCGGTTTTCGTCAATCATTTTTTGATACTCTTCATCGGGAATTTCATTCAAAGCCTCAACGCTTTTGACGGCTTTTTCCTGCAACATATATTCCGCAATGGCGGCTTTGTATTCTGCTACTGTCATTTCGGCACCCCTTTTTGTTTTATTGTACCACAAAACTTAAAGATTATCAACTGCCTGACTTATTGGAAACTTCCGATAAATGTAAAAAATTGCTGTGTTAAATTTCACAACCCTATTTGCATTTGAAAAGAAATTTGTACAACAAATTGAATAATGTTGCAATGTTGAATTTAAATTGATTAAACAAAAAAATGGACTGAAAATTCAGTCCCTTTTTGATTTTTTGTCGTCGATGTACTGCCTGAAATGCCCTTCAACGGCTTTTGGTACGGTGCCGTGCCTACCGTTTGGCACCGCTTTGCTAATTTGCGCAAAACTAAAATTGCACTGCCACTGTTGCATTGCAAACCTTTGATGCCTGCTTGGAAATTTTTTGCCGAAAATATTGAAAAATTTGTTTTTACAAACGCAACACAACTCTTGCGTTGTTTGCGTCTTTTCACGTCCAAACCGCACCGCTACTGCAAAAACCGTTAGGTGTTACGGCACTTTTACGCAGAAAGGGCTACCGCTTTGAAAATATCAGTGTTTCGGGGTGGGAAAAATTTAGTTTAATGTCTTTTTCCGGATTGAGCAAAAGGTTGAGCGTGCCCGCTTCCTTCGTCCCCATGCTTGTATCCATAACAAGCGCTCGATAGGGCTTGAAACCGCATTTTTCCTGAACACGTTTGGACTGAACGTTGAAGTTGAAGTAACCGCACAGCAAAAAATCCAAATTGCAATGCTTAAACAAAAAGTCTGTTACAACTTTCACCGCTTCGGGCATAAGCCCTCTTCCCCAATATTCCCTGCTTAACACAAAACCGATTTCCCTGCCAAGCAAGCCGTCGAATTCCGTCAGTTTGTCTTCCATTTCGTACTTTTCCACACCAAGCGAACCTATAACTTTTCCCGTTGACTTGTCCACCAGGGCAAATACTTTGTCCTCACGAATGAACGAGTCCAGTATTTCCTGCGATTTTTCTTTGCTTTCGTGATGTTGCCAACCTGCCATTTCGCCCACGCCTTCCACCGAGGCATAGGCGTAGAAATCGTCCAAATCGATTTGCATGAAAGGCCGAAGCAAGAGTCTACCTGTTTCCAACGTTTTTCCGCCTATTGCAAATACCGCATTCATACTATTACCGCCTTACAAAACAATATAAGAAAAAAGTTTGATACGTAATTTGTATCAAACTTTTTCTTTGAATGGAGCGGGAGACGGGATTCGGACCCGCGATATCTGCCTTGGCAAGGCAGCGCTCTACCACTGAGCCACTCCCGCGTATCTATGCTTGGTGCGGATAAAGGGACTTGAACCCCCACGTCGTTGACACCAGATCCTAAGTCTGGCGCGTCTGCCAATTCCGCCATATCCGCACGACGCTTACTGGTACACCTTCAGGGACTCGAACCCTGGACCCACTGATTAAGAGTCAGTTGCTCTACCAACTGAGCTAAAGATGCATATCTGACCTGTGCCGTTGCCGCGTAAAAGGTTTTTTGGTGACCCATCCGCGATTCGAACGCGGGACACCATGATTAAAAGTCATGTGCTCTGCCAACTGAGCTAATGGGTCATAACCTTGGCAGGGGTAGCAGGATTTGAACCTACGAGATGTCAGAGTCAAAGTCTGATGCCTTACCGCTTGGCTATACCCCTAAAATAATGGGGTGAGCTATGGGATTTGAACCCATGACCTCCAGAGTCACAATCTGGCACTCTAACCAGCTGAGCTAAGCCCACCAGATGGCGTGCCTGAAGGGATTCGAACCCCCGACAAACGGCTTAGAAGGCCGTTGCTCTATCCTGCTGAGCTACAGGCACAGGCATGTGTAGTATATGGAGCGGGTGATGGGAATCGGACCCACGCAGCCAGCTTGGAAGGCTGGTATTCTACCATTGAACTACACCCGCACTTCAACAGCCTTTACATTATATATCAGCGGGGCAAAACTGTCAACGATTTGAAAACAACATTTTGCAAGTTTTTGCAAAAAACACCGCCTTTTTTGCGGCAAAAGGCTGTTGCCTGCGGCAAAAGGCTGCCCTGCAGTTTTGCGTGCAAAGCGCAACCGACGCTGCGCACAACGCGCGACTTTCGCCCTGCCGCAGCCGTCGCAGCACGGCAAAACCTTTTCCTTTTGAAAACGCTGCCAAAGGGCGTTTACGCCGATTGCGGCACGTTTGTAAAAAACGGCGTGCAGATATTGCCCGACGTATTATAAGCGCTTTACGCAGGCAGGCGCGCGGCGGCGGACACGCCAAATGTGCCCCTTTGACACTTTACGACGGAGTACCGTGTGCGCTTTACAAGCTTAAAGCGCCGCCACGCGACGCCTTTTGTCAATTTGACTTTTGAAGTGCGACTTGCAGTTCAATTTTAAAATACACCATGCCCTTCAATTTTTACACGTTGCAATACAATTCCGAATATACCGTGCAATTCCGTTTTGAAACGCGCCCTGCAAGGCAGTTTTGGAACGCGCGCCGTAATTCAGTCGTGAAACGCTTCTTGCAATTCCGTTTTGAAATGCACCTTGTAATTCAATTATACAGCGCGCCCTGCAATTCAGTCGTGAAACTCGCCCTGCTTGTACAGATGAATGAGCAGGTTTTCCGCTCCGGAAAAGCGCACTATCTGCACTATTTCCTCACCGTCGCCGTCCACCTGTCCCGTACCCTGCGTTTCGCCCGGCTTTTCGTAGCTTTCCGTGCCCCCCTGCTGCTGTTGCAGTTTGAGGTAGATATCGTTAAAAAACTCCCCCACGTCGTCCAGCAGCGTGAACTGCGCATAAAACTCGTTGTAGTTTTGTCTTTCCAAACGTATGCCCGCCGCAACGGAGTTGTACAGCCGTTCGTAGTCCTGACGGGAATCGGGATACTTGCCCACAAGACTGAGGGCATAACTGCTCAGCTGCACCAGCGTGCCGTAGCACAGATAGGGGTTTTCGCTGGTGGCAAGCACGTAGCGAGAAACGATGTCCGCCTCGTACTCGCGCATCACCCCTTTGGCGTGAGCCATTTCGTGCGCCATTGTGGAGGGCAAAAACAAATTGTTTTCGTTGCCGTTGACGTTTACTTCCCCCGTCGGGGCAAAGAAAACTCCCACTATGTGCATTTGGCTCATAATCCACTTGTTGAGTATCCTTTTGGCGGGCGGCGTATAGGAGGAAAAATAGTCGTCCGTAAGACGTTGGTACTGCTGCGCCACCAAGTCGGACAGCTCTTTGAAGGTATAGGGATACACGATGTTGCCATTTTCGTCGTGTTCGGTGGCAAAATATGCCTCGTTCATTTTGTCTATCAGGTTTTCCGCCAGCTCCACCGCCTGTTCGTAGGAAAAGTCCTCCTCCTGATACTCGGCGTACACGCTTTGGGGCAACGGCGCGCGGTTGTAGGAAAAGGACGCCGTGGCGGTATACACGCACACGAAGGAGGCTACGGCTATGCACACCGACAGCGTCAGCGACAAAGCCTTTTGCCAATGCTTTTTGATCAAGTCCCTTATAAGCAGCACGAGGCACACTATCGCGCCCGCTATCGCCGCTATGAGCAGCACCTCGTACACGCTTACGGGCAGCCAGCCGAAAATATGCCCGAACAGGAATATCCAGCCGCGGGCAAAGGTGGTTGCGAAAAACTCGCACACCCTTTCGTTGTTTTTGAGCGCAAGCAAAACTCCCGCAACCGCAACCAGTGCGGCGAGGGAAATTGCCTTTGCCGTCAATTTCTTTTTGATAGTCATCTTACCGCCTTTGGCGCGTCTGTGCGCCACGGACACTCAAAACTTAAACGTATGCGATTTTTGAGTACCTGCACGTGACACGCTAACGCCGCCGTCAAGAAGTTGGTTTGAGTTTAGCCCCTTTACCTTAAAACAAGTCAAGCTTCAAACAGCGCAAACTTTTTTTGCATATAGTCGTCTATGCGCTGCACGTAGGTAATGACGTCCTTGGCGTTTGCCGCACGCTCTATGCGATTTTCCGCCGCAGAAATCTTTTTGGAAATTGCATTGGCTCCGCAGGCGAGGATATCGGTGACCTCCTCCATCATGCCTATGTTGTACAGGCACTGACAGCCCTCTTTGCAGAAGCCGACGTTTTCGAGGTTTTGCGACATATACTTCTGCCTGTACATATAGTAGGGAAGATATCCCTGCGCCCTTGCCTGCGAATGGGCGTACTCCACCATTTTTTCTACGTCGCCGTCGGTGGCGTAACGCTGCTCTTTGAGGGCGGTGCCGTGTTTCAACGCCAAAGTGTGCACGGTGAAATTTTCCGGCTGCAAGCCTACGGCGCAGTCTACGCTGTGACGGAACATCTCGTACGTTTCGGTGGGAAGCCCCGCAATGAGATCCATATTGACGGCAAAGCCCGCCTCTTTCGCCATGGCGAAGCTGTCGTAAATTGCCTGAACGGTGTGTTTGCGCCCCACTGCGTCCAGCACGCTTTGGTTGAAGGTCTGGGGGTTTACGGAAATGCGGTGCACTCCGTGATCTTTCAGCACGCGCAGCTTTTCGCCGTCGATGGTGTCGGGACGCCCCGCCTCTACGGTAAACTCGACGGGGGCGAAGGTAATTTCCGACAAAACGTCCTCCAGCTGCCTTGCCGACAGCGAAGTGGGCGTGCCGCCGCCGAAGTAAACGTTGTTAAGTTTTATGCCTCGGCTTTTTGCAAATTGCACCGTTTCGCGCACCTCGCGGCGCAAAACGTCTACGTAGGGCTGAACGTATTTTTGCATTTTGCCTATCTCGCCGCCGGTAAAGGAGCAGTAACTGCACCGTGACACGCAAAAGGGTATGCCCACGTACATATCGGCGCAGCCCTCTCGATAGTCGCGCAAGCCCTTTTGACATTGCAGAATGTCGGCAGTAAGCGCCGTTTTTTCGGGAGAAACGCCCAGCAATTCCACAAAGGTCTTTTGCCAATCTGTCCCTTCGCTTTGCAGCTGACAGGCAAGACGGGTGGGACGTATGCCTGTAAGACTGCCCCACGGCATGCTTTTGCCCGTGCCGCGGCACAGCGCCTCGTACATAGCAAGTTTGGCATAGCGTTTTTGCAGGCGCACGCTTTGCAGACCGTCCCCCTCTGCGCTTACGCTGCGCACAGCGCTTTGCCCCAACGCCTGCGCGACGTAGGTATACACGCCGTCGGCGCAGGTATGAGTCAGGCTGCATTCCGCCTGTTCGGGGCTGCACAAAAGGACGTCGGCAAAAAACAGCTTTGCCACGTCCTGAATTTCGGTAGGAAAATTAACGTCGGTAAAAAGTTTCATTTGTTGACCGTCACCGCAAATAAGGGTTGAACTGCTTTTCTCTGTTAAGATCGGTGTTTTCGCCGTGTCCGCACAGCACAAAGTAGTTTTTATCAAGCGCTTTGAGTTTTTGCAAGGAAGATTGCATTTTGTGCGGCACGCTTTCGGGAAAGTCGCTTCTGCCTATGCCATCCTTGAAAAGGGTGTCGCCGGCAAACAGCACGTCGTCGGCAATAAAGCACACGCTGCCCGCCGTGTGGAAGGGCGTTTCCAGCACTTCCAGTCGGAAGCCGCCCACACAAAGAGTGCCCTCGCGTAGTTTTTGTGTAGCCGCGCACTTTTCGCAGGGGACGTTCCACCTGTTGCGAGCGGCGTTTGCCGCAAGCTGAAAATCCCCCTCGTGCAGATAGATATCCGCGTTGCCGCAGGCGCGCAAAAGCTGTTGTGCGCCGCCGACGTGGTCGAAGTGCCCGTGGGTGAGCAGCAGGGCGCGCAGACGCAGTTTTTTGCGGGTGATGAAGCTTATCACCTGCTCCATTCCGTAGGGCGCGTCCACCGCTATGCAGTCCCTTTCGTCATACAGCACAGCGCAGTTGGTTTGCAATGCGCCGGCGCAAAAAGTTTCAATTTTCATGGTAGGTAGATATTTTTGCCTTTGCCGTGCGCCCCGTCAGCCGTTGACGCGGTAGGCGTTTATCACCGCGGGGATAGATTTGAGTTTTGTTATAAGCTGATTTGCCTGATCGTGGTTGGAAATTTCCACCGTCACGTTTGCCACGGCGTTGCCCTTTTTGTCCTTGCGGGCGTTTATCGCCGTCATGGGCAGTCCTTCGTTGGCAATGGCGCGGGTTATCTCGGCAAAGATATCCCCCTTGTCTTCGGAGATGATCTCGATAGAGGCGGAAAAGGTAGTCTGCTCGCTGGTGTTTGCCCACTCCGCTTTTATGAGCCGCTCCTTTTCCATGTTCTTTACGGCGGGACAGTCGGCGCGGTGCACGCACACGCCTCTGCCTCGGGAGATATACCCCACTATCTCGTCGCCGGGAACGGGGCTGCAACAGCGGGAAAACCGCACCAGCAAGCCCTCTACTCCCTTTATTATGACGGATTTTTCCTTGCTGTTTACCGGCTTGCGCGAGCGCACCACCTGCTGCGCCTTTATGGCGTCGGAAACGTGCTTGTTGGCGGTGATAAGCTTGAGCATTACCTGCGTCAGCGACAGGCTGCCGTATCCCACCGCCGCATACATTTCGTCGGCGTTGGCAAGCATATACCTTTCGCACACGGCGGCTACCGCTTCGGGAGTGACCAGCTCGGACGGCGATATGCCGCGGTGCTTGGCGTCCCTTTCCACCATGCTTTTGCCGGTGCGTATATATTCGTCTTTAAGTTCCCGTTTGAAAAACTGCCGTATTTTTGCCTTTGCCGACGGCGTGGTGACAATTTTGAGCCAGTCGCGGGAGGGGCCTTTGGCGTTGGGGTTGGTCATCACCTCGACGGTGTCGCCGGTGGAAAGCACCGTGTCCAGCGGCACAATCTTGTTGTTGACCTTGGTGCCCACGCACTTGTTGCCCACCTCGCTGTGCACGGCGTAGGCAAAGTCCAAGGCGTTGGAGCCGGCAGCCAGAATTTTTACGTCGCCGTTGGGTGTGAACACGTACACCTCGTTGGTGTTGGAAATGTCCTTGCGGATGAGGTTGAGAAACTCCTTGCTGTCGCGGAAGTCCTTGTCGTAGGAGAGCACCTCTTTCACCCAGCCCAGCGTTTCGTCCATTTCCGTCTTGGTGGTGACGCCCTCCTTGTATTTCCAGTGCGCCGCCACACCGTATTCCGCTATCTTGTGCATTTCGTAGGTGCGTATCTGCACTTCTATGGGATAACGGTGAGATTGGTAGTCTAAAAACACCGTGGTGTGCAACGACTGATACATGTTGCGCTTGGGCACGGCGATGTAGTCCTTAAACCGCCCCGGCATGGGCTTCCACTTGTCGTGTATGGAGCCCAAGACGGCGTAACAGTCCTTGATGGTTTCCACTATCACCCTCACCGCCGTAAGGTCGTACACCTGTTCCAGCGTTTTGTTTTGCTTTTTCATCTTTTTGTAGATGGAATAGAAGTGCTTGGTACGCCAGTATACGTCGAAATTGGCAAGGTTAGATTCTTTGAGCTTGTCCTTGAGCTGGAAAATGAAGTTTTCCACTATCGTTTCCCTTTCCGCCTTTTTCATGGCGATGCCCTGCGCAATTTCGTCGTAAGCCTTTCTGTCCAGATATTTCAGGCACAAATCTTCCAGTTCGCTCTTGACGGAGGAGATACCCAGCCTGCCCGCAATGGGCGCAAAAATATCCAGCGTTTCTTTGGCTATCACCTGCTGCTTTTCCTCCGAAAGGTACATCAACGAACGCATGTTGTGCAGTCTGTCGGCAAGCTTTATCATCATTACGCGTATGTCCTTCGCCATGGCGAAGAACATCTTGCGCATATTTTCCGTCTGTTCCTCTTCCTTATTGTGAAACTGTATCTTGTCCAGCTTGGTGACTCCCGCCACAAGGTCGGCAATTTCGTCGCCGAATTTTGTGCGCAAATCGGCGTCGGTGACGTTGGTGTCCTCTACCGTGTCGTGCAAAAGCGCGGCGCAGATGGTGGGCACGTCGAAACCCATGTCCACAAGAATATCCGCCACTATCGTCGGGTGCGTGATGTAGGGACGGCCGCTGGCGCGGAACTGCCCCTCGTGCGCATTTTTAGCCACGGAAAAGGCTTCCAGAATGGCCGCCTCTTCGGTGGGATGATAGTAATGTTTTATTTTGGTAAGGAAGTTGTTGACAGTGACTTCCGCACTTTCCTTTTCGCTGTACATATTCACCTCTGCCGCCGCAAATTTAGCGGCGCGCACCACGGGCAAAGCCCGCATTCGACGTATTCACACGCACGCTTCAACGACGCGTTGCCGCGCCTATTCGCCAAAACAACGGTACACAGCCGACTGCGTAAGCTCTTTTTTGTCCGACGGCAGCGTCTGCGCCGTGTACTCGTCCGTTATCTCGATAAATTTCAATTCGCACAGCACCCTCAGCGCCGCCACGTACTGAAAATAACTCATTTTACCCAAAAGATACTTGTCGTAAACGCCCTTTATGCTTTCAAATTCTTCCTTATGCTTTATGCGCGAATACACCGACGCGCATATATCCCTGTTAAGCGTAAGCTGATACAGGCTGTCGTTGGGGGGATCCACGCACACGTACAAAGCGTCGGGCACAAGGCAGGGCGTGCCCTGTCGCACGAAGCACACCACCTTGTCGTATCTGCCGAAATCCGCCTCGACGGGGGAGATGAGCACCGTTTTGCTGCCGCCGCCGTCAAAGAAAATATCCACGAAGAAGTCGTCCAGCGGATAGACCTCGCTTTGTTCCAGATAGGTTTCGTAGTCGTCGAACACCGCCAGCACGGAGTTGCCCGAAAGCGCCTTTATAACCTGACTTGCTTCGGCGGGCCGTACCGAACAGGGAGTGAACCGACGCAGAAAATTGAGTTTGTATTGACTGTCCAGACACAGGGAATTGAGTATCTGCACGTCCTCTATCATGCCGCATACGGCGTGGGTGTATTCGTCCCTTTCCAGCGACACCACGGCGTCGATATACGCCCCGTTGAGATAAGGCGCGTATTTGCCGAATCTGAACCCTTTCAGTTCCATGCCGCCGCTGAGCGTTGCCGAAAGGTGCGCCCCCTTGCCGAAGGTTTTTGCCGACTTCACGCTGTCGCGCACCAGAAACAGCACCTTGTCCTGCGGCAGACATGGTTGCATTTTTTGCGTAAATTCATATGCCTCTTCCAGCGTTATGCCCTGCAAGTCGGCGTCGTAGTACCGCTGTCTGTCAAAAGACTGCTGCGGCAGCTCGCACAATATTTCCGAAAGCTTTTCTTTCAGCGCCGTGACGTTTTGCGGAGCCACGCTGAACCCCACCGCCGCTTTGTGTCCGCCGAAATGCACCAGATATTGCTGCGCACGGCAAAACACGTCGAACAGATCTACGTTGTCGGTGCCCCGCGCCGAGCCTACGAAGTTTTCTCCCTCTTTGGTAAGCACCGCGGCGGGAAAATTATATTTATCTTTGTAGCGGGCGGCGGCAATGCCCAGCACGCCCGTAGACCAGTTTTCGTCGTACAAGTAGGTAAGACGGTGCGCGGCAACGTCTTTGTCGTCGCACATCTCGTCCGCCTGCGCCGTTATTCTCTCCACAAGCTGCTTGCGCTGCTCGTTCAGCTGTATCAGCTTGTTTACCGCGGCGGAATTGACCTTGTCGCGCGCAAGCAGCACCGAAAGGGCGGAGTCGGGATGCTCAACACGCCCCGCAGCATTTATTTTGGGGGCGATCTTCATTGCCACGTCGTTTGCCGTGAGGGGAGTTTTGCACTTGGAAAGCTCCGCCAGTTTGGCTATGCTTTTGTGGTTGAGATTTTGCAGCCCGAGGGATACGATGTACCTGTTTTCGTCCCTCATGGGCATTATGTCCCCTATGGTGCCTATTGCCGCAAGCAAGGCGTAACGGGACGCCTCGCCCCCAAGCGCCTGCACCAGCTTGAACGCCACTCCCGCGCCGGAAAGCCCGGCGAAGGGATAGCCTAATTTGGGGTTGACGCATATGCAGTCGGGCAGCTGCTGCGGCAGCTCGTGGTGGTCGGTGACTATCACCTCCACGCCCAAGTCATCCGTTATCTGCGCCACCTCGTCCCTGTTGGATATGCCGCAGTCCACCGTTATCACAAGGTCGTAGAACTTTTTTTCAAACGCCTGCTTTACCATGTCGGCGTGCAGCCCGTAGCCCTTGCTGCGCGTGGGAATAATGACGTCGCAGTCGACGCCGTTGTCGGTAAAATACAGATAAAGTATGCTGCTTGCCGTAAGCCCGTCGGCGTCGTAGTCGCCGCAGACAAGGATACTGCCCTGCTGCTCCATTACCATGGAAACCACTTCCGCCGCCTCGCGCATGTTTTTCATCTCGAAGGGCGAATGACACACGTCGCAGCCGAAATAGCCCTGCATTTCCGCAGCGCTGACGCCCTTTGCGCTCAACGCTTCGGCAAGAGGAATGGGTATTCCCGCCATGGCGAAATACCGCACGTCGGAGGTATTGACAGGTCTTTTTTTATAACGTTGCTTCATTGTGATAAATAAACAGCCTTCTAAGAGCGTTAGAAGGCTGTGTGCGATAGATTTTGTAGGTTACGCTTCCTTTACGAGGGGAGCGACAACTATGGCAAGCAGTCTGCCCAGCCCCATGTTGACGGCGAAGGACAGCACCGCACCGTACACCAGCGCATTGCCCAAAGGCAGCGTCACGCCGGTGGGGATAAGCCACAGCACAACGCCCAGCACCAACGCTATGGCGTGTACGATAAGCGTCCACTTGTTGCAGTCGGCAAAAGCTCTGTGCCTTGCGCTTGCATACGTTTTGTCCTTGCGGTAGCTGCGGATCTTTTCCAGCATTATGACGCTGAAGGTCATCATAAGAGCGATACCCAGCACGATACCCACAGCCGAAGCGATGGTAAGCATACTGAAATACACCATGCCGGAGAACATTATGAAGGCGATCGCCGCCACAAGCTGACTTAACGCGAGGGCAAAGCCTGCAACCTTGTAGCGCACTATAAGCACTATCCAGCAAGCCAGCAGAATTACGCCCATTACAATGGCAAACACCATTCCGCCTACGGAAGAAACCCTTTCGGTGCCCGTTTCCGTAAGAGTGGCGCCGAGAGAGCCGCTCTTGACCAGTCCCTGCAAAATGTGGGCGTCGTCGTTGTTGGAGGTGTACACCTGCAATCTGCCGTTAGAGCCGTACACCGCGCCGTACACTACCGAGCCGTCTATGGCTACGTAAGCGCTCCAGTTGCTGGTGCCTGCGACAAGCTCCTTGGCGGCTATTTCCTCCCCTTCGGGGGTGAACTTCATGTTGACTATATAGTATGCGTTGGCGCCGTTGGTATAACGCTCGAAGCGCATGCTCTTTACGTGCTCCGACGTAAGAATCACGTCGTCTTCGGCATAGGTGGACGAGGTAAGTATTTCCACTTTGCCCACAGCCGTAACGCCGGTAAGAATGCTGTTGGCGGAAACGTCTTCGCCGTTGGCGGTGACGGGTACCTGAACGGTGATGTCGCCGTCCTTTTCCGTTACGTTGCAGAAATAGTAGCCGTACATATCCCCAAGACGCGCGCGTATTTTGGAAATGACGTCTTGCATTTGAGCGTCTTCGTCAAGATTGACGTCGTAGCTTACCACTATGCTGTCGTTAAAAAGACTGCTGCCCTGAATAAGATTTATGGGCGCATGATATTCGTTGTAATCACCGTATTCAAGTCCATCGGGAAGACACGCGAACACGCCGAAAAACAGCGCTATCACGCAGATAATACTCACTATTGCGATGGACGCAGATTTAGACATTATTAGCCTCCTTGAGTTTCATAACTTAACCAGATTATTATAAAGGCATACAGCGAATAAGTCAATCATTTTGACCTTTTTTTGCACGATGAGCACACAAAAACCGACTTTTTGCATAGCAAAAACGCAACGGAAAGGCAAAACGCGCCTGAGTTTTAGTTATTGCGGAGATTGTTTTTGCTACAAGCGTACAATCACGCCGCCACCCCGACGCCCCGAAAGCCAAAGGTCAAATTGCCCCTTCTGCCCGCAGTACAGGCAGAGGAAGGGCGCTGCCATAGGAGCCGACGACCGCCGCCGTTACAGCGTGCATGCCCGACGGCACGTGACTTTGCGGAAGAAAGCTTAAAATTTGACCGTCGGCAGCACTTTGCTTGCGAAAATGCCGCACGAAACGGCACTGCGCCCATTGCCTGTCGGCGTACGGCAAGGCGATAGGGCGCGGCTGCAATTTTGCGGCGGTGCAACCACGGCGTACGCCTCGGCAAACGTTTGCAAACACAAAAAAGTCCGAGGGAAAACCTCGGACGTGACTTTACGCCTGCTGTCGCCGGCTGCAACAAAAGGCTTACTCGGAGTTATCTGCCCCGCTTTATTTTGATAAGCGCCACCACAACCGCCGGCACCACCGCCACGGCGAGATCCAGCGCTATCTGCCCGAAGTGCCAGCCGCCCAGAAAACCGAACAGCAGGGAGGACAGCGCCCAATAGACAACGGCGGCGATCAGCGCTTTGCAAAGATACTTTTCCTCCTTTACGCACAGCGCCACGCCTATGACTGCGGCAACCCCTTTAAGCGCCTGATTGACAATGGGCAGAACGTTTTCCGGCAGGGTGAACAGCTTTGCCAGCAGACCGAGAAGCAGCACCCCTATGCAGGCGAACACGAGGGAAAACAACGCCGCCTTTATACTCTGCACCCAAAAAATCTTTTTTGCACTTGCGTCCATAAAAAAACCTCCGACAGTAATATTACTACTCGGAGGCTTGTCTTTTAAGAACAACTATTTGATTTCGTCTTCTTCGTTATCTTCCTTGGCTTCCGCCTTCACTTCCGCCTGAACGGCGCTTTCGGTGGAAACGCTGTGTATTGCCTGACGCAAAAACTGCATAGTCGTCTTGTTGCCGTCAACGCCGGTGCTTATCCAGATATGCTTGTCGTCCAGCTGAACAACTTCGCCCACTATGCCGCCTATGGTAGTGACGATACTGCCGACGTTAAGCTTGGACATCATTTCTTCGGCGCGTTTTTTCTGCTTTCTTTGAGGAATGACCATCATCAGGATCATACCCACCACAAGCACGCCGAGAATTACCCACGTAAGCCAGCTGTTGCCGCTGCCGTCGGTGCCTGCCGTGCTGCCGTCGGTAGCCGCGTCTGCAAAAAAGTTTAACAAGTAAAGCATAATTTTCTCCTTATACCACGCGCCGAGCGCGTTTTTTTGTTCTATTATACATTATTGCCCGTCAAATTGCAACAGAAAACGGACAATTATCCGTCCTTTTGCTATCAGCAATGAAAATCGAGGCGAAAAAAAACGTGTGCCGCCGCAAAACGTCTGCCGCGCAGCATAGCCCCCCATAGGGAAATCTCGGCACGCGAACATAACGCAATATACTCTTGCCCCGCCATGCGTTTGACAATTTTGCCCGCACGTCTGCTTTCGGAACACTACGAAAACGGAAAAAAGCTTTCAGGCTTACTCGCCGTAGTATTGCTCGTAAAACTGCTTTTTGAAGTCGGCAAAGCTGTCGGCAAGTATAGCCTGCCGCGCGTTTTTAGCCAGTTGCAGCAAAAAGCTTACGTTGTGTATGCTGAGCAGCTCCGCTCCCAGAATTTCTCCGCAGTTTACAAGGTGCCGCAGATACGCTTTGGAAAAGTTTTTGCAGCAATAGCAGTCGCAGTTTTCGTCCAGCGGCGAGAAATCGCTTTTGTACGCGCCGTTGCGCACCACCACCTTGCCTTTGGAGGTAAGCGCCGTGCCGTTTCGGGCAATGCGGGTGGGCAAAACGCAGTCGCACATATCTATGCCCCGCTCGTAGCTTTCCAATAGGTAGTCGGGCGTGCCCACTCCCATAAGGTAGCGAGGCATGTTTTCCGGCAGGTGCGGGCGCAGTACGTCCAGCATCCTGTACATAAGGTGGGAAGGCTCGCCTACCGAAAGTCCCCCCACGGCAATGCCGCATTGGGCAAAGTCCCTCACGAACTTTGCCGACTGTACGCGCAAATCGTCGAAGAAATTGCCCTGCACAATGGGAAAGAGCATCTGACTGCCGTTTTCGTGCGCCTTGCTGCACCTTTCCAGCCACCTGTGCGTGCGCTCCATTGCAGACGTGGCGTACCGCCTGTCGCAGCCGTAGGCGGAACATTCGTCAAACGCCATGATCACGTCCGCGCCGAGGTCGTGCTCCGTCTGCATTACGCTTTCCGGCGTAAACACGTGCTTGCTGCCGTCCACGTGGGAACGGAAGGTGACGCCCTCCTCCGTTATTTTTCTGAGCGCGCCCAGCGAAAACACCTGAAAGCCGCCGCTGTCGGTAAGGATAGGTCTGTCCCAATGCATAAATTTGTGCAGTCCCCCCGCCTGACGGACAAGCTGACTGCCGGGGCGCAGATACAGGTGATAGGTGTTGGACAAAAGTATCTGTACGCCCATTTCTTTAAGGGTGGAGGGCAGCAGCGACTTTACCGTGGCCGCCGTACCCACCGGCATGAACACGGGAGTTTCCACGTCGCCGTGCGGAGTATGAAACACGCCGGCTCTGGCGCCGGTGTGCTTGTCGGTGTGTATAAGTTCAAAGGAAAATTTCATCGTGTAAACCGCTCTTTGTAAAAATTGTGGCTTGAATGGTACAAAATTTTGAATACGCTGCCTGTTTTTTGTGACAACGCCGAAAAAACCGCTCGCGTGGCGAAAACGCTTGCTTCGGTTGAACGAAGCGCCCAAGCAAAACCCGCATTTAACAAAAGGCAGAGCGACGCAAGCGCTTTCCCTCTGACGAAGGGGAAGTCCTGCGCCCGTCACAATATCAGCATTGCGTCCCCGAAGGAGAAAAACCTGTACTTTTCCCTTACCGCCTCGTTGTACACAGCCAATATTTCCTCTCGGCTGCACAATGCCGAAACAAGCATTATAAGGGTGCTTTCGGGCAAATGGAAGTTGGTTATCAGACAGTCCACCGCCTTGAACTTGTAGGGCGGATAGATGAAAATTTCCGTGTTTCCGCTGCCTGCATGCACCACGCCGTTTTCGTCGGCGGCGCTTTCCAAAGTGCGCACGCTGGTGGTGCCCACGCATATGATACGTCTGCCCTCCGCCTTTGCCGCGTTTATCCTCTGCGCAGCCTGTTCGGACACGGAGTAGTATTCCGAATGCATATGGTGCTGCGTTACGTCCTCTACCTTGACGGGGCGGAAGGTACCCAGCCCCACGTGCAGCAGAACCTCCACCACCTCTACGCCCATATCCTTTACCTTTTGCAGCAAGGCGTCGGTAAAGTGCAGTCCGGCGGTAGGCGCGGCGGCAGAGCCGTCCACCTTGGAATAGACGGTGTTATACCGTTTTTTGTCCTGTAGCTTCTGCGTTATGTATGGGGGCAACGGCATTTCCCCTATCTGCGCCAGCACGTCCTCGAACACGCCGTCGCAGCTGAACCGAACTATGCGGGTGCCGTCCTGCTCTACGCTTAATATCTCCGCCGACAGCTTGTCGGAAAAATCGAAAACTGCGCCCGGCTTGGCTATTCTGCCCGGCTTGAGAATAACTTCCCAGCGGTCGAGATCCAGCCTTTTGAGCAGCAGAAACTCTATCTTTCCGCCCGTGCCCCGCTTTTTGCCGTAAATTCTTGCCGGCAGCACCTTGGTGTTGTTCACTACCAGCACGTCCCCCTTTTTGAGGTAGTCCGTCACGCCGTAAAAGTGTCTGTGCTGCGTGCTTTTTGTCTTTCTGTCGTACACCAGCAGCCGCGCGCTGTCCCTCGGTTCGGCGGGAGTCTGCGCTATCAGCTGCTGCGGCAGTTCATAGAAAAAATCACTCGTTTTCATCCTGCTCGCCCTCGGCGTACACCGAAAGCATTTCCATTCTCTCCTTGGATATTTTTTTGCCCAGATGTTTATAGGCAAGGGGCATACACACTCTGCCGCGGGGAGTGCGCGCCACAAACCCCAGCTGAATGAGGTATGGCTCGTACACGTCCTCGATGGTGGTTCTGTCCTCGCCCGTTGCCGAAGCCAGCGTTTCCAACCCGACGGGGCCGCCGCTGAACTTGTCTATTATGGTGGTGAGCAGCGTTTTGTCCACCGCGTCCAACCCCAGCTCGTCCACTTCCATCACCTGCATGGCGTGAAGACACACCTCTTTGGTCACCCTGCCGTCCCCCAGCACTTCGGCAAAATCTCTGACACGGCGCAACAGCCTGTTTGCCACTCGCGGAGTGCCTCTGCTGCGGCGGGCAATTTCGTAGGCGGCGTCGGAGGTTATCTCCGTACAAAGCTTCTGCGCCGATTTCATCACTATTTTGCGCAGCTGCTCTGCGTCGTACAACACCAGCCGCATTTGCATACCGAACCTGTCGCGCAAGGGAGAGGCAAGATTGCCCGCCTTTGTGGTGGCGCCTATCAGCGTAAATTTTTCCAGCTTTATGTTGACGCTGGTGGCGCTGGGACCTTTGCCCGTGACAAAGTCCAGCCGATAGTCCTCCATTGCGGGGTACAAAATTTCTTCCAGACTGCTGTTTAGGCGGTGTATTTCGTCTATAAACAGCACCTCGCCCGGTTTAAGCTTGGAAAGTATCGCAGAAAGATCGAATTTGCCGGGAATTGCCGAGCCGCTGGTAACCGTGATGGGCACGCCCATTTCGTTGGCTATTATGTGCGCAAGCGTGGTTTTGCCCAGCCCCGGAGGGCCGTACAGCAAAACGTGGTCGAGACTCTCCCCGCGGGAAAGCGCCGCCTTTATGTATACCGAAAGGTTTTCCTTCACCTTGTCCTGCCCGACGTAGTCGTCGAATGTTTTGGGGCGCAGAATATTTTCCGTATCCCTTTCGTTCTGTGTGAGTGTGCTGGTAAAAAATTGCTGTTCCATAGTTTTGTCCGTGCAAACGCTTCGCAGTACTTGCGCAAGCGTTTGATAGTGTTCGTACAACCGTTGGCTTTCGCGCAACCGTTAAGCAACGTTTGTTCGTAGTGCTCGTGCAAACGTTCCGTTGCGTTGCACGACGTTTTTGTCTGCGCTTTTTGAGTTTCAGTTTATGCGGAAAGCCATGTTGATAAGCTCCTGCGCGGTGACTGCTCCCAATTTTGAAGCCGCCTCCACAAGCTTTTCCGCCTCGGAGGCGTTTTTGCCCAGCGAACACAAGATGGCTACCGCGTCCGCCATATCCTTGGTCATGCCGGCAACCGTTACGGGCGTCTGCTGCGCCTCCTCCGCCACCTTTTCGCGCAGTTCCAGAATTATCCTTTCCGCCGTCTTTTTGCCCAAGCCCTTTATTTTGGTAAGCTGTTTGGCGTCGCCGTTGAAAATTGCCTGCGCCAGCGCTCCCGCTTCCATGCCCGAAAGCACCGCCGCCGCCATTTTGCAGCCCACGCCGGAAACGGAAATGAGGCGCATGAACATTGCCTTTTCCTGCAAGGTGGAAAAGCCGTACAGGCACATGCCGTCCTCTTTGACCTGCAAATAGACGTACAGTCTGCGGCATTCGCCTACGGCGCATTGTGAAAGGGTGACGTCGGAGCAAAACAGCTCGAAGCCTACTCCCCCTACGTCCACTACCACTTTGTCGCACTCTTTTTCCGTAATTTCTCCGTTGATGTAACTGAACATGACGCTACCTTATGTAAAATTTTTCCGTAAATCCGCCCGTCTGCGCATGGGTGAGAGCCACTGCCAGCGCGTCCGCCGCGTCGTCCGGCTTGGGAACGGCGGCAAGGGACAGATACGTCTTGACCATTTCCTGAATTTGCTTTTTGGTGGCTTTGCCGTATCCCGTCATAGCCTGCTTTATTTGTAACGGAGTGTACTCGTACAAATTTCCGCAATGATGAATGGCGGCAAGCAGCAAAACGCCCCTTGCGTGAGCCACGTTTATGCCGGTGGTGATATTGGTGTTGAAAAACAGCTCCTCCACAGCCACTTCGTCGGGGTTATACTTTTTTATAAGCTCCTGCACTCCCTTGTAGATGATAGCCAGCCGCACGGGAAAGCTTTCCTCCTTGGGAGTGGTTATAACGCCGTAGTCCACCACCTTGATATTGCGGAAGTCCTCGTAGTCCAACACGCCGTATCCCACTATGGCAAACCCCGGATCGAAACCGATAACTCTTTTCATACTTAACCTCATTGTATATATTACACTTATACCCCGCAAAAGTCAAGCCGCAGCCCCACTAAATATCGACGGACGGCATTTGCGCATAACTGCCGTCCTGCGCAGCGAGGACGACTTGGCAACGGCCACCGCAACTTTCCCGATAAAGGCATGGAAAAAGGTGAAAGCGAGCAGCGCATTTGCGTTGAATAAAGTAAGGCACACAGCGCATTTTGCGTTGAATAAAGTAAGGCACACAGCGCATTTGCGTTGAATAAAGTAAGGAACACAGCGCATTTTGCGTTGAATAAAGTAAGGCACACA
>DVOC01000055.1 GCA_018713905.1 Candidatus Fimimonas merdipullorum
CCGCACATATGCGCATATGTGTGCGAAATGAAATTCTTCGCTGTTTTGCAGCCCAGCATTTTGTCCCGCCTGCGCACGTTAATATATGCTAAAAATACAGCCACGTAATGCCGCCCCAGTTGTTTTGCATGGCGTAAACCACAAATACCGCCGCAAAAAACAGCACCACCACAAACGCGCCGACGAAATCTCTCCACGACAGCTTCATCAGCCGCATTTGCGTGCGCTTGGTAGCGCCCTCGTAGCAGCGGCTGTTCATGGCGTTTGCCAGCTCCTCCGCGCGGCGGAAACCGCCCACCAACAGCGGAATGAGAATGGGCACGAACGCCTTGGCGCGTTTGACAAGTCCGCCCGTGTCGAAGTCGGCTCCGCGCGCCTTCTGTGCGCGTATTATCCTGTCCGTTTCCTCTATGAGGCTGGGAATAAAGGACAAGGTGAGACTCATGATAAGCGCCAGCTCGTGGACGGGAAATTTTACTACCCGAAGGGGTTTAAGCAGGCTTTCCAATGCGTGAGTCAGGTCTACCGGCGTGGTGGTAAGTGTGAGCAGGCTTGTGCCCATCACCAGATAGGTGAGTCTGAGCAGCATTTTTGCCGCAAATATAAGTCCCTCGTCGTAAATTTCTATTATCCACCACGACCACAGAAGGTTGCCCGTCTTGGTAAAAAACACGTTGAGCACGGCGGTCAACGCCAGCAGCACTATTATGCCCTTTACCGATTTGAGTATGGAGCGCAGCGGCACTTTGGAAAAGCCTATGGCAAGGGCGAGAAACACCGTCAGCCACAAAAATCCCACAAAGCTGACTACGAAGAATATTCCCACCAAAAACAGCAGACACAGCAGCAGCTTTACCCTTGCGTCCATTTTGTGCACGAAGGAATCGGCAAGATAGTATTGCCCGAAGGTGACGTCACGAAGCATGATGTTCACCTCCGTCAAGTTCTTTGACTCTTTCAAACACCTCGTCCACGGTACGGCAGTCGTCGGGGAAGGAAAAGCCCTGTTCCGCCAGCCTGTTTATAAACTGCGCCATCTGCGGCACTTCAAGGTTCATTTGCTCTATTTCCTTTTCCATGCGGAAAAGTTGGGCGGGCGGCAGGTCGTAGGCAATTTTGCCGTCGGCAAACACCAGCACCCTTTGAGCGTTTTCAAACACCTCGTTCATGTCGTGGGAAACCATTATGACGGTTACGCCCTGCTGTTTGTTGAGGGAATGCACCAGATTGAGAATTTCCCTTTTGCCGCGCGGATCCAACCCCGCGGTGGGCTCGTCCAGCACCAGCGCTTTGGGCTTCATTGCCAATACTCCCGCAAACGCCACGCGGCGTTTTTCGCCGCCGGAAAGGTCGAAGGGAGATTTCTGCGCCACCGCGTCGGCGTCCATGCCCACAAGTGCAAGCGCTTCCTTGGCATACTTTATGCTCGTTTCCTTGTCGCAGCCGAAGTTTTTGGGGCCGAAGCACACGTCTTCCAGCACGGTATCGGCAAACAGCTGATATTCGGGGTACTGAAACACCATGCCTATGTCCCTGCGCAGCGCTTTTAGGTCGGGTTTTTTTGCCGCAAGGTCGTGCCCGAACACGTTGAGCTTGCCCTTCTGCACCCTGATGAGGGCGTTGAGGTGCTGCAAAAAGGTGGTTTTGCCGCTGCCCGTATGCCCCACTATCGCCACGAACTGTCCGTCCTCGACGGTGACGGAGACGTTGTCCAGAGCCACCTTGCGGAAGGGTGTTTTGTCGTTATATACGAAGGTCAGATTTTCCGCAATAATTGACATAATCTGCCTCCCAGTTGCCTTGCGTCCACGCAGTTTGCGTCCACGTCAAAGCCGTATTCGTAAAGTTTTTGCGCCAACAGCACCGTGCGGGGCGGTTGCAGCCCCACCTCTGCAAGCAGCTTGCTGTCGGCAAAAATTTCCATCGGCGCGCCCGTCTTGACGACGCTGCCGCCGCTCATCACCACTACCTTGTTGCAGTCCAGCACCTCTTCCATGAAGTGGGTGATGAGTATCACGGTCATGCCTTCTCTGTTGAGGCGGTGCGCCACTTCCAGCACTTCTTTGCGCCCCTGCGGATCCAGCATGGCGGTAGATTCGTCCAGCACCAGCGCTTTGGGGCGTATTGCCAGCGCGCCGGCTATGGCTATGCGCTGTTTTTGACCGCCGGAAAGCTTGTGGGGCGAATTTTTGGCGTATTGCAGCATATCCACCTGCTGCAAGGCGCTTTGCACCCTTTCAACTATTTCCGGTTGAGGTACGCCAAGGTTCTCGGGGCCGAAAGCCACGTCCTCCTCGACGATGCTTGCCACCATCTGGTTGTCGGGGTTCTGAAACACCATGCCCACGTTTTTGCGTATTTCAAAGATATTCTCCTTTTGAGAGGTATCCATGCCGTACACCGTCACGCTTCCGCTTGCCGGCAACAGCAGCCCGTTGAGCAGCTTTGCCAAAGTGGACTTGCCGCATCCGTTGTGCCCGACAAGCGCAACGAAATCACCCTCCTCGATAGAGAGGGTGACGTCCTTTACTCCCACAACGCTGCCTACCGTGCCGTCGTCGTTATACGCTTTGTAGTTGTAACTTACGCCTTGAAGGCTTATTGCCACCGGCGTTTCACCTTGCGACATATTTTCTCCTTGATGATAGGTGCGTTTATTATACATTTTTTATTTGTTTTTGGCAAATATATGCAGCCATATTCCCGCCCCGCCCGCCACAAAACAGGCCAAAAGTCCCGCCTGCGCCGTCGATTTGCGTTTCAACAGCGAGGTTGCTTTGCCTCTCTGCGCAAATATGCGTTCCTGCTTTCGCGTTGACAAAATTTTTGCAAAAGTGTATAATACAAGGGTAAGAGACAGCCGAACGGTTGCGTGGGGAAACTCACGAGGAAAGTCCGAGCACCACAGAGCAAGAGTGCAGGATAACGTCCTGTGAAGGCGACTTTAAGGAAAGTGCAACAGAAATATACCGCAGCGCACGGCGCTGTAAGGGTGGAAATGCGGGGTAAGAGCCCACAGACGGGTTGGTGACAATTCGTTCATGTAAACCCCACTCGGTGCAAGAAATGAGGTAAAATGCCTGCTCGGCATCTCGATATGTTCGCTGGAGGCTGTCGGTAACGACAGCAGTAGATAGATAACCGTTCAAGACAGAACTCGGCTTACAGACTGAACTCTTACGTTTGCGAGGCTTTTCGGGCAACTACCGGAAAGCCTCTTTTTTTTGCGCCTTTTTGACGCAAGGCGAAGACAAAGAACCTTCCGAACCTGTCTGCAACGCAAAAGGTTTAGCCGAGTGGCACGGCGGGCAAGCGAAAGTTTGCTTTGAAAGTGTGCTGCGGCGGGCAAGGCAAGCGTTGCCGCCAAAACCGTTTTGCATATATCGCACGCAATGCTCCGAACGGCGAGGCACAGTCTTGGCATACGCTCGTGTAGTAAACCGCCGCGAAAGAATATGCCGCCGAAAGGGCTGCGCCCTCACAATGCGTACAAACGGGAACTCCGTAAGAAAAAAGCCGCGCCGCAACATACGGCGAGGCAAAAAAGCAAGGGCGGAATTGGCAATTCCGAACGGGATCTGACGGCAGAATATTGCGTCAGACCTCCTGCCTGACGTACAGCGTTTGCTTTGGCCCCGTGTCCCGCACCAGAGTACCCTTTTTGAAACGGAACAGCAGCAAGCCGAACATATACAGATCTCCCACGCAGCCGCCCACGTGCAGGGCAAACAGCAACACGGCCGCAGCACGCCAAATGGCAGAGTGCACAAGTATTACGGGCAGAATGAGCAGGACGCTGAAAAGGGCAAAGGGGGCGATGACGGCGGAAAGCGCCGCCGTGCGATAGACGAACACGTCGGGCACGCCGCAGTAGGCGCAGGTCAACGTCAGTCCGAAGGTGAGCTTGCGCTTAGTGAACAGCTTGTAAAACACGCCGTGCACCAATTCGTGACACACAAGGTACGCCGGCGTGCACACAACAAAGCAAAGTGCAGCCGCCAGCATTACCGCAACGTCTTTTGCCTGCTGCGTCAGCGTCTGCCACGACATGCCGAAGCCATACCACAGCGCAAAAAACGTTGCCGCAGAAAGTGCCAGTGCGGCAAGGTTGAGAATTATTCCCGTGCGCTTGTTTGTTGCGTCCACGGTTTTTGCCTCGACGTAGCCCTGCGGCAGATTTTCCTCGTAAAATTTCATATAAACCTCAAAACACATCTTGTTCGTCGCAAAAAGTGCAATACGTATTGCATTTTTCGTGACACTATTTTGTGGGGAACAAAATTTCGTCGGCGTCGACGCCCTTTATGTAGGCGACCGTTTTAAGCACCGAGTAGTCGCAGTCGGCGCCGTGTTGCGCCAGCAGGCTTTTTACCAATTTGTCGGCGCGCAGTCCGCAGTTGCCCAAAGCGAGAGTTACGAGCGCGCTGTTATCGTCCACCTTTTGCGTGGCATACACAAGGGAGGAAACGTCCTTTTCCCCCTTGTCCGTTTGCAGGAAAAAGCCGTTTTTTGTCCCTTCTTCCACATAGTTGCCTATGCCCGCTGCCTTTACGAGATACTGCGCGCCGTCTATCTCCGCCGCAAGGTTGACGCTGCCTTCCGCGCATTTGACGAATTTTAGCCCCGGCGGACACAGCGGCGACAGCCTTTCCGTAAGGCAAGGGGAAAAAGGCATTTTTGCCGACACGTATTCGCACAGGCTTTCGGTGCCCAACGGCAGCGGAGGGGAAAAGCCCAATTCCATATGCGGATTGTAGCCCTGCGAATATTGCACGTCCAAACCGGCGCGGCGAAACAGATAAGTGACGGCGCGCAGCGTGTCCACGTGGGCGGCGAGCGCCGCAGTTGAAGTTTTTTGAAATTTGAATATTACCATCGGTTACCTTCGTTTTGTATTGTAGCGTACGTTTGCAACGTCGTGGCGGCGTTGGAGTATCGGTCGCCTTCGTTTTGCTTTGCAGTAAGCACGCCGAGATTTTTTCCTCTTTATAACTTATATATCCGTTGCTTTCGTCTTGTATTGTTGCAAGCGCACGATTTTGCCCCACTCGGTGCAACGATTAAGCTTGCCCGCAGGTGCGGACGTACTTTGCCTGTGCGCCGACAACGCCGCCATCAGCGTGCCCTTTGCGTCCCTTTGCCGCACCCGTCAGAGCTTTTTGTTGCCCTGCGTTTGCGTGCAGAAGCCCCACGACCGCAGTCCGCAGCCGTTGCACTTTGCCGTACAAGAGGGAGTTACGTCGGCGCAAAGCGCCTTGTCGTATTCCCGCCGCAAATACCTTTTGGTGACGCCGACGTCCACGAAGTCCCACGGCAAAACGTCCTCCGCCTGCCTTTCGCCCACCACGTCCCGTACGTCCACGCCCGTCTCTTCGAAAGCGCTCTTGTAGCAGTCGTAGCGGAAATACTCCGTCCATGCGTCGAAACGCGCGCCGTTGAGGTATGCGCGATACAGTGCGTCGGCAACGCTTCTGCCCCCTTTTGCCAGAACCGCCTCCAACAGCGAGCTGTCGTAGTCGTTATAGGCAAAGCTTACGCCGAGTTTTTTGAACTGCTCCGAAAGATAGCGCTGGCATTGCGTTATATGCTCTCTGCTTGCAAAGCCACACCACTGAAAGGGAGTGAAAGGCTTGGGTATGAAGGTGGAACAGGAAACCGCCACCCTGACGCCCCGTCCCTTGGGGTTTACCGTGCGGTACAGCTGCTTTACCTGTGCGGCAAGACGGACTATGCCCTCCACGTCCTGCATGGTTTCGGTGGGCAGTCCCAACATAAAATACAATTTTACCGAACTGTACCCTTGGGCAAACGCCTGCGACAGCGAACGGAAGATATCCTCCTCCGTCACGTTTTTGTTTATCACGTCGCGCAGCCGCTGAGTGCCCGCTTCGGGCGCGAAGGTCAGCGAGCTTTTTCTGTTGCCCTGCACTATGCTGCCGCTGAAGCTGTCCAGCCGCAGACTGGGCAGGTTGAGCTGCACGTGTTTTTCCGCCGCATAGGGATACAGCTTTTCCAAAAGCTGCTGCAAGCCGCTGTAATCGCCTGTGGACAGGCTGGAAAGGGACAGTTCGTCGTAGCCGGTGCTTTCCAGCAGGTTTTTGCACAGCGAAAAGGCGTTTTCCGCCGAACGCTCGCGCACGGGACGATAGATAAATCCCGCCTGACAAAAACGGCAGCCGTTGGCGCAGCCGCGGAACAATTCCGCCACCGCCCTGTCGTGTACTATTTCCATGTTGGGCACAAGCTGCGTTTGCGGCGTGAACACGCTGTCCATATCCCTTTCCACGTTGCGCTTTACCGTTTTGGAGGGCAGCGTGACAGGTCTGTCGCCGCGGTACTCGGCAGGGTGCAGCGATGGCACGTAAAGGCAGTCGTATTTGTCGTCTACAAATTGCAAAAACTCCTTTTTGCTTCCCTTGAAGGAGCGGTAGTCGGCAAGTATCTGCGGCCACGGCGTTTCCCCTTCGCCCACGAAGAAGAAGTCTATAAATTTGTACATGGGTTCGGGGTTTACCGTGCAGGGGCCGCCCGCCACCACGAAGGGAAACTGCTCGCCCCGCTGTTCGGACAATACCGGAATGCCGGATAGCGTCAGCATGTGGAAAACGTTGGAATAGCACATTTCGTACTGAACGGAAAAGCCCACAAACTGAAAATCTTTTAACGGGGTCTGCGTTTCCAGACTGCACAGCGGCATATTGTGTTTTGCAAGATATTGCTCGTAGTCCTCGAAGGGGGTGTAGCACCTTTCGCACACCACGCCCTCCAATGAGTTGAAAAGATAGTAAAGTATCCTTACTCCCAAATTGGACATCCCCACCTCGTAGCCGTCTGCAACGCACATGCAAAAGCGCACGTCGCAGGGCTTTTTCATATCGGGGATATTGTATTCGCCGCCGAAATATCTGTACGGCTTTTTTACCATATCTGATAGTTTAGTCAAAATATTCTCCCAAATGCGGCGTTATGTCACAAAAAGCCGCACCCGTTTTTATTTTTTGTTACGTTTTGCTTACAGCGCCATGGTCGCCATCAAGGTGCCCACAAGGTTGAGATCCTCGCCCTGCACCACTTCGTAGCAAAGCCCCCTCCGCGAAAAATATTCCGCAAGGTAGCTTTCGAAGCAGGCGCGGTAGCCCACCAGCTTGTTGAAGGTGGTGCCTTCCGCCACTATCGCCACGGGCTTGTCCCCCTTTGCCGTGAACACCGCGGCCGCCGTATTGGCAATGGCTCCCAGCTTTGCCGCACGACGTATGAGCAGTCGGCATATTTCCGAGGCAAAGCCCACGTCCTCGGCGGAGAGCCCGAGAGTCGTCTGTCCTTGCAAAAGCGCCGAAACGTCTTTCAGGTCGAAGTGTGCGGGCTTGCGGGAAACGTGTCCCTCTTCCGCCGCGGTGCAAAGCGCCTCGAACATTATTTCGGAAAGGTATTTGCCGCTGGTCATCTTTTCGTAAAGCTGACTGTCAGGAGCGTCGGTCTTTGCCGCCGCTTTTTTGTCGAAATCGCCCATAGGGAACTTGTCGTAGCCGCCGCACTCCATGTTGATGAGCATTTTTCCGCGCGGCAGATTTTTTGCCTTGGTGATTTTTTCGGTGTCTACGATACAGCAAACGTTGGTGCCCGTGCCGTAGATATACCCCAGATACGTCGAGTAGTCCTTTTGCGAAATCGCCATGCCCCCGAGCAGCGTCGCAACGGTGTCGTTGAGTATGGCTATCTTACGCTGCCTGCCGTCGTATTTTTTCAGGGCGGCAAGCGTTTCCGCTCCCACGTAGGTGCCAATGACCTGCGGCGCTTTTACTTCCTTGCTGAAACTTTTTACCTTGCCGTCGAGGTTGCTTTCCATATCCACCGGATAGGAAAAGCAAAAGCCCACGTCGCCCCCTTCGTCGCAGAGGGGGGCAATGCTTTGCGCTATGCTGTCGTAAAACTCGCTTTTGCTCAGCGTTTCGCCGCCGGAGGCGGGCATAGCCCTTTTTTGCTGCCTTTCGATGAGGATTTTGCCCCCCTCAAAACTGCCCAGCGCCGAGCGGAAGTTGGTGCCGCCTGCGTCTATCAGTATGCGCTTGCCGCCCTTTATTTGGCTGCGATCCACGTTGCAAAGATAGGTGGGTATCATTGGAATGGTCTGCCCATCCCTTTGCAAGCCCCTTTCCATATCGCGGCAAAACAGCAATATCTGTTGCTCCGCGTCCACCTGTTCGGGACTTTGGCTGTGCCTTTTCAAAAATTCCGCCGCACTATTCATAATCTTCTCCTTCCGCAAGCACCTCCGCCTCGACGGTTTTTACCCCCTGCAAGGCAAGCTCGGCTATGCGTTTTTCCCTCATTACGTCCACTTGGCTCTGAACTTGATTCTTGACGTAGACGTCGCACCTGACCAATTTTGAGGAATACTTTCCACCTTGCGAAACAATGACGTCCAGCACCCTGTACAGCAACGGGCTTTGCGACAGCTCCAACGAACGGGCGATGCAGAAGGTTTTTCCCTTAAACCTGCTGCCCGTAACGGTAACGCCGCCGGCGTACCTCTTAATGTTTTCCACCGCCTGCTGCGTAAGCTGTTTTTTGGAGGTCTGCCCCGAAAGGGACACGGGACGCTGCAAGGTGAAATTGCTGTTGCTGCCCATGCGCACTTGGTACTTTTCCATAAGCTGCTCTACCGTCAGTCCGCTGTCCCGAGTCAGGAAGCGCAGCGTCTGCAAGGACATCCATGCGTCCTCTTCCGAGTTGTGCTCGCGATAGCTTATGCCCAGCTCCGCCGCAATTTTGGAAAGCGCCTTTACGTCCTTTTCGCCGCGGTACAATTTGTACAGCAGCTGCGAGCATATAAATTTGAAGTCCAGCGACGGCAGATTGTACCGCTGGCAGGCGGCGTTGAGCATGCGCACGTCGGCGTCTACCGCGTGCCCGACCACCAGATATTCGCCGCTGCACAGATAGGACTTTATCAGCTGATACCTGTGGGGAAAATCGGGGGAAGCGTCCAGCAGTTTTTTGTCCAGATGCAGGTCTATGCCCACGTTTTTGCGCGTGCCGTCAAGATTATATGCCGTTTTGGGGTTTATCCATATGTTGGTGCGATAGGTAATGCGGAAATTTTCCTCCGCCGTCACTATGCCTATGCTGCATATGCTGTAAGGCTTGAACCCGTTTGCGGCTTCTATGTCGAATGCAAGATATTTCATATTGCCCGCATATACTTTAACAAATTTCCGCTTTTTTTGCAATAACTTTTTCGCTTTGAGCAAACGCCACCGCTTTGTCGCAGGCAGAACAAGGGAGTGTGATGAACTTCCGCCAAATGCGAAGACCGACGGCAAACGCCCGTCTTTTGCAAAGCCAAGAAAAGCCTCAACCGTCGTAAAGCCTGCGCGGGTTTACAAAGGATTGCCGAAAATGCGCGGCGCGCGAAAAAATTGTCTTGACTAAACGGGCGGAATATTTTATAATGAGGTTACCATACAAAAAAGGAGCAAGGTCATGAAAAAACTGGAAAAAGTGTTCGACGTCATAGGCGAAATTTTAGCGGTGCTGCTGGTAGTCGTGTACATAGTGGCAATGGCTAACGCTAAATGGGGTTTCCTTGACGGAGTCCCCGTGCTTGAAAAAATACTCAATATCGTGATTCATTACGGCGCGCTGCTGCTGGTGGCTGTCGTAGGACTGGAAGCCATGTCCAAACGCAACATTATCCTGCGCATTATTTTCTATCTGTGCCTTGCGGTAATAGTTATTTTCCTGTGCTTCCCCGAAACGTACAACAATTTGATAGGACTTATTGCGGGATAAACGCACACTGAAACAAAAGACGGCCTTTGCGCCGTCTTTTGTTTTGCAAAACGTGCACGGCACGAAGCGTACACAACGTTGCGCCGCCATGCGTACAATGGACGTTCGCCCTGACAGCATACGATAAATTGCGCCGACCTCACGGCAAATAAGCTGCGAATGGCACAAAAAGCGACGCAGAAAAAAGTTGTATCCGCGTACCGCAAAGGGCATTTGAAAAAGCCTTGCCTGTTTTCGGCGCATTTGTCGCCAAAAACGAACAACGGTGGCGAAAATTTCGCACCACCGTTAGTCAAATCGCACTTTTCCCACGCCGTAAAACGCCTGCGGCAAAAGGTCTATGCACGGGCAGTTGAAGAATACCCTTGCCGAACAAACGGCGGGTTGAAATCAAAGACGACGTACAAACGGCGGGTTGAAATCAAAGACGACGTATTGTTAAACGCCTGCACAAAAGGTTGACGCCCTTCCTTACGCTTTGCCCCGCCGTTTTTTCAGCAGACGGGGAGATATGGCTTTCAGACAGCGCACGGAGGAGAACACCACCGTGCGCCGACGGCGCAGTTTGGCGGCAAACCGCACCGCCACCGTTATCTGCCATATACCGACGGCTATCAGAAACAGCGCAAAGCATATGCGCAACGTGTCGTTGGGAGCGGAATGGGCGGCAAAAGCTCCGCCCAACGCTCCGAGGCAGGCGGGAAACACCAGCCACCCCACGTTTTGCGGACGAAGCAATTTGTTTTTTGCGTGTACGCACAGCGCGGCGGCGCACATGGGCAGAAAGCTGAACAGGTTTATCGCCTGAATGGTTTTTTGCGGGATATCCAGAAAGGACAGCAAGGGCACAAGCAAAGTGCCTCCGCCCATACCCATGCCGCCGAGTATTCCTGAAAGAAAGCCGAACAAAACAAGAAGCCACGTCATAATTCACCTAAAAGAGCATTTTTATTCCGCCGGCTACAAGTATCACGGCGAAAATTATCTTTGCCGTGTTGCTTTTCAGTCCGGAAAGCAGCCATGCGCCGAGAATACCGCCTGCCGCCACTCCCGCAGACGTCCACAGCGTGGGCTGCCAATCAACCGAGCCGCGCAGAAAATACACCGCGGCGCTTATCGCCGTTAAGGGGAGTATCGCCAGCAATGCCGTAGCCTGAGCGTTTTTTTGCGGCAGGCAAAGCACCGCCAGCATGAGCGCCACCACGAGCACTCCGCCTCCGCCGCCCAAAAAACCGTTTATAAACCCCGCGGCGGCGCCCAGCACCGCCAAAAGAGCCTTCTTTTTTGCCGAAAGTCGCATAAATTCCACCCGAAAAAGATATTGTGCCTCTATTTGATTGATTTTTATGTTAGTTTGTATTAAAATGATAGCAAGTATGCGATTTGGCATACCAGTATCTTTAAGAAAGGTAAAAGTATGAGTAAGACAACTAAAAAAGTAGTAAAACAACCGCTTGCACCTTCGACAAAACGCACCATATGGATCACCGTCATATGCGTGGTTATGGCGATAGTGCTTGCAGTATCTTTGGCTCTTGTGCTAAGACAGCCGGACGTTCCGACGGACGACGACGGTGACAGCGACAGCGGTTCCTCCACCTTGTACATCAAAAACGGCGACTTCGCCTATTTTGACGACGAGAGCGAGACCTTCCCCAAGTCGGCGGACAACTGGACGGCTTATACCTATAAGGCTCCCGACGGGGACGACCACCACTTTGACGAGATAACGGATACCGAAAAGGTGGTTTACGGCGTTGTGGACACAAACGAGGACGTGTGGGCGGACGTTCAGAAGGACGTTGCCGACGCGGGCGTTACGCATACGCTGACCAACCCCGGAATACACGACGAGGATCTGGACACCAACGTTTATATGTTTGCCACCAAACAGGCAACCTCGGCAAGCATTATGTCCAGCAGCTTCTCCATCGGCTCGCAGACTTCCGCCAAAATAACCATTTGGCTCAACACCTCCTTGCTTGCCGAAGGCAGCAGAGCCACCATTTCCGTGCAGAGATATTCTTCCTCTAACCTTTCCGCTGCCGACGACGACAGATACGCCTACTCCTTCGATATCGAAAAGGCAGAAGGCTGGAAAGCTTACGAGCTGTACGTGTTCAACCGCGAAGCCGGCTCCCGTTCGGTGATCTGCACCGTAGGTATAGGTAACAGCTACACCGGCGGCGAAGGCAGCGGCGTGCTTTTCGTGGACGATATTACCTACGAAACCGTTTCCGCAAACGAATACCGCAAGTTCGTTGCCAATACCGACAACACCACTAACTACGGCATTATCGGCGAAGACGACGAAATAGCGGCGGACGAGTACGCTACCGTTACCAACATCGACGGCAGCCAAGCCACCGTCATCACTCTGGACGAATATCTGGCTTTGGCGGACGCGCAGGTGGAAGGGGAAGCATATTCTCCCTTTACCAACAACGATCACTTCTCGATATACTACGTGACCAACAACGGTACGGTGAAAGATCCCGTTGCGCTTACGCTTGACACGTGGAACGGACAACCCATCGTGGTGCGTTCCAGCGAAGACCTGAAAGACCACCTGCATATCAGCTTCTGGGTGCGCGTGGATCAGAACAACGTGACGGCGCAGGGCAACATTATGCTGCAAAGCTACCGTGAGGGCAAATGGCAGGATCTGACCAACGGCAGCTTTACCGCCGTGGTGACCAGTCAGGAAATTGACACCGACAACAACTGCGGCTGGACGAAGTACGACATCTACCTTAAACCCACTTCCGCAGCCGAAACGACGGTGAGAGTGGTTTACGCTTTGGGTAACGCCAACGGCTATCCCAACGAGGGCAAGTACACCCCCAACGGCACGCTGTACATCACCTCTCCCTACGTGGAGCAGATTTCCGCTTCCGAATACTCCTCCGCTTCCAGCGGCACCTATTCCAAGAAGGTAAGCCTTGTGGGAGATACCTCCTCCACCACCGTTACCAACGGTTCCTTCTCCAACGTTTCCACCAGCAACCCCAACCAGCCCACCAACTGGACTCCGGTGTTTGCCGGCTACAACCTTATTTATAAGGACGGAAAGGGCAACGACGTTATTGACGGTCTGGTGACCAATCAGACGGCGGTGAACGGTCTGGTAGTAAGAAACAACGCCGAGAACAACGCTCCCTTCTATGACGACAGCGAGCAGAACATTCTGAAAATAACCAACAACGTGGCGACGGCTTACGGCTATCTGTCCTCCGACATAACGCTTTCGGCAAATACCGTGTACGCCTTCTCGGTGTTGGCAAAGACGAACAGCGGCGCTAAACCCTTCTTCTACGTAGTGAGAAGCGGCGCAGACAGCCGTTCCGAAGCGGTGATAGGCAAAATAGAAGCTTCCGCGGGCGCTACCGTTGCTAACGACGAACAGTTCGGCATGGTGGCAAGCAGCGAGGAAGGCAACGGCTGGGCGCGTTACTATATCGTCATTGCCACCGGCGACGAGGGCATGACGGTGCGCGTGGCTCTGTTCAACGGCAGCATAGACGGCTCGCAGAAACAGCAGGGCACCGTGTACTACGACTACGTAGCGATGAACACTTTGGGAACCTACTCGGTGGACGTTGACGAAGAAAGCGACAAGACCACGAGAGAAAGGATCACCTTTACGGCGGCGGAAGGCTACACCGTGTTTGAAGAACTTACCGACGAGGAAATAACGGCGCTGGCGGAAAACAGCAACGTCGATATTTACCAGCCCGATTGGGAAGCGTTGGTAGAGGAAGCCATGGCGGAAGATACCACCGAAGACGCAGAGGAAACGCCCGCAGAAAAGCAGCCGGTAGACGTAGGCTTGCTGCTGTCGGTAATTTCCAGCGTGGCGCTGGTGTGCGCACTGCTGGTAGTGCTGGTAATACGCATATTCCGCAGACGCAACAACGTGTAACGACACACACAAACTAAAAACGCAGTCACACCGACTGCGTTTTTTTGTTGCCGTAAAGGGCTGGGACATAGCTGTTTTGCGCACGTTGCCCCGTTGCCCGACCGTAGTTATTGTAAAGGTTTGATAACTTACCTTTACTTATATCCTTTTTGTTTTTTAGATTCTTCTGCCGTGCACGGCGTTAGGCAATAATAGGAAATAATTCGCAGCGGATACCTGCAATGGCTTTTGCTGCGTTTAATTTTCAATATTCTTCCGCTGCGTACTGCGCCCGTCAACGATCGGGAATAATTCGGAACGGATCACCTGCATACTCTTTTGCGGTATTTGTTGTTTTTGCTTTTTCAATATTTTTTCGTTATGCGCCGTGTTCGTCATCAATATTCATAAATAATTCGTGACGGAAAGCCGCAAAGGCTTTTGCTGCGTTTGTTGCTTATATGTTTTTTAATATTCTGTCGTTACACATTGCGTTTTATGGCGGCAAGTAACTCGGACGTGAGCCGGAGCCGGACGGAAGCCTGCGAGGAGTTTGCACCACCGTCGCCGACAAACAGCGCGCAGGACGCAGGGCGTTGCTTTTGCAAAAGACGTGGCAAAGGCGCGAACCTGCGGCACAGTGCAGGCAGGTTCGCGCCCGTTCTTGTTTTGTTGCTGTGCGTTCAGCGTTGTGCCGCGTCGCTTGCGTTTTTCAGCAGCTCGGCTATGCTGTCCGCCGTTTCTGCGGGAGTTTTGTCGGAGGTGTCCACGACGCTGCCGGCGAAGAACTTGTACGCACTCTCCCTTTCCGCCATGAACGCTCGCAGCTGATTTTCGTCCAGCCCCCACAAAAGGGGTCTGCTGCCGTCCAGACGGGAAAGGATAGCCTGCGCAGAGGCTTTGAGCCACACTACAAAGGCGTCTTTTGCAGCCTCGCCAAAGGAGGGGCACAGCACGCTGCCGCCGCCGCAGGCGATGACGCAGTTGTCCTCGTTCCGCAGGCGCAGCAGCACTTCCTCTTCCAGACGGCGGAAGCCCTGTTCGCCCATACGGGCGAATATGCCTTGCACGCTGCCGTGAGTTTTGACTATTTCCCAATCGGTATCGATAAATTTCAAAGACAATTTTTCCGCAAGCAATGCGCCGGCGGCAGATTTTCCGCTTGCGGAAAAGCCTATCAGAACCACTTTCATTTTGCAAAAAAGCGCACGGCTTCCATATAGCTTTCTATCCCCTTGCCGCAGAAATAGCCTGCGCACACCTCCTTCAATACGTCGGTGCGGCGAAAGGGCTCACGTTTGGAAATATCCGTCATATGCACCTCCGCTACGGGCACGGAGATACACTCTATGCAATCGCGCAGCGCAATGCTGTAATGACTGTATGCGCCGGCGTTAAGTATCACTCCGTCGGCGTTGGTGTTTTGCAGCTCCTCCACCAGCGCGCCTTCGCAGTTATGCTGACGGCACTCCACCTCTATTCCCAGCGAAGCGGCGTAACGCCTTATCTTGTTTTCTAACTCCTCAAGGGTGTCGCTGCCGTAAAGGGCGACGTCGCGCCTGCCCAGCATGTTCATGTTGACACCGTTAAGCAAAAGTAATTTCATCGCAATCTCCTTTGAAGGACGGGTAGTCGTTTTGCACCTGCGTGCCCGTCCACAGCGCAAAGCTTTCCGCGCCCTGAAAGTACAGCATTTCCTTGCCGTCCACCACCGTTATGCCTCGCTTGGCGGCTTTTTCCGCCAGACCACTGCCGCCGCCGTATGCCGCCACCAGCACGAAGCCTGCGCTTTGAGGCAGAGGGAAAGCTCTCTCCCACTTGCAGTCGGGCACAAAGCTCAGCACTCCGTCGGGAGCGGGAACTGTCGTAAGGCGGTATTTTTCCGTCAATATCCGCGCCTTTTGCGGAGTGCGGTTGAACACCTGCATTCTGCACCCCAACTGCGACAGATAGTGAACGCACGCCTGCGCCGCTCCCCCTGCGCCCAATATCCACAGGCTTTTGCCGCGAAGGTCTATGCCGTGAAGTTGACACGCTCTTTCTGCGCCCTTGCCGTCGGTGCTTTGGGGAGCAATATTTTTGCCCACGGTGTTTACGGGAATATCGGCGCCGTAAATTTCCGCCGCCAAGCCCTTATATGGCATGGTGACGTTTGCCCCGTCCAGCGTCTGCAACACCTTTTTGAGTTTGCCGCCGCCTACGCTTATGGCTTTGTAGGTACAGCACACCTTGGCGTGTTCGGCAAGGTTGCGCATAAGCAGCGGAGAAAGACTGCGGGACACGTCCCTTCCCACCACGGCGAAGTTGAGGGGCGTTACCCCCGCCGCCCTCAGAAAGTCCGGAAAGGACACCTCGCAACACCAATCGTCCACGCTGCCGCCGCCGCATGCCGACAGGCACAGCACCGCCTGACTCATTGCCATGCGGTGGTCGCCAAAAGAGTTAAAACGCACGTTGCGCCTGACGACGCCGTCGCTTTCTATCACAAGACTGTGCCCGTCAAAGTGCGCTTTCTGTCCGCAGGCATGCGCCGTATCTATTATTGCCTGCACCCTGTCGCACTCCTTTTTGCGCAGTTCCTCCACGCCGCAAAAGACGTGTCTGCCCCTGACGGTCAAGGCAATGGCGGCAAGCACGGGAATTTCGTCTATGGCGTTGACGACGTCCTGCTCGTCTGCGAAAATTTCGCCAACCTTGCCCGACAGGCGCACGTCGCCGCAGCCGTTATGCACGTCCCGTTCCACCTTTACGCCGCTTTTTTGCAGAATATCCAAAAATCCGCACCGCTCGGCGGAAAGACACAAATTGCGATAGGTGTGGCTGACTCCGTCCAACAAGTCCATCGCCATAAGAAACGCCGCAGAGGACATATCGTCAGGCACGGAATAGCTGAACGCCCCGACGGCGCAGGGGTAGAGAGTGATCTCGTTGCCTGTGGAAATTTTGCCGCCGAAAGCCGCTATCATATCCTCCGTGTGAGTGCGCGTAGGCACCATTTCACGGTAGGTAACGCATTGTCCCGCGCACAGAGCGGCAAGCAGCACCGCTCCCTTTATCTGCGCGGAGGGGTGTTCAGCCTCTATCCTGCCGCCGTGCAGCACGGAAGGCATTATTTCAAACATGCACCCGTTTGGAAAGCTTACCTGCGCCCCCAGCCTTTGCAGCGGCTGCAAAAGGCGCAGCATGGGACGGGCGGACAACGATTTGTCCCCCGTGAATTTGGCGCGTATGCCCAGCCCTGCAACCACCCCCGCCAGCAGCCGCGCCGTTGTGCCGCTGTTGTGGCAATGGAAAGTGACGTCGGTGTTGGCTTTGACAATGGGATACACCGTGGCGGTGTTTTTCCGCAAATAAATTTTCGCTCCCAATTTGCGCAGACAGGCGACGGTCGCACGCACGTCGTCGCAGGGAGAAAGGTTGCGTATTTTGCAAACGCCGTCGGAAATTGCCGCCAGAATGAGGGCGCGGTGAGAAATGGATTTGTCCCCCGTAAGAAACTCGGGACGCACCTGATGTTGTGAAGTGAAGTTAATCATTTAGCAGCAGTTTTTCCACCTGTTCGTAGTCGTACAGCATTTTGACGAATTTGCCCTCGCAGGGCAGCACGAAGCCCACTTTGCCGTTGACGTTTTTCTTGTCCTGCAATATCAGCCGCAACGCCTGTTCGGTAAGCGGTTGAAGGGGAAACAGCTTTTTTGCCTCCCTCTGCCAGCGACGGGCGTATTCCTCCCCGCAAAGCCCCGTTTTTTTGGCGAGCAGCGTTTCGTAGTAGATGCCGTTTGCCACCGCTCTGCCGTGGGAAAGCCCGCAGGTCAGCTCCAATGCGTGCCCCACGGTATGCCCGAAGTTGAGTTGCTGACGCTCTCCCTTATCGAAGGGATCGGCTTGGCACACCTTCTGCTTGTAGTCGGCGCATACACGCACCAGCTCGCTTAGGCTTCCTTTTTGATACGCCTGCTCCGCCTCGTCGGTGAGCATGCGGTATTTGAGTACCTCCGCCATGCCGTTTTTCATCTGTGCGGGCGAAAGGGTGCCGAGGAAATTTACGTCGATGAGCGTGTCCGCCTCGCAAAACGTGCCGACGGCGTTTTTCACTCCGGCCACGTCCAGCGCCGTTTTGCCCCCTATGCCGCTGTCTACCTGCGCCAGCAGGGTGGTAGGCACCTGCAACAGAGGCATGCCCCGTTTGAAAACGGAGGCGCAGAACCCCGCCACGTCCCCTACGCTTCCGCCGCCCACCGCCACCATAAGAGTGTGCTTATCGGCGTTGTCCGTCAGCCAACGGCAAAGCTTTTGCGCATGAAAAAAGGTCTTCGCCCGCTCTCCTCGGGGCAGAAGATACGCTTGCGTTATGCCGTACAGCTTTGCCACGTGTTCGTCGGTGACGACCACGCAGCGGGAAAAATCCCTTACGTCGAATTTTTTGAAAAATATCATATCTGCGGAATGATTTATAAATGCGTTTTAATTTGCGTGTTCGATATTAGGGACAATCGACGCTCAGTCGGCTTGTTCATAATAGTAGGAATAATCAATGCCTTTCATAAAGATTTCGCGATTGTGTATGTCGTCTGTCAATGCGCCTTTTATCAGCCGGTAAATATGTCTTGGGTTGACGGGACTTTCCCTCATTGCCATAAGGTATTCCCGTTTGTCGATTTTACTCCAATCGGTACATTTTTTTAGATTCTTTTTCAAAATCAGATCCAACCAAATTCTCGCGCTCCGTCCGTTCCCCTCCATAAAGGGGTGGGCGACGTTTATTTCAACGTATTTTTTAACGATATTTTCCAGAGTGTCTTCCGGCATTTTTTCTATAATTTTCAAATTCTCCTGCAAGTACATGGCAGGCGCAAATGCAAAACCGCCTTTTGCGATGTTTATCGTACGAATTTGTCCGGCAAAATCATACAATCCGCCGAATAAGTATGAGTGGATTTGCCGCAAACCTTTTACGGTACCCACTTCTATTGCCTCTATAAAAGAACTGTCATACAAGGCGTATGCTTTTTGCTTGCTTTTGCCGTCGATAGTATCATCCGACTGCGTAAACCACGAGATAAACTCAGCGCCGATTTTGCTAGGAAATTCTGCCGCCAGTTTTATTACTCCGTCGGAGTCCAAAGCGTCCGACATATACTTTTTACCATCGGCGGCCGTCAGTTTCAGTTGGGTAGTGACACTAACCAACTCACTGTTTTCTTTCTTCAGCTTTGCTTTCAGGTATTTCCAATAGTTACGGCACTTTTCATAACTACTCTCATTCCTGATTGCACCGATAACGTCAAGAACGCTGAAATACCATTTGCTGTTTTCTTCGTTCCACGCGGCGCGCACTTCCCTATCGTTAAAGAATCTTATGGATATTTTCATTCCTTTCCTCATAACGCCGTTTCGCCCATACGTATCTCGTTTCTCCGAATTTTTTGAAGTTGATTTTTGGTGAATGCAAATCGTAGCACAAGCATGACAAAATTAGTGTCCGTCTGCACCTGCCGACTCGGAACAACGGAGTATCGTTCTTTCAGATCAGGGGTGCTGCAATATACACAGAGGCTTCACAACACCTTGCTGCTCGTTGTTTTTTCAGCAAAACGGTTTTACCCTTCAGCCTATTTTTGTCCTTGAACTGCACAAGAGGCATTGTATTTTCCTCTCAACAACGAGTCTGCCTGACTTTACAGCAGTTTTTGCCGCAGCATCTGATTGGCAATGACGTATGCCAAAATATTTTCGGCAATTACTCCGACGTTGGGCACAACGCATACGTCCGCCCTTTCGGTGTGCTGCACCACGCTTTGAAGGGTGACGCAGTCTACCGTTTCCACTCCCTTTACGGTGGGGACAGGTTTTACGAAAAGGCGGCAAAGGATATCTCTGCCGTTGGAAACTCCGCCCACTATGCCGCCGCACTTGTTTTCGGCATAGACTATTTCGCCGTCCTGCACCGTCAACCTGTCGTGGGCGGAAACGCCGTCCATATCGGCAAGCTTTTCGCCGCTGCCGAAAACAATGCCCTTTACCGACGGTATTCCCACAAGGTTTGCCGCTATCTGCGCGTCCAGACGGGAGGCGTAGGGCAAAATTTCCCCCACTCCCATAGGCACGCCAACAGCTCCCGCTACGGCAATGCCGCCAAGACTGTTGCCCTCGGCTTTTGCCTTTTTTATCTTTTCCAGCATGAGCGAGGTGGCGTATCTGCAAGGGCAATGCAGCTGCTCGAAATGCGGCTGCTGTTCGGATTTTCCGAATACGTATTTGTTTTTAGAGGACACGCCCCCTATGCGCTGTGTATAGTGAAAGGTGAAAATACCCTGCTTTTCCAGCAGCTGTTTGCATATTGCGCCCAGCACCACGTAGCATACGCTGTTGCGCGCCGACGCTATTTCGGCAATTTGACGAACGGACATATGGGGAAAACGCGCCCTGCCCGTAACGTCGCTGTGGCCGCTGCGCACCGCAGTTATTTCGCCGCGGGTTTCCACACGGGCGTTGGGAAGGAAAAACTCGACGCTCTCCCCCTTTACCTCGTCGCCTACGGCGTTTTTGAAAATTACCTTGTCTGCAAACTGCTGTCTGTCGCTGCGCCCCACGCCCTTTTTGCGCAGTGCAAGCTGTTTTTCCACGTACCGTGCGGAAAAGGCGAAGCCTTTGGGCAGTCCGCATATTTTGCCGTGGTACCCTTCGCCGTGGGAAGTGCCCTCGAAAGAAAAGGTTATCATTTTATTTCCACGCCTCGGGGCAAACCCTGTTTTCCTTGAACCACTGGGTATCCTTCAATTTGAGGTCGTTGTTGGAGCATTGCAGAGAAATTACTCCGTCCTCGCAGCTGAACACGATGTTGCCGTTCATGGATTCCACGTAGTCGTTGGTGTATCTGCCGGTGCTTTCGTTGTACTTTACGTGCATGAGGCTGGTGACGTACACCTTGTCGGTGTAGGGAGCCACTCTGTCTATAAAGGCTTGCGCAGGGAAGGTGTTTTGCATATTCTGCGTGTATTCCACCGTGCCTGCGCAGGTGCAGATGCACACGTATTGCGGCTTGATTTTTGCCATAAGCACTTCGCCCGCCGCCGTGTAGGAGCCGTGATGTCCGCCCTTGTACAACACCACTTCGGGCAGATCGGGGTTGTTTGCCACAAGCGATTCTTCCCCTTCCCCTTCAAGGTCGCCGGTAAACAGGTAGTGATTTTGCCCCTGCGTTATCAGTACGCACACCGAGTAGTCGTTTTCGTTGCTCGTGTCCTTCTCGTAAAAGTCCTGATACAGTATTTCCATGGTGATGCTGCCGTCGCCGGAGACGTCGTACACCTTTTGCGCGCCGTTGGTGTTGTTGACGCAGTCTAACGCCGTATAGCAGTTTGCGCCCGCGGCGATTTCGGCGTTGCGCGCCTCGCAGTAGTCCTCGTATATCTGTGTGGTGGCGTTGGTACGGGCAAACTCGATGATGTTTTCGCATTCGTACCTTTCAAAAATACCCGTGTCGCTGCTCGAACCCACAAAGCCCGCTATATGGTCCTGATGGGCGTGGGTGACTATGACGTATTCCAGCACGCCGTCGGTGCAGTAGTCGTCGATATAGTCGGCTATGGTAGAGGCGCTGTCCTTGCGGCTGCCTGCGTCGATAAGAATGTCGGTGTCGCCCGCCTTTACGTACACGCTGTCGCCTGTGTACTTGTTGCCCAATTCCAGAAAATGAATGGACAGCGAACCGCTTGCCACCGCCGACTCGTCCACCACCATGATGGTGACGCTGCATTCTTTGGTGACGCCCGATTCGGTGTAGGATATTTCCAGCACCTGCGCCCCTGCCGAATCGGAGGAAAAGCTGTTGTAGGAGAAGTTTTCCACCCGCGTCGAATGACCGTTTTCGTAGTAAGCCGTCACCACGAGGTCGTCTACGTTAAACGTGCCGCCCACAAGGACAGGCTCGCCCACGTATTCCGCAGTAATGCGGGAAAGCGCGGGTTGCTTGACCACCACCACAGCCGTGGTGGTGAGCGTGACGCCCTTTTCGGTGTACTTTACGCTTACGTTTTTGGTGCCGGCGCTGTCGGTGACGTCTACGTTTGCCTCGAAGTCGGTAACCGTTGCGCTTGTGCCGTCGAAGTAGAGAACGGTGACGGTGATATCCTCCTTGCGGATAACGTCGCCCACAAACACTTCGCCATCGAACTCTGCAATTATTTCCGTGGGAAGCGCCGCCCACTTGGCGTAAAAGCGCTGTCCGTTGAGCACCGTGCCCAACGGATTGTAGGGTATGGTGCATTCGCTGTCGGTGTACCACCCTTCAAGGTGATACCCCGCTCTTTCCACCTCGGGCGGAGTAATCTCTTCGCCCAGCTGCACCGTGACGGTGATTTGCTCCGCCCCGTCGTAGTTGGGCTCAAAATAATAGGTGTAGGTGACGTCGCATGCGGCAAACAGAGTGACCGCAACCAACGCCGCCAGCACAAGAACCAATGCAATTACCGATTTTTTCATATTCCACCTCAGAATTTGGTATTCAACAGTTGCTGTATCTGCGGCATTTTTTCCATAGCGGCGCGGTATCCCTCCTCCGCCATTTCCTCTATGCCCTCTAATTTGGTATTTTTGTAGTCGGCAAGCTCGGGGGTGATTATCACGTCGCTGTTAAGCTGTCCTTTGAGCACCGTGCCCTTGGCGGTGATATCCCACACGGCGACAATGGTGTCCAACAGCTTGTCGGAGGAGGTGCCGCTGCCTCTGGTGTGGTTGAGATCCACCGATACCACCACATCCGCGCCCATTTCGCGGCACACGTCGGCAGGCATATTGTTCAGCAATCCGCCGTCCACCAGCACCATACCGTCTGTTTTTACGGGGGAAAACAGCACGGGAACGGCGCTGCTTGCGGAAACGGCTTTGGCTACGCTGCCGCTGTTGAGCACCACCTCGCTGCCTGTGGCTATGTCTACCGCCACGGCTCGGAAGGGGATTTTCAGCTGTTCGAAGGTGACGTCCCCCAAAAGACGCTTTGCTATGCTTTCGATATTAGAGGAGGACGAGCCTATCACCCAACGTTTGTTTATCAGATCCTTTTTGGTGACTGCCTTTGCCTGCACGATGACTTCCTGCCAAGGTATACCGGCGCACAGAAAGGCGCCCATTATGCTGCCTGCGCTGGTGCCCGCCACGCAGGAAACGGGAACGTGACACTGCTCGAAGGCGCGGAAAACACCAAGGTGGGCAAATCCCCTTGTGCCGCCGCCGGACAAAGCCAGCCCCAACGTGTGTCGGAACGTTTTTCTTTTGATCACCTGCAAAGCACCTCCCGTATTTTATATTATTATACAACAAATACTGCGCCATTGCAACAGTAACTTTTGACAGAACGCGCGTCAAGGCTCGGCGGGACGCCGACGTGACGGAGGGAACGCTTTGGGCAGGTCGCGTGCTTTCCGCGGACAGGCTTGCACATTGCGGCAAGTGTACGGCCTGTAAAACGCGGACGCCTGCGCAGGACAAACGGATTTTGCCACGGGCATAAAAATAGCCCGACCGAAGTCGGGCTTGGTTTTTTATTTTTCCTTTACGTCCTGCGGACGAGCCTTGGCAGCTGCAACCTGCTGCGCCTGTTCCGCCTGCCGCACCTGCTCGTTAAGTGTTTCGTGCGTTATCGCCGCTTCGTGGGGAATGACCTTCCACTCCACCTTTTTGAACAGCGCCACCACCTGCAAGGGCAGGTTGAGCAAATTGAACAGCGGCCACAGCAGCACGATTGCTACCTTTCTGCCTGCCGAAAGACCTCTTATGCGTTTGCGCTCGACAATGAACAGCAGCGCCGCCGGCACCGCGTAGGACAGGTACGCCGCCGCAAGAGATATCACCCACGACACCCATTTGCTTTGCGCGTATTCGCCCACCGACTGTCCGTTCAAAAAGGGCACTCCGAAAAGGGGCGAAAGCAATATGAACTGTATTATTCCGGCAAAAAGCCCTATGACGGCGTAGGGAATGATACACGCCAGAATGTCGTATGCCGAACCGCGGCACTTGGTTTTGCGCCTGAACAGGCTGCAAAACAGCTGACGGGACTTGCCGAAGAACACCAACAGGTGTCCCTTTGCCCAACGCAGCCGCTGACGCAGCATTATCTTTGTGGTGGTAGGCTGTTCGTCCCAGAACTCCGCTTCGTCGCAATAGCGTATTCTGTTGCCTTCCAATATCTGATCTGCGGTAAACTCCCAGTCTTCGGTAAGAGTGACGTACTTCCAGCCGTCTTTAAGTATGAAGGAGGGGATAAGAAAGCCGGTGCCCTGCACCCTTGCCGAACAGCCGCACACCGTTCTGCCGCGGCTTTCGTAGCGGCAGCCGCTGGCAAAATGCAAGCCGTACAACCCCGACATTACGTTCTGCCCGAAGTTTTTGCTGTTTCGGAAGGAGGTTATGGCGCTTTGTCCCTTCCAATACATAAAGGCGTCGTTCATCTTGTCCACGTAGTTTTCCGAAACGATGTTGTCGGCGTCCAGCATAAGATAGCCGTCGAAGGTCTGAATACCGTAGTCCTTTTCTATCTGCGAAAACAGGTATTTGAGGGCATATCCCTTGGTACGCTCGTCAGGGTTGTTGTACTCGTACACCACGGCGCCCGCCTGCCTTGCCACCTGCGCCGTTTTGTCGGTGCAGTTGTGCGCAATGACGAATATAGTGAGCCGCTGCTGCGGATAGTCGTTGCCGCGCACGCTGGCTATAAGGTTGCCCACCACCTTTTCCTCGTTGCGGGCGGAAATGACCACGCCGTAGTTGCCCTTGTTCTGCACGTGAGGATAGGTTTTTCTGGTAAACAGCCCTATCAGCATGAACACCGTCATATACGCCGTAGGCAATGCCAAAATGGCGGTTATTATTGTGAAAATGAAGGAAACTATGCCTTCGTATGTGCTTAGATCGAATAACATATATTTTTTGCCGCACGCTGCGGCATAGACCAAAACGGGAAGTGTAAATACTTCCCTTGAATTTGCGCTATTTATTTACGACGCCTTTGGCGTCACCGATATGATAGCAAAAAAGTGCAATATCGTCAACGGTTTTGAAACGGTTGGCGGTTTTTTCGCTTTTGGCGGCGGCTTTGCACCTTTTCAGAGCGTTACGGCGGCACACAGCGCCACTAAATACACTTGCAAAGGGCGCGGCCCATGGCGTGACGTCCCCGCAGGCGGCGCACTTTTCGGCAGATTGCCGACGAAGGGCAATTTTGTTTTTCCGCCGCGCTTGCCCCGCACTTACAACAGCATTTGCCGAGCGCTGCGCTTCAAGAAACGAACCGTCCCTTTACACGCGCCGCACCGTATAAAGCAACTTCGCCGCAACGCAAAACAAAAGACGGACTGCGTTGTCCGTCTTTTTGTTTTATCCGTCAGAATTACTTTTTGAAGTAGCGGTTGTACAAGCCTTGGAAAGCCTTGCCGTGACGCGCTTCGTCGCGAGCCATCTCGTGAACGGTGTCGTGAATGGCGTCGAGGTTGAGCTCCTTGGCGCGCTTTGCCAGCTGCGTTTTGCCCATAGTGGCGCCGTTTTCCGCCTCGATACGCATAGCAAGGTTTTTAGCCGTGCTGTCGGTAACCACTTCGCCCAGCAGTTCGGCAAACTTTGCAGCGTGCTCGGCTTCTTCCCACGCTGCCTTTTCCCAATAAAGCCCTATTTCGGGATATCCCTCGCGATGAGCCACTCTTGCCATGGCAAGATACATACCCACTTCGGTGCATTCGCCTTGGAAGTTGTTGCGAAGGTCTTCGATGACGTCCATGGGTGCGCCCTGCGCAACGCCCACAACGTGTTCGGCAGCCCACGTCATTTCATCGGTCTGCGCAATGAATTTTTCCTTAGGCGCTTTGCACTGAGGGCAGAATTCGGGAGCCTCGTCCCCTTCGTAAACGTATCCGCAAACGGAACAAACAAATTTCATAGTAACTTTTCTCCTTATTTTATTTGCGCGGCGTTTTGGCTTTACGCCGCAAAAAGCTTTTTTACGCCGTTGCCGACGTTGCGGCAAGACTATTCCTCCACTTCCTCAAAATTGGAAGAATCTACTCCGCAAAGAGGACACACTTCGGGCGGTTGATCGCCTTCGTGCACGTATCCGCAAACGGTGCAAACCCATTTCTTCATTCTGCGCTTCCTCCTTTTATATTTTCGGCGGCGTCTGCGCTTTGACATTCGCAGCACAGCCCGTACAGCACTACGTCTATTCTGTCCACTTTTCCGCAGTCGCATTCCGCGTCGCAGCGAGCGGCGGGAAGATCGCATATCCTGCCGCACTCGGTGCAGACAAAGTGAGAATGCGCACTTACGTTGGCGTCGTACCTTTCGGCATAGCTGACGCCCAGCTTGCGCACCCTGCCCGCCTTGCAAAGTTCCGCCAGATTGCGGTACACCGTGCCAAGACTTATGGAGGGAATTATTTTCCGCACCTGACTGTAAACGTAAGCCACGTCGGGATGACTGTCGGTGGAACAGAGCACGTTGTACACTGCTTCACGCTGTCGGGAATATCTCACGCTTTACCTCCTTGATTAAATAAATGATAACATTTCTCATTTATTTTGTAAACTGTTTTAAGCCTGTTGCCCGAAAAATTTTGCCAAAACAGTTGAAAAGTTTTGCAATTTGCAATACAATTTGGGGGTAAGGAGAAAAAATGATACAGAAACTGCTTTCGCTGATGCGCAGAGCGATAAACGACTTCGACATGATACACAGCGGCGACAAAATCGCCGTGGGAGTTAGCGGAGGCAAGGACAGCCTTGCGCTGTTGCAGCTGCTTTGCGCATACCAAAAATTTTCCGAACACGCCTTTGAGCTTTGCGCCGTCACGGTGGACATGGGCTTTGCCGACAGCGATTTTTCCCCCGTGGAAAGGTTCTGCGAAGAGCTGGGTGTGAACTACCGCCGCGAAAAGACGGATATTGCGGAGATAATTTTCGACGTAAGGAAGGAGAAAAACCCTTGCAGTCTGTGCGCCAAGATGAGGAGAGGGGCGTTGAATTCCGTAATAAACGAGATGGGCTACAACAAGCTGGCGCTGGGACACCACAAAAACGACGTAGTGGACACCTTTATGCTCAGCCTTATGTTCGAGGGCAGGCTGAGTACCTTTCAGCCGGTATCCTATATGTCGCGCAGCGACGTCACGCTGATACGTCCGCTTGTGTACGTTTCCGAAAGGGAAATAGCGGGGCTTGCCAAGACGCTTCCGGTGTGCAAAAACCCCTGCCCCGCCGACAAACGTTCGCAGCGGGAGGAGATGAAAAAGCTGCTGAAAGACGTTGCCGTGAAGTATCCCGACGTGTCGGACAGAATTGCCAACGCCGTGATGCACCCCGACAGATACAATTTGTGGGGCATGAACAAAAAACAGTAATTTTTTGCACAGCCGCGCCGTACAATGTAACTGCGGAGAAAATTTTGCGGGAATACGTAAGGCGCAGAACGCTGGAAATGGCAATGCTGGTGATAAGCAGAAGGTGCACCGTAAGGCAGGCGGCAAAGGTTTTTTGCGTCAGCAAATCCACCGCTCACAAGGATCTGTCCGAGAGGTTGGCGCTACTGGACGAAGCGTTGTACGACAAGGTGCAGCGCGTTTTGCGCAACAACTGGGAGGAAAGATACCTGCGGGGAGGCTGCGCCACACGCCGCAAATACCTTGAAAAACAATAGACTGTGTACATAAAAACGAAAGACGTCTGTACTTTTTTTGTACAGACGTCGTTTTTTTTTGCTTGACGCATTACGTGAAAAAAGGACAAGCCGCCGCGCCCTTTACCACTTGTTGTCGGCGTGCTCGCAAAACGCCGTAAAGGCGGGAATTTTGAGTTTTTTGCCGTCGGGGAAGGTGACCTCGCCGCTCCACAGCCCGAACACCTGATGGCAGGAATTGTTTACCCACAGCATTTTGGTGTGAGTGTAGTTGTCGTACAGCCGTTTTACCTTGAACACAAACTTCTTTTCCTTGTCGGTGTAGCGGAAGTCGTCCCCTACCTTTATTTCCCTGACTTCGCCCAGCTTGTACGCCTTGTTGTCGTAGAAAAACATATTTTCCGTGGCGGCGGAGGTATCTCCGAAGCCCCAGCCGATATTGAAGCCGAAAAATTTGCCGTCTACGACGGTGCTGCCGTTGCCCCACACCCAGCTGTGCTTGTACGGCCATATGCCCCGTCCCCAGTCCAACAGACCGAAGCCGTTGACGACGTTTACTTCCACGTCCTCTATGCGGCAGTAGCCGTTTGCCACAAAGCAATTTTCCTTGTAGTTGAGATACCAGCCCTTTTCCATAGGAGTGGCGATGACCATTTTTTCCTTGGAAAAGGCGGCGTTGGTGAGCGTCACGTCTATTTCCGCGCGCACCCGCGTTTTGTCCCACTGCGACAGCGTCAGCCTGCGGTACCCGTTTGCCACCTCGAACTGCGCCTTTATTTCCGGATCGAACCATTGCAGAACGCAGGGCTTTTCGGGGTTAGAGGGCATTGCTTTTTTTATTTTGCGGGTGTTGAAGGTAAGCTTGGAAAGGCTTTTGCGCTGCCCCGTTTTGAGGTTGAGCACCGTTGCCGACACCTGCGCGGCATAGGAAACGTTGCCTATGACTATCTGCACCACAAAATCGACGCAATTTATCTGGTAAAAATCCCACTCTTTCAGGCGCAGGGTGCGTATCGCCCTGTTGTCGTAGATGAAATTCATATGAGTGGAATATCCCGGAGTTTTGATGACGCCGTTTTCCAACAGACGGGTGGGCTTATCCACGAAAATCTGACTTGCGCTCATCAGTTACTGCGCCTCCCGAATATGGCAAGCAGCCTCAGCAGTAATTCCAGAATTTCCACGTACAGATACACCAGCGTGACGACGATGGAAAAAGCCACCATCCACTCGTGCTTTTTGTCCGCGCCAGACTGCACTATGGCGTCCGCAGTCTGCAAATCCCACATAAGCAGTATCGTGGCGTAAATTATGCACACCGCGCTTATTGCCAGCTGTATCCACAAATACGCCTGCGTGAACAGCCCGTTCAGCTCCGTCACAAACAGCGACGCTACGAAAAGTCCCAGCTCCAGCACCACGAGGCTGACGAAGGATATAAGGGCGACGCGCATGACCTTGCCGCTTATTCTGACTTCCAGCAGCTTATTCAACGCCACGCACAGCACGAACACTATAAGAGTGCCCAATACCGCCGCCAGCGCTATGCCGGGGTAGGCAAGATCTACGCTGAATACCAGCATGCCCAGCGTCGCGCCCTGAAACAGAGCGTACACGGGACCTAAAAACTTTACCGTTTTGGGCACGAAGGTGATGACAAGGGATATTATTATCATGGGCAGAGCGCCGCACAGCACGCCTATCAACACCACCGTCAGCACCTCGGGATTGTTGCCGTAAAAGGCAAAATTCAAAGCCACGAGCACCGCTATGGCGGACAATATGGTTATGCCGCCGAACAGCATTGCCTTTTTAGCAATGCCCCAATAGGTTGCCGGCTGCGACTCTACGTGTATTTCGCCCGTCTGCGACTGGCGGAATATTCTTCTTAAAGAGGGGTTTCCAGTTCTCATATCTCTCCTTGCGGGCAGAATTTCGCCCATACATAAGTATTATACCACACGCCGTCCTTTTTGGCAACAACGGCAAAAACTATCGTGCGGCGCAGAGGCTCGTCGGTAATTATTCCTTCCGCAGTCTTTCACTTGCTTCTGCACAAAAACCGTCGCGCGGCGTGGGCTTATTATACATTTTATTGCTTGCGGCTTGAAAATAACTTAACAAGTGCGACTTTGCAAAAGCGCAACGGACGTTTTGGACAGGAAAGGCAAAGCCAAGGCTCATTACTGCGTCCGAAAAAGGCGACAAAGCGACAGACAGACTATGGAAGAACGACGTCCTTTCAAACAAAAGCATTTTCGCCCGAGGGCAACGAGGGGCGAGGCTTTGAACGCTCTGCCGCAATGCCCGCGGCAATTCTTTCCAAACGCTTTTGAGCTTACAAATTGCCGTCGCTGCCGAGGGCATTCCCGCCGCCGCTTCTTTTGAACAGTCCATTGCACCGAGACGAAACGGCAAGGCTTGCCGACGGCGGCGCCCTGACGTTTGACTCGCTACTTGCTTGACAAAAATATCTGTTGATACTACAATGTTTTTACCAACATATTCAGGAGAAAATTATGTCGAAATTAACTATGGACAAACTGGTGAACCTTGCCAAAGGACGCGGCTTTGTGTATGCGGGCAGCGAAATTTACGGCGGTCTTTCCAACTCGTGGGACTACGGCCCTTTGGGAGTGGAAATGAAGAACAATATCAAGCAGGTGTGGTACAGAAAATTCGTAAAGGAAAACCCCTTGAACGTAGGCATTGACAGCGCGATATTGATGAACCCCAAGGTGTGGGAAGCCAGCGGACACATAGGAGGGTTCTCCGACCCCCTTATCGACTGCAAGAATTGCAGAACGCGCTACCGCGCCGACGACCTGATAGAGGCGTATCAGACAAAGCACGGGCTGCCCGTGACGGTGGAAGGCATGACCAACGAGGAGATGTCGGCGTACATAGCAGAGCACGGCATAAGCTGCCCCTCCTGCGGGAAATGCGACTTTACCCCCATAAGAAAGTTCAACCTGATGTTCAAAACCTTTATCGGCGTTACGGAGGACTCCGCTTCGACGGTGTATCTTCGTCCCGAAACGGCGCAGGGCATATTCGTGAACTTCAAAAACGTCTGCCGCACCACCAGAAGAAAGCTGCCCTTCGGCATAGGACAGGTGGGCAAATCCTTCCGCAACGAAATTACCCCCGGAAACTTTATCTTCCGCATACGGGAATTTGAGCAGATGGAGTTGGAATTCTTCTGCAAGCCGGGCACCGATTTGCAATGGTTCGAGTATTGGAAGGAGTTTTGCCACAATTGGCTTATCTCGCTGGGAATGAAGGAGGAAAACCTGCGTCTGCGCGACCATGACAAGGAGGAACTGGCGTTTTACTCCAAAGCCACCACCGACTTCGAGGTGAAATTCCCCTTCGGCTGGGGAGAGCTTTGGGGCATAGCGGACAGAACGGACTACGACCTTACGCGCCACCAGACGGTATCGGGGGAAAATATGGAATACACCGATCCCATAACGGGGGAAAAGTTTGTGCCCTACGTAATAGAGCCCAGCCTTGGCGCGGACAGAGCCTTTTTGGCATTTCTTGCCAACGCCTACGACGAGGAACAGGTTGGGGAAAACGACGTGAGAGTGGTTTTGCACCTGCACCCCGAATTGGCCCCCGTCAAGGCGTGCGTACTGCCCCTTTCCAAAAAGCTTTCGGAAAAGGCGACGGAGATATACAACGACCTGATAAAGGAATTTACATGCGAATACGACGAAGCAGGCAGCATTGGCAAACGCTACCGCCGCCAAGACGAGATAGGCACCCCCTTCTGCGTGACGGTGGACTTCGACACCGAGCAGGACGGCTGCGTGACGGTGCGCGAAAGAGATTCCATGCAACAGGAAAGAATACCTCTTTCGGAGCTGAAAAATTATCTGAAAGAAAGAATTTATATTTACTGACCTTTTGGCATACAAATGCAAAGGCGGAATCGTCCGCCCGTACAAACGCCGTGCGCCACGCCCTCCTTGCGGGGGCGTTTTTTTGTTGCGAACAATAATTTTTCCGCAAACGCGGCAGCATCGCGCCTTTCCGCTCATGGTGATTTACTTGTCGGCGCACCACTTTTGCCGTTTGACGCGAAATGCGTGCAACTTAAAGCGCTTGTTGCGGAGAAAAAGCATACCTCTGCCCCTATCGCTCCCCTCAAACAGGCTTTGCGGAAAGTAAAAATTTACTTGTCTAAACACAAAGCCTGCGCTTTGTTAAATAGACTAAACACTCTCAGGTAAAATGCGCAACTGTTTACGGCAGACCTTCTTGGTACAAACGGGCTTTGTCGCAGGCAAAGAAATTTGTCTGTTGAACAAAAAAATATGAATGAAAGCCGAAACAAAAACCTTATGGACAAAAGGCATATCCAAGGCGG
>DVOC01000056.1 GCA_018713905.1 Candidatus Fimimonas merdipullorum
GCGCACTTAATAACTAAAAACAGCGCAAAAGACAGATACAGGGTAACTGCGGCACGCAACAGCTATACAGAAAAAACGGCATGACGGTCAACTGCAACACGTATGACTCGTGTGAAAAAGTATAAAAAATAGCGCGGAGCAAACTCCGTTACGAAACGACTGCGTAAAAGATAAAGAATGCAAGTGCAGCGACAAACAGCGCACTTAATAACTAAAAACAGCGCAAAAGACAGATACAGGGTAACTTCGGCACGCAACAGTCATATAGGAAAAGCGGCATGACGGTCAACTGCAACACGTATGACTCGTGTGAAAAATCGGCACAAAATATACAGAGTGCCACGATACGCAACAGTTATGTAAAAAAGCGCAAAAAAGGGCAGCGTTTGTCGCTGCCCTCAAAATGCTTTTCAGCCCTTCATTTTGCGCAAGAAGGGGGGAATATTCTTATCTTCGTCTACGGAAACGTTGCCGGAAAGAGGCGCGGAAGACGCGTGCTGCGTCGAAGCACCGAAGATGTTGGAAGAATTTTGCTGCACGGTCTGACGAGAGATGGCGTCCACGGGGTTCATTTCCTGCACGGGCGTTTCCGCACGGCGCTTGACGTTGTCCGCCGCCGCCTGCGTAGCCGCCTCGCTGCTGAAAAACGCCGCCTTGCCGTCGTTTCCGCCGGAAAAACCTGTGGCTATCAGCGTTACGCGCACTTCGTCCTTCAAATTGTCGTCAAAGCCCACACCGAACAGTACGTTGGCATTGGGGGAAATTACCTGACGCACAAGCTGCACGCCAAGGCTCACTTCTTCCAAGGTGAGGTCTTCGCTGCCGCGGAAATATATCATAAGGTTAGAAGCGCCCTGAATGGTGGTTTCGGAAAGAGGGGAATACACCGCTTTGCGAATTGCGTCGATAGTCTTGTTTTTGCCCTTGCCTTCGCCTATACCCATGTGCGCCATACCGCTGTCGCGCATTGCGCATTTGACGTCGGCGAGGTCGAGGTTTATTCTGCCGTTTTGCGTGACTATCTCCGTTATGCCCAGTATGCCCTGCATAAGCACCTCGTCCGCCTTGGTAAAGGCGTCCTTTATAGAGAAGTCCTTGGCGCGGTTAAGCTTTTCGTTCTGCACTATCACCAGCGCGTCCACGTTGCCTTTAAGGTTATCTATGCCCATTTCGGCGTGCTTCATGCGACGAGGACCTTCAAAATTGAAGGGCTTTGTCACCACCGCAACGGTAAGTATGCCCAGTTCGCGGGCTATCTGCGCCACTACGGGAGCCGCTCCCGTACCGGTGCCGCCGCCCATGCCTGCCGCAATGAACACGAGATCCGCCCCTTCCATAAGCCCTTGAATGACGTCGCGGCTTTCCTCCGCCGCCTGACGGCCTATTTCGGGGTTTGCTCCCGCTCCCAGCCCTTTGGTAAGCTTTTCGCCTATGGCAAGTCTTTTGGCGTTTACGCCGCTCAAAGCCTGCTTATCGGTGTTGAGCGCTAAAAACTCCACTTCCTTTATGTCTTCCTTCACCATGGCGTTTACGGCGTTTCCGCCGCCGCCGCCGATGCCTATCACAAGTATTCTTGCTATGTTTCCGTTACCTTCCATAATATGTTTTACTCCTTGTTTTACTTACGGAAAAACGAAAAAAATCCGTTTTTGACGCTGTTTTGATTTATTGCTTCTCTTATCACGCCGTAGCACGACACGTATTCGTTTCTGTTTGTCTGGGGATTTACGCTTTCGTACACTCTGACGTTTTTACCCAGATACTCCGAAAGCAGGTGCGCCCCGCCCCTCAGGTAGGTGAGTCCGCCGCCGGTGAGCACTATCGGGGTGTTGTAGGGAATTTCCTTGTCGCAATACTGAAAGCTCTTGACAATGTAGTCGGCTATCTGCGCTATGCGCGCTTTGAGTATCTCGTTGGTGCGGCGCGCGTCCAATGCGGTGCCGTTGACGTTGTAGCAATCTCCTTCCTTGAATTCCAGACTGAAATTCACTTTGGATAACGCCGACATTGCCACGCCGTAGCTGCACCCCTCTACCTGACACAAGTCGCTGGCAAGGTATCCGCTGCCCAATGCAAAGGAGCGGGAAAACAGCAAACTTTTGCCGCCGCACAGCATTACGTTGGTGGTTATGTGTCCCACGTCCACCACAATGCAATAGTCTATGCAGCCGCAGGACTGAGCCACAAACTGCGCCTCTGCGTCGCAGGCGTTGACGTACGTCACCTTTTTTATGCCCTTGTCCAAAAGTATCGGGGACACGGAATTGCGGAAAGTGTTCTTTATGAAGGAAAAGGATACCAGCGCCGTTATCTTGGAGGCGACGCTGCCCACCGGATCGTAGTTTTTAAGCACTCCGTCCAAAATGAAATACACCGGTTTTCCCTCCAACGCCAGATAGTCGGAAACGTTGTCGTAAATTTTGGCTTTTTCCACCAATTCCTTGACGTCGTCGGAATCTATCTTCTTTTTGGAGTGGAAGGTCAAAGACGCCTCGCCCGTTGCCGTCGCGCAAAACGCCCCGGGAACGCCGACGTACAGCTCGCGAACAGTCGTTTCCGTCTTTCTTTCCACCTGACTTATGGCGTCGGTAACCGCCTCGGCAAGCTTGTCCGGCTCGTACCAAGAATTTTCGTCAAAGCCGTTGTAGGAACTCTGACCTACCGCGCGAATAAGAAAATCTTCCCTTCCCGCCACCTTGGAGGCAGCCATGCAGGTTATTTTGCTGGATCCGAAATCCAGAATGGTAATAAAACTGTTTTTCATAGGTACCTTCCTTAATTTTCAGACGCCCCGCCACGGCGCGGCGCCCCTTTGGCTACTGCTGCGGAGTAGTTACCTTGCCGTCCGGCCAGACGGTGATCTCCGCGCCGTTCTTCTGCAAATCGTAGGAATCGTCGCAGTACACGCTGAACGCCTTTATCATCTTTTCCGTAAGATCCACGTCGGGAGACATAACGTAAATTTTTGCTCCCGCGCGGGTGGTGATGGTCATAGAACCCTCGGCGTCAAAGGTAAACACGTCGCTCTTGCCCAGTACGGCGGGAATATCCTCTATCTCCGTATTACACTGCCACAGCGCCATTATCGTTTCCAACACGCAACCAAGACGGTAGTTGTTTACCTCGTCTTGGAACTGGAACTTTTTACCCTTTTCGTTTACCCTTGCCGAACTGGGCGCGGCAATAGCGCTGGTAATATCCATGGGAACGCTGCCGTCCGTGGGCGCGTCCACCACGTAGCCCATGCTGTCCAGATACACGTCCGCGCCGCTGACGTTAAGCTTGACTACCGCCACGCGCTGCACGAAATGCACCTCTACGATATTGGGGAAATTTATAACTATGCCTATGGCGTGCCACTGCGGAAACGCCTGATTCAGCTGATCTATCACCGTTTGCTTGTCCAAAAAGAACACGCTTTTGCCTCTGGCAAATTGCAACACGTCGTTTTCGGTAGGCGCGCCTTCCACCGACGCCATCTGTCCGCCCTCAAAATTGTGATACACGGGCAGCGCCTGACGTACGGTAAAAACGCTGGTGAAAACGACTATTATCACCAACACTACCGAAAATATTATTATCAAAGTCAGCAGCTTTTTGCTTTTCACTGGTTACTCCCGATTAGCAACGGAGCACAAATAGTCATGCTCCGCTTGCTTTATAAATGTAATTATACTTTTTTAACGCTTTTTTGTCAATAAGAATGCGGTATTATTATTCCTGCGCTCGCGCGGAGCAAAAAGGGCGTTGCGCACGGCGACATATTTACGTCCGCCGCCCCCGATAACGGCGCAAATTTTTTACGGGCAAGCAGGCGTGCGACACATTGCAACGCAGAGCTTTTTGCCTAATAAGGGGCAACACGTTAACCCTGCCGCCCCGTCGCACGCCGTCGCCTGACGGGAACGGTTGAAACCGCGCCAAGCGTCGTACCCCCGCCGCGGCAAACAAAGGCAACAACATCCGCGGTAACGCCGCAGCGGGCGCGGTTTAGTCTTCGATAGCACGGATATCCGCACCCAGACGGGAAAGCTTCTGCTCGAAGTTTTCGTATCCGCGCAAGATATGATTTGCACAACGCACTCTGCTCTGCCCCTTCGCCGCAAGCGCCGCCGTCACCAATGCCGCTCCGCCGCGCAGATCCGCCGCGGTGACGCACGCTCCGTGCAGCTTTGAGCCGAATATTTCCGCTCTTCTGCCCCTGACGGTGATGTTCGCTCCCATAAGGGCAAGCTGAGAAGCGTTGTGAGTCAGTCTGTTTTCAAACATGTTTTCCACTATGACGGTTTTGCCGCAGGCGACAGCGGCAAGGGCTGCGGTTATCTGCTGTAAATCGGTGTGAAACCCGGGGTACGGCGCTGTGGAAATATAGCCGAACCCCTCGAAAACGCCGTCGGAGCAAATAGTTATGCAATCCTGCCCTTCCTCTATGTGAAACCTGCCCTTCATAAGGGGCAAAAACGCGCCGAGGTGACGGGGAACGCACCTTTTGACCGTGACCTTACCGCCGACGGCGGCGCACGTGGCAAGATAGGTGGCGCACTCTATCCTGTCCGGTATCACCTCTGCGCTGCACCCGTGTAGTCTGCCTCCCCTCACCGTCACCGTGGAGGTACCCATGCCCGTTATTTCCGCGCCCATGCTTTGCAACACCTGTTGCAGCTGCTCCACCTCCGGTTCGACGGCACAGTTTTCCAACGTAACGGGGTGGACGCAGGCGGCGGCTGCGCACAGCAGATTTTCCGTTGCGCCCACGCTGGGCATACGCAGCCGATATCTGCCTCCCGCTATGCTTCCGCGGCAGCAAATACCCTTTCGCTCGCTTACCTCCGCCCCCAGCGCCCGCAAGCCGTCGATATGTATGTCCATAGGTCTGTCCCCTATGGCGCAGCCGCCCGATTGCGGCAACGACGCACCGCCCGTTTTTGCCAACAGACTTCCGAGCAGCAGTCCGGAACCGCGCAGGCGCGCACATAATGCGGCGGGCAAAAGGTTGTTGGAGGCTTTTCCGCTTACCGTTATGCTGCCGTCGCAAAAATCCGTGTGTTTTCCCGTTGCCTGCAACAGCAACAGCATATTGCGTACGTCGGCTATGTCGGGACAGTTGCAAAACACCATCGGCTCGTCCGTAAGCACGGAAGCGGCAAGCAACGGCAGCACGGCGTTTTTACAACCGGACGCCGTCACTTCGCCATTTAGCCTATGCCCTCCGCCTATCAGGTAATCCATACCACACCCTCCCTGCTTTTTATTTCCGCCGACAGGTTTAAAAGTATGCCTGCGGCGGACAGGAATACCACCAAAGAGGTGCCGCCGTAGCTTATGAAGGGCAGCGGCAGCCCCGTAGGGGGAATACTGCCCGTAACTACGGCGAAGTTCAAAAGGGACTGCACGGCTATTACCGCCGTAATGCCCGCCGCCAGATAGCAGCGGAATTTGTCGCGACAGTTTGCGGCAATGCGTATGCCCCTGAAAATGACGACGAAGTACAGCAAAAATACCGCAAGACAGCCTATAAGTCCCGTTTCCTCCCCTATCACCGACAGTATGAAATCGCTTTCGGCAAAGGGCAGAAACAGATATTTCTGTCTGCCGTTGAACAGTCCCACGCCGAAAAACCCTCCCCGCCCCAATGCGTACAGCGACTGTATCAGCTGGTACCCCTCATCCTTGGGGGACGCCCACGGATCCAAAAACGCCAAAAGCCGCTGCAATCGGTAGGGCTCTGCCACTATCAACAGCGGCACGGCGGCAACCAGCGGACACAACAGCAGCAAAAAATGCTTTATCCTTACGCCGCTCAAAAACAGCATGACAGCCATAAGCGCCGCCATGCACATGGTGATGGACATATTCGGTTCCAAAATTATCAGCAGGCAAA
>DVOC01000057.1 GCA_018713905.1 Candidatus Fimimonas merdipullorum
CGCCACGAATATGGCAATTACTTCCGCAAGGTTGGAGGAAAGCAAAAACTGAATACACTTGCGAATGTTGTCGTAAATGCGTCTGCCTTCGCCCACGGCGGCAACGATGGTGGCAAAGTTGTCATCGGCAAGCACCATATCGGCGGTGTTTTTGGTAACGTCCGTGCCGGTAATGCCCATGCCCACGCCTATGTCGGCGCTCTTTATGGAGGGCGCGTCGTTGACGCCGTCCCCCGTCATGGCGCACACCTTGCCCAGTTTTTTCCAAGTGGTGACTATGCGCACCTTGTGCTCCGGCTGAACTCTGGCATACACCGAGTAGTTGGCTATCGTCTTTTCAAATTCCTCGTCGGACATCTCGTCCAGCTTTGCGCCCAAAAGCGCCTGACTTGCGTCGGTGATTATGCCCAGCTGTTTGGCTATGGCAACGGCGGTGTCTATGTGGTCGCCCGTTATCATAATGGGGCGTATGCCCGCCGTGCGGCACTGCGCAATGGCGTCGATAACTTCGGGACGCACCGGATCTATCATTCCGCACAGTCCCACAAACACCAGATTGCGCTCTATCTTTTCGGGACTTACGTCCTCGGGCAAAGCTTGGTATTCCGTAAACGCCGCGGCAAGCACGCGCAGCGCGTTGTTTGCCATTTCGGCGTTGTGGGCAAGAATTTCCTTCCTGTCCTTGTCGCTCATGGGCAGAATTTTGCCCTCTTTCCAAATGCGGTCGCACCTTGCCACTATTTCGTCGGGGGCGCCCTTGGTGTACTGTATGACGCCCGTATCCGTCTTGTGCAGGGTGGACATCATCTTGCGCATACTGTCAAAGGGAGCCTCGGCAATGCGCGGCTGAGCCTCTTCCAACGTATCCTTGGGAAGCTCGTTTTCGTTGGCGTAGTTGACCAGCGCACATTCGGTGGGTTCGCCCACGGCTTTGCCTTCCACCAGCGTGGCGTCGCTGCACAGCGCCATGGCGGTGGCAAGCAGCGGTTTGTCGAAGGTGTAGTCCTCTACGACGGTCATCTTGTTTTGCGTAAGAGTGCCCGTCTTGTCCGAACATATAATTTCGGCGCAGCCCAGCGTTTCTACCGCCGTCATCTTGCGTATGATGGCGTTTTTCTTGCTCATGTTGGTGACGCCTATGGACAAAACTATGGTAACAACCGTCGCCAGACCTTCGGGAATGGCAGCCACGGCAAGACCTATTGCCACCATAAAGCTGTCCAGCACTACGTCCAGCGTAAACTGTCCGCCCGCGCCGATAAATTTAGCGATAAAAATGATGACGCAGATACCTATGACGATAAAGGTAAGTATCTTGCTGAGCGACGCCATCTTTATCTGCAAGGGAGTTTTCTCTTCCTTGGCGGTGTTAAGTACGTTGGCGATCTTGCCCATTTCCGTGGACATTGCGGTGGCTACTACCACGGCTTTGGCTCTGCCGTAAACCACCGTGCTGCCAAGGTACAGCATGTTTTTTCTGTCCCCCAGCGACACGTCCTTGGTAAGCGTTTCGGCAAACTTGTCCGAAGGCACGCTTTCGCCGGTAAGCGCCGATTCCTCAACCTTCAGACTGGCGCTTTCCAAAATACGGCAGTCCGCCGGAACGTTGTCGCCCGCCTCCAAAAGAACCACGTCGCCTACCACGATTTCCTGACTTCTGACAATGGTAACAACGCCGTTGCGCAGCACCTTGCAGGTGGCTTCCGTCATAGTTTGCAGCGCCTTTATCGCCTGCTCCGCCTTGCTCTCCTGCACGACGCCCAAAATGGCGTTAAGCAACACGACGACGGCTATGATGATGGTGTCGGCAAAGGATTCCTTTTCGCCGGGGTTGTTGGCGTTGCTGATGATGGTGGTCACAAGACTTACCACCGCCGCAGCCAACAGCACGATTATCATCGGGTCGGCAAGCTGCTGCAAAAACTTGACGAACAGGGAAGTTTTCTTCCCCTCGGCAAGCTTGTTGGGACCATTTTCCGAAAGGCGTTTTGCGCTTTCTTCCGAAGTCAGTCCCGAGTATGAAGATCCTACTTCCGCAAGAACTTCATCTGCCGTTTGCAAATAATGTTTCATTCTCTTCTCCTTAAAAAAAGACTCACGCAGCCGCAACGGGTTACGTGAGTCTCATTTTCTAAAACAATGCCAGACTGCTTGCAGTCGACTGTTGACATTTGTTCCGCTAAGGCGTAAATTACTCCCTCACAGTTTCAAACACCGCCATTATACAGCAGCGCGGGCATATTGTCAACTAAATAATTAAATGCGGTTTATAGTAATCATTAAACGTGAAAATATATTATGCGCTTGCGGACTGTCCGTTTTTCGTCACCTGCTTGACGTCGCCACGCATAAACGAGCAAAAGAGCAAGCGAGGCGAGTGTATCGGAACAAGCAAAATCCTGCGGAAAACGCGCGAGAAAACGTATTGCAGATCATGAAGACAGCGGAAGAACGCAACCGCTTGCGGCGGACGCGGGGCGAAGCGTTATGCGCTCCGTAAATACCGCAGATACAACAAAACGTGCATTCGGTGCAGCGCCGTATATCGGGATACAACGGTTCGCCCGTTGCAAGGCAAATGCGTATGCGCATAATTTAGCGTACCGTATTCCAACAACAAGTCGGTTGGCAACTAAGTACGCGCGACAACTCAAAGGGCGGAACTGCCGAAGGCAAGTTCGCCTTGCACGCCCGCAGGACTTTTGCAGTTGCCTGCTGATCTGCCGAGCATTAAAGGCGGCGGCAAAGCAGTCGTACAAATAAATTCTTTTGTTTCGCCGCCAACCGTAACGCAAACAAAGGCACCGCCAACAACAGTCGCCGTATACGGAAAAACGCGCCGAAGGAGTTTTTGCGCAGGAGGACTTTCGCCGCGGGTATTTTCTGCGGCGCAAAATTTTCCGCCTGCAAGTTTGTGTTGGTTTAAGTATTTCGAGGTATACTTTGACAAAACGACCGCAAGTGATATAATAATTCAATCGGAGGTGCCGCATGAATTTGCCGGACAAAACTTTTCTCAAAAAAACCGTCACGCTGCACGAAAGCGACTTCGACTGCAACGGAGATCTCAAGCTCAACCGCATAATGCAGCTGTTGCAGGACGCCGCCACCGAACACGCCGAACAACTGGGGCTTGGGTGGAAGGCGATGGACGGCAGGTGTATGGTGTGGATGATAAGCAAAATAAAGGTGGCTTTGCACCGCGCCGTGGGCAGAAGCACCCCCCGCTTTACGCTGTACACGTGGCCGCTTGCGCCGGTGCGCTTTTTCACCGACAGGTGCTTCGAGGCGGTTACCGAACAGGGCGAGTCGCTGTTTTCCGCCCTTTCGCAGTGGATGATAATTCACCGCGACCAAAGAAAAATACTTCCCGCCGCCGTAATGAACGAGTTTTATCACGGCGAATACAGCGACGTTAAAAACGACTCCGACGGGTTTGCCAGAGTGCGCGCCGACGAAGGCTTTTCGCTGCAATACGTGCGCGACATACGGCGCAGCGACTTGGATCTCAACGGGCACGTAAACAACACCAACTACGTCACCTATGCCGTGGACGCTTTGCCCGCCGACGCGCGCGTATGCGCCGCCGAGCTTGCCTATCACAAGGAGCTGCGCTGCGGCGACAAGGTGGAAATACTTTCCAAACAAATTGGCGACACGGTGGAAATAGTGGGGCAAAGGGAGGAAACCTGCTTCACGGCAAAGCTGACGTTGTTACCAAAAAACTGATACCGTTTGCGTTTTTTGTGTCAAACGTGGCGCAAAACGGGCTTTCCCGCTTTTGTCGGAGCAAAAGTCGGCAAGGAAAGGTGCTTTGCGCGTTTCTTGCCTTGTGCGCTTGCAAAGTTTTTGTCGGCACCGCAACGGACGGCATAATTTGCGCCGGCAACTATTGCGTTCAACGGCATAAATTACACCTCACGACAAAAGGCTGTCGCCGTAAAATGCGACAGCCCTTTTATTTTGCTTTCACTCAAGGGTTTGCAGATCATTGCTCCTTGTAGCCGAAATAGGTGGCTATATGCGCCACGCAATAATACAGCTTGTCCGTTTCGTCGTCGGAAATTTTCCCCAAAAGCCTGCCCAGTTTTCTGTCCAGCTCGCTTTTGAAGGCTTCCAGCGTCTGTTTGCCCTTTGGGGTGACCTTGGCGTATATCTTGCGCCTGTTGCTTTCGTTGTACACGCGTTCCGCCATGCCCAGATCTTCCAGCCCGTCTACCACCTTGGTAAGCTGTTGGTTGCTCATGCTAAGCGCTTCCGCCAGCTCGGACATGGTGGGCAGGTTTTGCTTGTCAATTACGTTAAGGCAGGTAAGCTGCGTAAGGGATATGGGTACGTCCTTTATGGATACAAGGTTTCTGAAAACCTTGCGCAGTTTGGGGTAGTATTCCGTAATAAGCTCTACCAGATCGGATACCGTCTTGCTCATTTTTCCTCCGTAAGCAACACCCATTGTACAATATATAAAACAAAAAGTCAATACGTTTGCGACAAACACCTTTGTCAAAAAAGGGACGAACAGGGCGGCTGGAGAAGGCTTGCGTAACTTTCGCAAAAAGCCGAGCGCGGCGCCTGTCCGCCGGAACTCCTTCGGCTTTCAGCGGACATTGTCTTATAACACAATTTAACGGAGGCGGTTCGTTCAGTTTCAACTTTCTGCCGAAAACAAATACACGTCCGCCGTCATATTGCAAAAAACGCTTTTTGACCGTAGGCGCATAAGTAGCATGCCTGCGATTTTTTAATAATCCTTTTCCTGCCGCAACAGACAATATTTTCTGCGCTGACCTTACTCGGTCGGACGTTGCCGAAGCGCGCCTGCGTCCCGCGTGGCATTATCCCAAACCTATCTTTGCGGCAACGCTTGATTTATTGCCCGTTTTGTTGTAAACTGTAAGAAAAACCAAAGAGGTATTTTATGAACAAAGCGGTAGCAGTCGTGGGAATGTGCGGTTCGGGCAAAAGCCTGCTGTGCGACTATTTTTGCAAATTGGGTTGGCAAAAGGTGTACTTCGGCGGCGTCACAATGACGCAGCTGAAAAAGCAGGGGCTTCCCGTCAACGAACAGAACGAGCGCGCCATGCGCGAAAGTCTGCGCAAAAACTACGGCATGGGAGCGTTTGCGCTGCTGCTGAAAGACGAGATACTTCAAAAATTACAGGAGGGCAACGTGGTGCTGGACGGGCTGTACAGCTGGTCGGAGTACCTCATACTCAAACAGGCATTGGGCAACGCACTGTTGGTGCTGGCGGTAGTTACCGACTGCGGCATACGCAAACAGCGTCTTGCTATGCGCAAGGTGCGCCCCTTAACCGCCGACGAGGTGGACGCTCGCGACAAGGCGGAGATAGAGCACTCCGAAAAGGGCGGTCCCATTGCCAAAGCCGACTGCTACGTAATAAACAACGGTACGGAGCAGCAGCTGCAGCAGCAGTTTGAGCAGTTTATTTGCCGTTACTTTCCGAATTGACTGTTGACAACGGCGTATTTAGGTAGTACAATACTATTTCCGAAATATCTTTGGAGGTAACAATGAAAGTTTTTGAAGTGGATTTGCAGGGATACACGGCGCAGCTGCCCGTCATTCCCCTGCCTTCGGGAATAAACATTGCCTTTTTCAACCTGCACGGCAACGTGCGGCTTACCGAACATTGCGGCAAGCAGCTTGCCAAGCTTGTTTCCGATTGCGACGTGCTGCTGACGGCGGAAAGCAAGGGCTTGCAGCTTACGCACGTCATCGCCCGCGAATTGGGACACGACTTTTACGCCGTGGCGCGTAAGTCCAAAAAGCTGTACATGCAGGACGGGCTGGAAGTGGAAATAAATTCCAGCATAACCACCGGCAAGGTGCAAAAACTGTACATTTCCAAACACGACGCCGACCTTATGAAGGGCAAAAAGGTGGGTATAATAGACGACGTGGTGTCCACCGGCAACAGCCTTGTCGGGCTGGAAAAGCTTGTGGAAATGAGCGGCGGCATAATACGGAAAAAGGCCTTCGTGCTGGCGGAGGGCAACGCCGCAAAGCGCACGGACATATGCTACCTCGGCGTGATCCCCTTGCTGTAAGGGTTCTTCTCCTGCAATTTCTCCAAGAGTCGCCTGCGTGCGCAGGCAACGTTCACAACAGCTTGCGGGAAAATAAGATAAAAACCACGTCACCCGTAGCATTCGGGCAACGTTTACAATAATTTTATTGCGGAGCAACCTGCTCCGCATTTTTCTTGCCCGCCGAAAAGCGTTTTCCCCGTCAAACGGCGGTTCAGACGTTTTTTCTCTGTTTCGTCCGTAAGACCGCCGAAAAGTGTCCCTCAACGGGGTTTGCCCCTGTTGCGCAGGAGGCATATGGCACGTTTTTGCGTCGGGCAGGGCGCGCCCCTCTTTTACCGCCGTTGTTTTGGGCTGTAACGGGTGCGCAGGCAGTCCGACTGCTTTTTGAGGGAGCCGGCGCAAGGTGCAATGTCGCTTCCTCACGCCCGCAGTCTGTTTTTTACTTTTTGCCGTGCTTCGTTGCTACAATGCGCATGCGCGGTGCGGCATGCATACAAATTGCGCACAGGCGGCGGGGCGGGAAGTGCGTTTTCGGAATGCCTGCCTTCCGTTGCGGCAGGCGGGGCGTCAACGCTTGCGCCGACGGTGCGTTTGGGGTATAATATACCGTATGGAACCTTGCACCTGTTACGAGGCGCTCATAAACTGCGCCGACAAAAAGACAAACATAATTTTTTACGGGCACAAAATTTCCGTGGAGGATTTTATTCGCGACGTAGAGGGGCTTGCCGCCTCTTTTCGCGAAATGGGACTGAAACGGGGAGATACGGTGACGGTGTACCTGCCCTCCTGCCCGCAGGGTGTGGCGGCGTTTTATGCCTGCTCCAAGCTGGGGCTGGTGGCAAACATGGTTCACCCCCTTGTGCCCGTCGATTTATTGAAGCAAAACCTGCGCAAGGTAAACTCCAAAGCGCTTATGTTTTTCGACGTGCTTTTGCGGGACGAAAACGTGCTGGACGACTGCGGCATACTTATACGTTGCAGCGTTGCCGACTACGTCACGCTGCGCAAACCCGTCTACGCGCTGTTCGGCATGGCGGGCAAAAGGCGCAGGGACGTGCGCAGATATCGTTCGTTGGTAAAAAACCCCGTCATAGCGGAAATTGAGGGCGGACACGACGACGCCGTATGCTATATGCACAGCGGCGGCACGGGCGGCGATCCCAAGGTGGTGGCGCTCAGCAACGACAGCTTCAACAACACGGCGCAGGCGATGAAGCTTATGTACCACCCCTCCGAGGAGGTGCGCGCCTACAATCTGGCAACGCTGCCCATATTCCACGCTTACGGGCTGTGCGCTGCGGTGCATACCGCTTTGGTGCTGGGCTACGGCGTTATACTTGTGCCCAAATACGACGTAAAAACGGTGTGTCGCGTAATGAAAAAGCACCGCGTCACCTGTTGGATGGTGGTGCCGGCAATGCTCAAAAAGATGATGGCGCAAAACAGACTGGACACCTCGGCGTTAAAGAATCTGGACGTGATATGGTGCGGCGGCGACGTGCTGGACGAATGCATGGTGGAAGAAGTGGACGAGGTGCTGCGCAGGCGCACCAAACGCGCCCGCCTTATGCGCGGCTACGGACTTACGGAGGTGTGCGGCGTGTGCGCCGTCAACAGCTTCGACTTTTACAAAAAGGGCAGCTGCGGCAAGCCCATGCCCACCTGCGAAATTCGCATTTTCAACGACGACGGCGACGAGGTGCCCTGCGGCGAAAGGGGCGAAATAGCCGTGTGCGCGGGGGGAAATATGATAGGTTACCTCGACGACGGCGGCGTGACGGAAAAGTATGGCAAAAAGTGGATACTTACCGGCGACGTGGGCTACGTGGACGAAGAGGGTTTTCTGTTCGTGGTGGACAGAAAAAAGCGCTCGCTGAAAATTGCCGCCGTAAACGTGTTTCCCGCGCAGGTGGAAAACTGCATAAAGACGCTGCCCTTTGTGGACGAAGCGTGCGTCGTAGGCTACCTGTTTGAGGGCAAGCAGTATCTCAAAGCCTTTGTCACCCTAAAAGCTTCCACTCCCCGTCAAAAGGTCAAAGAGCAGGTCACGGCGGTGTGCAGGGACAATCTTATTCCCTATTCCGTGCCGAGGTTTGTCGAGGTGCTGGACAAAATGCCCCGCACCCCTTTGGGTAAAATAGACTACCGCAGTCTGGAAAACAAATAAGTCAACGTGCGGCAAAAAGGGACGAAGCGTGTTTACCTTCGTCCCTTTGTTTGTGGCGGTGAAAACAAAAATTGTATCGAAAAACAAAAACGGTGTGCGTTTTTTAGCACATAGTAGCCTTACACGGCAGTTGTACGGAGAAAAAGCGTCCGCATTGCGAACGCTTTTTTCTATCCCACTTCCTTATCGGAAAACTGAATTATCTTGTTGGTTTCTCCGAACACGACTATTTTGTCCCCCTGAACAAACACGTATTCGGCGGTGGGGTTGCCCAGCACCGTGCCGTCGGCGTTTTTCACCGTCAGGATGTTTATGCCGTACTTGTTGCGGGGACCTATGTCCAAAATGGATTTTCCCACCCAGCCGCGGGGTATGGCAAGTTCAAAAATGGAGTGCTGCGCATCCAGCTCGATGTAGTCGTACACGTTGTTGACGTTCAGCTTTACGGCAAGTTTTTCCGCAATGTCCAAGTCGGGGTAAATAACCTCGTCGGCGCCGTTGCGCAGCAAAAACTTTCTCTGAATGTCCGTCGCGGCTTTTGCCACCACGTATTTTGCCCCGCACTCCTTCAGAAGAGAGGTTATTTCCAGCGAGGACTGAAAGTCGTCGCCTATTGCCACTATGCACACGTCGAAGGACGGAATGTCCATCTTTTTGAGGTTGTTCACGTTCATGCAGTTGGCTATAAGGGCGTTGGTGTACATGGGCGCAAGGCTGTTTACGGTGTCTTCGTTCTTGTCCACGATAAGCACCTCGTCCCCCATATCCAGCAGCTTTTGTCCCAAAGTCTGACCGAATTTTCCCATTCCTATAAGTAAAACAGATTTCATATTTTCCTCCCGTTCGGCTTGCCGAAATTTTGTGTTGTGTTGCAGGACGTCAGCCCACCAAAATGGTGTCGTCCATGGGTTTGCGTATGTTGGAAACGGAGCGGTTTTCTCCGAATGCCAAAGCCAAGGTAAGTATGCCTACTCTGCCCGCGTACATAAGGAATATCAGTATCAGTTTGGAAATTACTCCCAGCGTAGGCGTAAGGGACAGGCTGAGTCCCACCGTGCCCAGCGCCGATACCGTTTCAAACAGCACCGCTCTGAACGGCGCCGAAGCGTCCGGCTCGATGGTGCAGATGGCAAGCGTGGCAATAAGCACCAGAAACAGGCAGGAGACGAATATCGCCAGCGCCTGCGCCAGCAGGGCGTGATCTACCCGTTTTTTGCCCGCTTCTATGTCCTTGCGGCCGCGGAAAGCGGCAAACATTCCCAAAATGATGACGGCGCAGGTATTGGTTTTCACGCCGCCTGCGGTAGAAGCGGAGCTGCCGCCGATAAACATCAGCATTACCGTCAGCAGATAGCCGCTGTCCGAAAGCCCCGTCATGTCTATGGTGTTGAAGCCCGCCGTTCTGGGGGTGGTGGCGTTGAATATTGCCACAAGCAGCTTGCCCCCGAAGGTGTAGTCCGCCGTTTCCACGTTGTTGCGTTCGAATATCAAAAACAGAATGGTGGACACAAGCAGCAGTCCGCCCGTTACCGAAAGCACTATTTTGGAGTGCAGGCGCAGCTTTTTCCAGCGGAATTTGCAATCCCACACGTCGCTCCACACGCAAAAGCCCAAGCCGCCTATGATGATAAGTCCGCAAATGGTAAGGGACACTATCGGATCGGTGGCGTAGTGCGTCAGCGAGCAATATTTGCCGAATTCCCCGCCCAGCACGTCGAAGCCTGCGTTGCAGAATGCCGAAACGGAGTGGAACACGGCGTAGTATATTCCTCTGCCCACGCCGAAATCCCGAATAAAGCGTATGCTCAGCAACGCCGCGCCAATGCCTTCAAACAGGGCGGTGCCCAGCACTATGCGCTTTATCATGTATTTCAGACTGGCAAAGTCGCTGCCGCCGCTGGCGGCGAGCAGCACCGTTTTGCCGTACAGCCCCATTTTTTTGCCGAACATGCTTACGGCAAGGGACACAAAGGTCATAAAGCCCAGTCCGCCCGTCTGAATAAGCAGCAGTATCACTACCTGCCCGAACACCGTCCAGTGTGTGCCGGTGTCGCAGGGTATAAGCCCCGTAACGCAGGTGGCGGAGGTGGCAACGAACAATGCGTCTATATAGGGGGTTTCCCCTTCCGCCGTTGCCCAAGGCAAACACAGCAACGCACTGCCTAAAAGTATCACCGTCATGAATCCCAGCGCAAGCAGCTGCCACTCGGATAATCGTATTTTCTTACCTTTTCTCATATCCTTATTCCTAAAAACCGCGCGTGACGCGCGCCGTCTTTAATAATGCAATGATAACTTAT
>DVOC01000058.1 GCA_018713905.1 Candidatus Fimimonas merdipullorum
GGTGCAAAAAATACTTCACACAAGCAAGGATTTTAGTCAAAACGATATTGAAAACGGCGCAGAAAAATTCCTGCACAAGAAAATTATTCGGTAAAAACGGTGTCGGCGGCACAAAAAAATACCTCGCGCAAGCAAAGGCTTTTAGTCCAAACAATATTGTAAACTACACAAAAAACTTTTCTTGTGCAAATGTTTCCGTCTGTGGTGTGCTTTAAGCAGTAAAAAAGACCTTGCGCAGGCAAAGTCTTTCAGTCTATAAGGGTATCGGAAATTTTGCTGTACACGTCGGGAGCCTTGTTTTGCCATGTGCGCTCTATGTACTTGGCGATGTTGCGCGTCATAACGTTGAAGCGTACTTCCAGCGTGGTTTTCGTCGGCTCTATTATTTTAAGCACCACGTCGTAGCTGCCGTCGGGGCACTTGACGTAGTCGGCAACGTAGTCCTGCCGTCTGCGGTACTCTATGCGTCGGGTCTTTATGTCCTCGGCAATAAGCTGGCGCGTGCTGGAGGGAATGCGGGTGTAAAAATTGTTCAGGCACCATCTGCCTTCCGCCGTCAGGTCGTAAAAGCTGTCGCCGGAGGTGTTGTCGCTCTTGTAGACGAAGCCGTTTTCCACAACGCTTATAAGCGCCTGCTTGCAGTTGGTAAAGTCTATCCAGTTGTTTTTGTAGCAGCACAAGTCCAGAATGGTGCTTTCCGTCAAAGCCGTCTCCATTTTGTCAAACACAAACAGCAAAATAAGCTTGTTCATGGTGGGGTCTTGTGTTATACCTGACTGCATGACTTCCTCCCTGTGTGATAGTGAAACTTATTATACAACATTTTTCCGTTTGTAACAACACTTTTTGCCCTTTTTGAAAAAAATACTTGGAATAACTCGGAAGGTATGATATAATTCCTGTACAATATATTTTTCTAAAACTTTGACGGATTTCGCTGCGGCAGACGTCTGACCGTCAGGTGCGGAAGGGGGAGTAATGAACGAACTTGCCTATTTTACCGATTCGGTAAACAAGCTTATAGACGGAAAACTTATTCTTGTAGACAAAAACATAGCGTCGGTGCTGCGGTGCGTGGCAGCCGTGCCCGCGCTGCGCAAATGTCTTGCCGACACGGTGCGTTCGGTGTCTTACGTTACGGAGTTTTCCCGCGCAAGGGTGACGTGGACTCGTCCCGACGGCACGGTGGAGGCGCGGCTCAAATTGCCCGCCGAGCGCAACAGAATTTTTTCCTTCGTGGTGTGTCTGCTTACGGAAGTGGACAGCGGCAGACGCAACTTTTTGGAATTTTTGAGGGAATACTACGACGACAAGGACAATAACGCCGCCTACGAAAAGTTTGCCGAGCAGGCTCTGCGTCCCTTCAAAAGGGCGGGAGAAAGCATTTTGCAGACGGTGGATCCCGAAAGCCTCAACACCGAATGGGTGATGCGTGCCGAAAGGTACTTCAACGTGGAAAAGACCTACATCCCCACCAACGTGCTGGGCGAGCTGCTCAACTGCGTACAGCAGGTGGCGGCGGAATTTTATTCGGCGGGAGAAACGGCTTTGCGCCACTACGAGGACGTGATGAACTGTTGCGAGTGCTTTACGCATGCGCTGTACCTCAAAAATCCCCGCATTATTTTGCCGTCGTGGCTGGCGCTTAGGGGAATAATGGAGCAGTACCCCTTTGCGCAGGAGCTGCTTCAAAAAATGACGGCGCTTATGCAGCACGTTTCCCTCAACTGACCAAAATGCGCCGCATTTGCCGCACAAAGGGAGGTGCGGCGTCTTATTTTGTTGAATACGGTGCAAAAGCGTGTGACAGCATCGCAAATTTTTGATATAATACCAAACGTTTTGTAAAGCGGCTGCCGCCGTTTTGCGGAGGTGTCTATGCAATACCCTAAACTTGAACTTATTGCCGAGGGCAAAACCAAGCGTCTGTGGAGTACCACCGACGACAAGCTTGTCATTGCGGAATATTCCGACGACGCAATGCTTTACCACGCCAAACAGAAGGTGTACTTCGCGGGCAAGGGGCACTATTGCGCCGAAATAGATTCGCTGCTGATGAAGCAGCTGTACGCCAACAATATCCCCACACACTATGTGGACAGAATAGAGGAAAACTGCCTGTTGGTGAAAAAGGCGGAGATGATACCCATAGAGGTGGTGATACGCAACTATGCCGCCGGCAGCATGTGCAACCGTCTGGGCATAGAGCACGGCAAAAAGCTCAAATCTCCCGTGTTGGAGTTCTGCTACAAAAACGACAAGCTGAACGATCCGGTAATAAACGAGTATCACGTGTACGCCATGGAGCTGTGCACGCCGGAGGAGCTTTCGGTAATGTGCTATCAGGCGTCCCGCATCAACAAGGTGCTCACAAGCCTGATGGCGGAAATAGGCGTGTTGGTGGCGGATTTCAAACTGGAATTCGGCAGAGTTAACGGCAGACTGGTGGTGGCTGACGAGATAAGCCCCAACGTTTCCCGCTTCTGGGACAAGAACACCATGCACCGCTTTGAAAGGGAGGGGGATCCCTCCTACGAGTATCAGGTGATACTGTCCCGTCTTAAAAAGGTTTGCGCAGGTGAAAGATGAAGTGTATGTATTGCGGCTGTGAAGACAGCAAGGTCATAGATTCCCGTTCTACCGACGACGGCAGAAGCATACGCCGCCGCAGGGAATGCAGCAACTGCGGAAGGCGTTTTACCACCTTCGAAACTATTGAAAGCGTGCCCCTGCTTGTGGTAAAGAGGGACGGCACGCGCCAGCTTTTTGAAAAGGAAAAACTCAAAAACGGCATAATACGCGCCTGCGAAAAGCGTCCCATATCCATGGCGCAGATAGATGGCGTGGCGGACAACATCGAAAAGGCGTTGTACAACAGTCTGGAGCAGGAGGTTTCCTCCCAGAAAATAGGCGACTTGGTCATGCAGGAGCTGAAAACGCTGGACGAGGTGGCTTACATACGCTTTGCGGCGGTGTACCGTCAGTTTAAGGACAGCGCCACCTTCATAGAGGAAATGCGCAAAATATTCGGTGAAAAACCCGGCGGGGCAAAGCAATGAAGAATCTGGAACAGGAACTCAAATTGCGGCTGGACGAACGCTCCTACGGCTTGCTGTCGCAGATTACGGAACAACCGTCGGTGTTGCAGATAAACCATTATTTTCAGCCGTTGCCGCAGGACGTCATGGTGCGCATACGCGAGCGGCAGGGGGTGTACACTCTGTGCTTCAAAAGGAGGCTGTCCGATTCGGAGGGCATAGCCGTGTGCGAGGAGAAGGAGTGCGAATTGCAGCGCGACTACGCCGAAACGCTGCTTTCCCGCGGGATAACGCCGCAGGAGATAAACTCCATGCTGGGTACCGATTTTATCATACCTCTCACCCCTGCGGGGGAAATGAAAACCTATCGCACCAAGTTTCAGGCGGGGCAGTGGACGCTGGAGCTGGACAAAAACGTGTACTTGGGCAAAACGGACTACGAACTGGAATGTGAAAGCGGCGACGCTTCGGCATTATTGCAACTTAAAAACTGGCTGAGTTTCAACTATATGGTGCAGCCCGTCCCGTCGTCGCCCAAAAGTCAGAGGTTTTTTGAGGCGCTGAATGAAATATAAATACGTTATTTTGGATTTTGACGGCACTTTGGCGGATACGGCGGAGGGTATATACCACACCTTCACCAAGGTGCTTACCATTTTGGGCAAGCAGGTGCCCGACGACCTTTCCGCTCACATAGGGCCTCCGTTGGAGTACAGTTACCGCCTGCTGGCGGGAGATGACGCGGAAAAAGCCATCGCCCTGCACCGACAGGTGTTTGCGGAGGACGAGGCGTACAAAATGAGCAGACTGTACGACGGCGTGGAAGACATGTTGCAAAAGCTTGCGGCGGCGGGGTGCGTGCTGTCGGTGGCTTCCTCCAAATATCAGCCGCACGCAGATAAATCCATAAGGTACTTTCACATAGAAAAGTACCTTTGCAAGGTGTACGGTCAAAACGAAAAGCGCGGCTTCAAGCAGGAGGTGCTGCGGCAGCTGATAGCGGACAGCGGCTGGCAAAAGGACAGCTGCATAATGGTGGGGGACACCTGCTACGACGTGGAAGGCGCCTTGGCAAACGGCATAGACGCCATGGCGGTGACTTACGGATTCGGTCAATTGCGGCAGCTTTCGCGCTGCGGTGCAAAATATATGGCAAACTCTCCGAGGCAAGTTGCGGAGATACTGTTGGGAGAAAAATGAAACAAAAATACAAAAATTACCTTAAAAACGTAGTGGTGCCCGTGCTGGTGTACGGCGCCTTTACAGGCGTGGTGGTGGGCACTCTGGTGTACTTTTTCAAGCTGGCGGCAGAGTGGCTGACGGAAGTGTCCACCGAAATATATCTGTACGCACAGCAGAACCTGTGGATGATACCCGTAGTGTTTGCGGCGGTGTGCGTTCTGTCGGTGGCGGCTTATTTCTTGCAGAAATGGGCGCCGGAAACCAAAGGGGGAGGCATTCCCCGCGCCGAAGGAGTACTGCGCGGCATACTTACCTTCCGTTGGCTGCGCACGGCGATAGCCGTTGCCGTCAACAGCTGGATAAGCTACTTTGCGGGGCTTCCCTTGGGCAGCGAAGGCCCCAGCGTGCTGTTGGGCACCGCCTTGGGCGCGGGGGTAAGCAAGCTGCCGCTGTCCCACGACAGCTGGAACAGGTACATAATGGCGGGCGGCGCCTGCGCGGGCTTCGCCGTCGCCACCCTTTCCCCCGTCACGGGTATTCTTTTTGCCTTGGAGGAGGCGTTCAAGCGCTTTACTCCCATGATATTCCTTATGGCTATGTCGGCGGTGCTGTTCGGCACGACGGTTTCCAATTTGTGGGGCGCGGCACTGGGACATCAGCCCGCCGCTCTTTTCAACGTGTCGGAGTTCATGGGGCAGTTCCAAATGTCCGATATCTGGGTTCCGCTGCTGCTGGGAGTGTTCGTGGCGGTGGTGGCATGCGCCTATAACCTGTTTGTGTTCAGCGTGGGGCACGTGTACGATACTAAGCTCAAAAAGGTTCCCCAATGGGTAAGACTGCTGGTGGTGTTTGTGCTTACCGCGGCGATAGGGCTTGTGGCAGCAGGCGGCTTCAACGGCACCGACGCCATGTACGGCGGCGGCGCGCTTATTACTAAGCTTGCCAAAAACGGCGTGCAAAGCATAGCGTGGTACGTCATTCTCATTCTGTTGGTGATAAGGTTTTTCACCATAGCCTTTGCCACCGGTTCGGGGGCGACGGGGGGAGTGTTCATTCCCATGCTGTCCATAGGCGCGTTGCTCGGAGCGGCAAGCGCCGAACTGTTCGTGGCAATGGGTATGGACGCTTCGCTGTACGGCACGGTAGTCATCATATCCATGTCGGCGTTTATGGGAGCAAGCACCCGCGCGCCGCTGACGGCGCTGGTATTCGTGGTGGAAAGCACGTGGAGCTTTTCCAATTTGCTGTACGTAGGTGTGGCGGTGTTCGTTTCCTATATGCTGTGCGAAGTGGTAAAGGTAGAGCCGTTGTACGACGTGCTGCTGGAAAGAATGGCGGAAAAGCAAAACGAAGGCAAGCAGCACAAGATTCTGCGCCTTAACTGCGTGGCAGCCGCCGGCAGCTTTGCCGAATCCAAAAGCGTAAGAGATATTCTGTGGCCCGCCAACACCAAGGTGGGCGAGATAGTCGCCGCCGACAGCGTAAAGCGTATGGACGACGACGGCGAAAAGAAAATCAACGCTGGCGACTCTATGACCATTGTGGTGCAGACCTACGACGAGCGGCGTACCGTTGCCGAGCTGGAGGATATTCTGGGCAGTCAGCCGCAGTTGCACGGCGAGAATGCCAACGATAAAAGTGCGCAAAAACAGTAGACAAAACGGGACGGGCAGAGTATAATTTAGGTATTCTTATAAAGGAGAAAACAGTTATGGCTCACAAGATTACCGACGAATGCATCGGATGCGAAAACTGCATAAGCGTTTGCCCTTTTGATGCGATAAGCAAAAAAGACGCCGTCTGCGTTATCGATCCCGACGTGTGCGTAGACTGCGGCGCATGCGCTGCACAGTGCCCCGTTAGCGCTATCGAAGAAGCGTAACACAAATTTTTTTCGCCCACGCGACAAAGCGTGGGCTTTTCTTTTGCTCCGAGGCGTGTCGCTTTTGTTTATAAGGAAATATTTATATGCATATAGAATTTTAGTATTAAAAAGGGTTGTAAAACGTTTGACGGAAGTGCGATTATTATATATAATGCCTATGGTTAAAAAGCCAAAAAAACAATAAGGAGAAAATGGACAATGAAAAAACAAGCAAAATTGTTGGTGGTTGTCCTTGCGCTGGTACTGGCTCTGTCCGTGGTACTTCTTACCGCCTGCGTCAAGGAAGAAACGAAAACCGCCTATGGTCTTGTACACGGAGAAGGTTATGTCTGCCAGGCGACTGTTGTCGTCAAGGGCGAGACTTTGGTATCCGCTGACCTCATCGAAGCCTGCCTGCCCACCTATGTGAAGGCTGAAACGGCTATCGAGGGTTACACCGTTGAGGGAACTTACAGCAATCACGGTTCCGCAGCTACCGCCAACTTCTACAAGACTGTCAAGTTCGGCGACGTGACCATGACTTACGACGCCACTCTGGACGGAGAATACTCCAAGGGCTATATGGTAGGCGACGAGACCATGCTGGAATTCTTCCGCAACGAAGCTAACTGCGAAAAGTACTTCAACGCCGTTGCTAACGACAAAGTTGCGGTAGTGCTTGCCACCGGCGACGACACCACCATACTTAACAGCGCCGCTCTGCTTAAAACGGAAAACGGCTACTGGGGAACTCCCGCAGCCAACGCTTTGGGTTGGAAAGCAAACGTTAAAGCCACCTGCGACTACGTTGTAGAAAACGGATTTGGCGGCGCCAGCCAGAAGACGGACTTCACCGCTAAGGACCACAGCAGCGTTAACGCCGCTCTGGACAACGAACTCGTTGACAAAAACGGCGTGAACACCGGCGCTACCTGGACGGATATGTGGGATTATTTCAGCCTTCTTGAAAAGGCTTACGAGAAATAAGCAAACGGCCGCGAGGGTTTTGTGAAATTAAAAAAAAGCGTTGCATTGCGACGCTTTTTTTTGTTGCTCTTTCAAGGGCGAGCGGCTGCCCTGAACAGCGTACGTCTTCTTTGCAAATTCGCCCGACTGCACGGAAAGGAAGCGCTGATATTATCTTTGCCGACTCTCGCCTGTCGTTCGGGTGACTGCCCGAAGACGGCTGATATTGTCTTTGCGATTCGCCCGACTGCGGGAAATTCGGTTAAAAGACGGCGCGCCAATATTATCCACGGAGGCTCATTGCCCGATGGACTGTGCGACCGTTCCGAAGACGGCGCGTCCATACCCAAAGGGTGAGGTTAACCGCAACATAGGACGTTTTGTGCCGTGACTTAAAGCCGCGTTTTTTTTGTGCGCATTTGTTCTTTTTTTGCAATGCTCTTTACTATTTTTGCGCTATGTAGTAAAATGTTATCATGCAAGTACCCCTTTATCCACATGAAAAAACCGAAGATCTGCAATGCAAGGGCTTGCGGCTGATACAGAGCAGCCGCGAATATCGCTTTACCACCGACGCCGTGCTGCTTGCCAATTTCTGCCGCGACATGACGGGCAAAAAGTGCGTGGAGCTGTGCGCGGGAAGCGGAGTGATAAGCCTGCTGCTGGCGGCAAAAAAGCGTCCGTCGCATATTACGGCGGTGGAGTTACAGCCGCAGTTGTGCGACATGATGAGGCGCAGCGTAGCGCTCAACGACTTGCAGGAGGTTATAGACGTGGTTTGCGAGGACGTAAAGAATTTTCGCGCGCAGGCGGACGTGGTGGTGTGCAATCCTCCGTACAGAAAGGCGGACAGCGGCGAAAGGCAGAGGGCGCACAATATCGCCCTGTGCCGTCACGAAATTTGTCTTACCCTGTCCGACGTGGTGGAGTGCGCGGCGCGTCTGCTGAACAACAAGGGCAGCTTTTATCTGGTGCACCAAAGCTCCCGCCTTGCGGAAATAGTTACCCTCTGCAATCAAAGCCTGCTTGCCGTAAAGGAAATTCTGCCGGTATGCCCTTCGCCGGGCAAAAATCCCAATCTGGTGCTTATTCATGCGCAAAAACAGGGGCGCAGCGATTGCGTTTTGCGCTTTCCTCTGTCTGTCACCGACGAAAACGGACAGTACACGCCGCAGGCAAAGGCGTGGTACGGCATACGGTGAAAGGAGAAATATGGTATATTTTGTAGCGACGCCCATAGGCAATCTGACGGAAATAACGTACAGGGCGGTGGAGGTGCTAAAAAGCGTTTCCGCCCTGTTCTGTGAAGACACAAGACACTCGCAGATATTGCTGGAAAAATACGGTATCAGGCAAAAGCTGTACAGCTATCACAAGTTCAACGAAAAAAAGAGCGTGGAGTTTGTGTTGCGGCAGTGCAAAGAGGGGGACGTGGCTGTAATAAGCGACGCCGGCATGCCCTGCATAAGCGATCCGGGCAGCGTGTTGGTAAACGCCCTGAAGGAAAACGGCATTCCCTACACCGTGATCAGCGGTGCAAGCGCATTTGTCAACGCATTCGTGCTGTCCGGCTACAAGCCGCCCTTCACCTTTTACGGCTTTCTGCCGCAAAAGCAGGGGGACAGAGACGCCCTTTTAGACGGCTGCAACGGCGTGGCGATATTTTACGTGGCGGTGCACGATTTGCAGGAAAACATGAACTATCTCTGCGGCAGGCTGGGCGACCGCAGCTGCTGTCTGGTGAGGGAGCTTACCAAAGCGCACGAGGAGGTTATTTTTACCACCCTTTCGCAAAAGGTGGAGAGGGACAAGGGGGAGTTCGTGCTGGTGGTTGACAGGCAGGCGCAGCAAAATCCGCTGTGCAGCCTTACCGTAAAGGAGCACGTAGACTACTACGTCAGCGGCGGTATGCCCAAAAACCTTGCCGTAAAGCAGGTGGCAAAGGACAGAAACCTGCCCAAAAACGAGATATACAGGCAAACCTTGGACTGAAAACCTCAACCGCCGCAAAATAACGGCGGTTTTTTTAATAATTTTTTTCGTCCCTGCGATAAAACGCCCCCTTCGGGCGTTATTTAAGTGAAGAGGAAATATGCAGCTACAAAAGAAGATCCGCGCGGCGGACATAGAAAACTACATAGCGGAAGTTTCCGTCAGTTCGGAGGCGTTGGGCAAGCTGTACGAGGCGATAAGCCCGTCGGTGTACGCCTACGCGCTTACCGTCACCCGCAACGCAAACGACGCAATGGACGTCCTGCACGACTGTGTTGTCAAGGTGTACGAAAAAGCGCCCTACTACAAAGCCAACGGCAAGCCTATGGCGTGGATAATTTCCATAGCGAAAAATCTGTGCTACGACAAGTTTAGACGGCAGTCGCGGTTTTGCGATATGACGGAAGAACAGTTGGAAGGTTACTTTGCCGACAACGACGCAATGTCCGCCGAGGACAGAGCGGTGGTAAGGGAGTGTCTGTACCGACTGGACAGCGACGAACGCACGGTAGTGGTTCTGCACGCCGTATCGGGGCTGAAACATATTGAAATAGCCAAGCTTTTGCAGCTGCCTCTTTCCACGGTACTGTCCAAATATTCCCGCAGTATCAAAAAACTTAAAGGTGTATTATCGGAGGTATAAAATGAAAAGAAAAATAAACAAAGCGTTTACCAACGCTACCCCCAACGTACTTGACAGCGTAAGCAGAGATTGCCCCGAAAGGCAAAGCGCGCCCGCCGCCGTCAAAGCCCGTCCCGCCGGCTTCCGCTGGAAGGTTGCCACCTGCGCAATGGCGGTGATACTTGCGGCGGTGCTGATAATAGGCGGCATAGGCATAGGCGGCAACTACGCTTCGGCGGCAACGGTGTCGCTGGACGTAAACCCCAGCGTGGAAATAAAGCTCAACAACAGACAGCGCGTGGTAAGCGTCACGGCGCTTAACGACGACGGCAAAATTATTCTCGGCAATATGGATCTTAAAGGCAGTCAGCTGGAAGTGGCGGTAAACGCCCTGATAGGCTCCATGCTGCGCAACGGCTATTTGTCGGAAATATCCAACTCGGTGCTGGTAAGCGTAGATTCCAGCGCGGCGGCGTACAACGGCATTGCACAGGCGGTGACGGAGGAAATAACGGTGCTGCTCAACAACAACCGCATCTCCGCGTCGGTGCTTACGCAGTGGATACAGACGGACGACGCCATAAGCGCCCTTGCCAAGCAGTACGGCATTTCGGTGGGCAAGGCACAGCTGGTGTACACCATAACGCAAAAAAGCACGCTGTACACCCAAGAACAGCTCGTCACCCTTACGGTAAACGAACTGGGCATAATACTTGGCAACCTCAACATTCAGGACGGCAATCTTTCTCACACCGGTTCCGCCAGCGACAAGGCGTACATCGGCAAGGAGGCGGCGTTGGCAATAGCCTTTGAAAAAATGGGGCTGGAAGGTCTGACGGAAAGCTCCCGCGGCGTTTTCGTCAAGGAAAACAAGCTGGACTTCGACGACGGCATGATGGTGTACGAAATAGAGTTCCTGTTCGACGGCGGCGAATACAACGTGGAAATAGACGCCATAAGCGGCAAACTGGTAGCCTTCGAGTGCTCCAAAGAGGACGACTGCCCCGTGACGGCACAGCTTGGCAAAGAGGAAATAGTGTCCAATGCGCTTAAACTTGCCGGCGCGCCCGACGACGGCAGCGTGCAGGTGGAAGTTACCGAGTGCGCTCACTTGAGAATTGCGGCGTACTCGCTGTGGTTCACCTACGGCGGCAGCGTGTACAACTACGAAATAGACTGCTACGGCAACGTGCTGTATTCCTACTCCAAGGCGACGGGCGAAGCGTTGCTTACCCCGCAGCAGGCGGTGCAGGCGTTTGAGCAGGCAAACGAACACGGACTTACCTCCGCAGACGTGACAAAGCTGCGCGTCACCGTCAAAACGGTTACCTCCTCCGTGACGGAAGGGGACACTACCTCCATAACGGAAAAAACGGCGTACAGCCTGCGTATGGACAAGGACGGGCAAAGATACCTCTACGAGGTGGACGCCGTAAGCGGAGCAGTGAGCTTTGTGAGCGCAAGCGAATACGTCGACGTGGTGCAGGAAGCCTTTGAAAAGGCGTATCCCGACTGTCGGCAGTGGCAGTACTGGCGGGACGTGTGGTACAACTGGCGCGAGCTGGGCGGCAGAGATGAAGCGGAGTTCGGCGGTCACTACGGCGGTTGGCATGGCGGCACTCAAGGCACCATAACGCAGGAAGAAGCGTTGAATATAGTGCTGGAATACGCCGGCGTGAACAGGTCGGATATCCGCGAACCGGAGTGCGAACTGGATTCCGACGACGGCATGCGCTACTACGAAATAGAGTTTAAGTGCAACGGCTACGAATACGAAGCGGAAGTAAACGCTCACACCGGCTCTATCATGAAATTTGAAAAAGATCGCGACTGAACGACAATACGAAGCAAGTAGTTCTTCCCCTCCTCAAAAGGCCTCGGCGGCACGTCCGTCGGGGCTCTTTTCATGCCTGCGTACTGCGTGCAAAGTTTTGCCTTGCCGCAATGCTCAGCCCTAATAGCCGCCGTAGCAAGCGGCAGGCGTCTTCAAAAGCGTGTTTTACCGTTGTTGGAACTGCCGCCGAAGGCCCTTATTAAAGCCGTTAGGCGAGGCAAAAACCGTTTACTCGCGGAACGGTCGCAGAGGCGCATCTTGAATAATTTGCTCTGTCTGCCGCGATAAAAATTCTTGGGCAAGTCGCCGTAGCAAGCGGCAAGCCGAAGTCGCGTCGCACGGGATGTCGCGAGGCTTCCACGAAGGCGGGATGTCGCAAAAAATATGATACGTATTTGAAATTGCGTGACAAAAAACGTGAGAGCATTGCTTGAAAAGCCAATGCTCTTTTTGTTATAATACCCTTGCGTAAGGCGTGTTGTGGGCGCGCCGAGCGCAGCGAAGGTTTTGGGACTGTACTTCAATTTTCAAAAAAGGAGTGCGTAACGTGGATTTTGAAACCTTTGTAAAGTCCCTCGTCACCTATCTGAAGGAGGGGGACAACCTGTACTATCTTTTGTATGCCGCGGCCACCTGCCTGCTTACACAGGCAATAAAGAAACTGTTTTTGGACAAAACCAAAGTGGAAGTTCTGCACAAATTCAATTTTGCGGAAATTCTGCCCTTTTTGTGGGGGTTGGTGTTTGCCGCGGTGGACGTGGCGGCGGTGCGCAGAGTGCCCTTTTCGTGGAACTTTGCAGCGCAGCTGATAATGTCGGCGGCGACGATAGGCGCGTTGGCGTCTGTGATATACAAGTTCGCCTCGTCGCTGTCGGACAAAAGCCTTAAAACGCTTATGAAAGACGACGTTTTCGGAGTGTTTTACACCCAGCTGTTGTACTTCGGCAGCACTCGTCAGCAGCTGCTGGACAAACAGCTTACTATGGAAAACTTCATTTCCTTGGTAAAATCTCTTGCCGAAAGCGCCGCCGAGATATACGGCGGAGAGCTGTCGGAGGAGCAGAAAAAACAGCAGCTGCGCGCCTTGCTGGAAACGGTGGTGGAACAGTCGGAAGTGGACGCCTGCACCGATATGATAGCAAAAGCGCTGTCGCAATTTACGCAAAAGTAGTACCTCTTTCGGGGCGTCGGCAACGGCGCCCATTTTTTATGCACGTAGCACTTTGTTGCGCGACTTATTTTTGTTGGGGAGAAGCGTGGCTGTCGGGCAACGCCGCAATGCCTTCGCGCTCCTTGCCTGCGTCTGCGAGGGCGGCAATTTCCCTTTTACTTATTCAAGCAAGTATCTTGTACCGCTGCTTTGCGGCTTTGCTTCTGAAAGCCAAAACAGGCTTGCAAAAAGCAATTGACGCAATGAAACTCACGTTTGCCGACGGCGAAAGGGCAAGGGCGGCGGGCACTTTTGGTCATTTTAGGTAGTTTGTGCCGCAATGCCTTCGAGTTCCTTACCTGCGTCTGCGGGGGCGGCAATTTCCCTTTTACTTATTCAAGCAAGAATCTTGTTCCGCTGCTTTACCTTGCGGTTTGTTTCAACGAGGCATTGACTTTTTCGGCGGGAAAAGATATACTGAACAAAAGGAGAAATCACCGTGAGAGTATATCTGAACGACAACTGGACGTATTTCGACGGGCAAAACGGCGAAGGCAAATATGTGCGGCTGCCGCACAGCAACGTGCAGACTCCCTTCAACTGTTTTGACGAAAGCGTCTATCAGTTTGAAAGCCGCTACGAAAATTCCTTTCATGCTCAAAAGGGCAAAACCTATCTGCTCACCTTCGAGGGAGTGGCGCACAGGGCGGAGGTTTATGTCAACGGCAGTTTTGCGGGCAGCCACGACTGCGGCTACACGGCGTTTACGCTGGACGTGACGCCCCTTGTCGTCAACGGCGAAAACAAGCTGGTCGTAAAGGTGGACAGCCGCGAAACGCTTAATCAGCCTCCCTTCGGCTTTGTAATAGACTATCTCACCTACGGCGGCATCTACCGCGAAGCGTATCTGGACGAGTACGAGGGGTGCTACGTGTCCGACGTCTTCGTCACGGCTGCGCACAACCGTTTCAGCGCACAGGTGACGCTTGCCGACTTTGCGCCCTGCAAAGTGTGTTGGCAGGTGTCCCTCGGGGGCGAACGGGTGGCGGAGGGCAGCGTCCTTGCGCAGAGCGCTTGCGTGGATATTTCTCACGACGTCAATTTCAGGCTGTGGGACGTAAACAATCCCGTGGTGTACGACCTTGCCGTATGCGTGGGCAACAACGTGTACGAAACCACCTTCGGCGTGCGCACGGCGCGTTTTACCGACAAGGGATTTTTCCTGAACGGCAAAAAGGTAAAGATAGTAGGGCTGAACAGGCATCAAAGCTATCCCTACGTAGGCTACGCCATGCCGGAAAGTATGCAGCGGCTGGACGCGCAGATACTCAAAAACAAGCTGTGCGTAAACGCCGTGCGCACCTCGCACTATCCGCAGTCTAAGTACTTTCTGGACGAGTGCGACAGGCTGGGGCTGCTGGTATTTACGGAAATTCCCGGCTGGCAGCACATAGGTGACGACGAGTGGCGCAAAAAAGCGGTGCAAAACGTAAAGGACATGGTGTTGCAGTACAGAAATCACCCGTCGGTGGTGCTGTGGGGAGTGCGCATAAACGAATCGCAGGACTGCGACGAGCTGTACACGCAGACCAACGAGGTTGCGCACAGTCTGGATCCCACTCGTCAGACGGGCGGAGTGAGGTATTTGCAACGCTCCCGCCTGTTGGAGGATGTCTACACCTACAACGACTTCAACCGCAACGGCGCGACGGACAAAAAATTCGTGTGCGACAAAAGGGCTCCCTACCTTATTTCCGAATACAACGGGCATATGTTCCCCACTAAAAGCTACGACGACTTTCCCCATCGCAGACAGCATATGCTTCGGTACGCCAAAATGCTGGACGACGTGTTTGCCGCCGATACCTGCGGCGCCTTCGGCTGGTGCTTTGCCGATTACAACACTCACAAGGACTTCGGCAGCGGCGACAGAATTTGCTACCACGGCGTGACGGATATGTTCCGCAACCCCAAAATGGCGGCGGGAGTGTTTTCCGCTATGGGCAAGCAGCCCTTCTTGCAGTTGTGCTTCACCTCCGACATAGGGGACTATCCCGAAGGCGTGGTGGGGGATATGTATTGTCTTACCAATGCCGAGTACGTCGAGGTGTACAAGGGCGGAGTGTTTATCAAAAGGTACACGCACAAGGATTCCCCATTCAGGCACCTGCCCTGCCCGCCCATACTGATAGACGACCTTATAGGCAACAGGCTGACGGAGGAGGAGGGAATATCCCCCGGATACGCAAAGCTGATAAAACGGGTGCTTGCCGATATCCGCAGATACGGCGCAAACTTCCTGCCGCTGAAAAGCAAACTCAAAATACTGCGCATAATGGCGGGTACCAAAATGTCTTTGGCGCAGCTTACAAACCTTTACGGCAAGTACGAGAGCAACTGGGGCAGCGAGGCGGGCGCGGTTACGGTAAAGGCGTTTGTCGGAGAGCAGGTGGTGCAGCAGACTACGGGCGCGGCGCACCGCTGGACGTTGGAAGCGTCGCCCTCTAAAACTGTCTTGCAGGAAACCTCCACCTACGACGTGGCGGCTGTCAGCGTGGCGTTAAAGGACGAGTACGGCAACGTGTGTCCGTATGCCTGCCGCGCGGTGACCTTCCGCACGGAAGGAGTGATAGAACTGGTGGGACAAAGCACTCTGCCGCTGTATGGCGGCGTAGGCGGAACGTACGTAAAGACGACGGGCAAAAAGGGCGAAGGCACGCTGTACGTCAATGACATAGCGATAAAGTTCACCGTGCGCTGACCTTGCTTCTCTGTATATTGTCACCAAAAACAACATACGTATTGAATTTTTTCGTCAAATGCGGCGCCAATACCGTCAAAATTCCGTTTGCGCAACACAAAAACGCAAATATAGGTGCGTCGGCGGCGCCCGCTCCGTTTATGCGGACAAAACGGAGCGGCCGTTGCGGCAACGGTGCATCTTTTTGCTCCGCAAAATATAAATCGGCAAAAAAAAACGCTCCGATCTTTTCGGGGCGTTTTAGTTTGCCTTTTGGCTTACAGCCATTGCTTGGCGTTTTCCAACGCCGTTTCCTCATAGTTCAGCACCTGCCCGTGCAGCGATAGGATATCGTCCGAAACCTGTTCGCAGTCTATGCGGCACAGGTCTATTATGCCGTTGAGCGTACCCTGCATCAGTATCTTCGCCGCATGCGTCAGGCTGCCGTCGGAAAGCATTTTCAGCTTTAACGATACCTCGCTCATAAGTTGCGCCGCGCGGGAAAGGGCGGTGGGGCGGAAGTCGCATTGCTTGCACAAATCCTTTATTTGGTCGGCAAACACGTCGTACTGCTCCGCCTGCTTTCGCATTGCCTTTGCCACCTGTCTGTCGGTGACGTACGGCGTCAGTACGTTTACTCCGTGTGCCGCCATGGTGACGTTTTTGTACAGCGCGGCAAGCGCCTCGCGGCACTTTTCCCCGTCCGCTTCGGGACGTTCAGTCCCTTTGCCCTTCCGTGTCGTTGTAGTAGTCAAGATGATAGTCCTCCTCCTGTTCGTCGGGATCGAATTCATCGAACAGCTTGTTTCTGCAAGTTTCGTAGTTTGCGTAATATTCGTGGTTTATCAGTCGGAATTTTGCCATATTGCCTCCTTCAAAAGTTTCGTCGGCAATAGTATTTGCATAAAAATCGTCTTTAATCTCCTTTTGCGCAAATTTTTGTCGGCAAGGCGCCGTTACCGCGGGGCGGCGCATTTATAGGCACAGCGTTCTGTTGTATCAATGGCCATCGCCTCTTTTTTGCGGCGCAATGGCAAAGCCTGCCTTTCAAAGCTTTTACTAAGCAGTTTTTTGCCTTTTAGGCGCAAAAACCCTGCAAAAACACCCCTCAATCGTTTGACAAAACGGGGGCTTTTCCGTAAAATAGTAACAGCCGCTTAAAAAGGGTTATTTTGTCAAGCGCAGGAAACTGTCACCCTTGTTTAGCGAGACTCTGATACGGGAGGTAAAATGCACATGTACGCGATTGTCAAAACGGGCGGAAAGCAGTACAAGGTGACGGAAGGTCTTGTTTTTGAAACGGAACTTCTGAACGCCGAAGTAAATTCCGACGTGGAACTGGAAGTTGTGTTGGCGGCGGACGAAAACAACGTTTATGCCGGCAGCGATGCAAAGGCAGTCAAGGTAGTGGCGAAGGTTGTGGAACACGGCAAGGGAAAGAAGCTCAACATCTTTACCTACAAAGCCAAAAAGAACGTTCGCAAGCGTCAGGGACACAGACAGCCCTACACCAAGCTTCAGGTAAGCAAAATTTCCATCGGCTGATGACTGACATCACTATCAAGACGCAGGGAAAAAGTATCGTCGAAGTGACTGCAAGCGGTCACACGGGTTACGGCGAGGCGGGCGAGGACATCGTCTGCGCGGGAGTTTCCACTTTGCTGCAATCGGCTCTGCTGGGGCTGTTGCAGGTGGTGGGCATAGCCGTAAAGTACACCGTAGACGAAAAAGGCTCACTTCGGTTTACTCTGCCGAAAAATCTCACCCCTGCCGAAAGGCACGACGCCGACGTGGTGCTGAACACCATGCTGTGCGGGCTTAAAGATTTTTACACCGAGTATTCCGACTACATCAATTTGGAGGTAATTTAAGATGTTTATCAAATTGCAGTTGTTCGCCCACAAAAAAGGTATGGGCAGCACCAAAAACGGACGCGAAAGCGAAAGCAAACGTCTGGGTGCAAAGCGTGCGGACGGTCAATTTGCAAAGGCAGGAAACATTCTGGTAAGACAACGCGGCACTCATTTCCATCCCGGCAACAACGTCGGAATCGGCAAGGACGACACGCTGTTTGCGCTTATCGACGGTATCGTCAAGTTCGAACAGAAAAAGACGGTCAGACAGGTTTCCGTGTATCCCGTTGCAAAATAACACGTTACAAATTGTGGGGAGGCGTTGCGCTTCCCCGTTTTTATTACTATGTTTATTGTAAACGACGAATGCTTCAGCGTTACCGACACGCTGGAATGCGGACAGATATTCCGCTACGAAAAACTTGATCAAAACAGCTACGGAGTGTTTTCTCGCGACAAATACGCCCGTCTGGTAACTACGCCGCAGGGAGTGCAGGTGTATACCGACGATGAGGGGTATTTCAGAAACTTTTTGGATCTGTCGGGCAACTATGCCGTGCGGGTAAAGCGCATATCCGACATATCTCCCGTCATGCGGCGGGCGTGCGAGGCGGGCAAGGGAATACACATTCTCAATCAGGATTTGGAGGAGATGATTTTTTCCTTCATTATTTCCGCCAACAACAACATAAAGCGCATTCAGCTTATCATAGGGCGTATATGCGACGCCATAGGGGAAAGCACCCCCTACGGAAAGGCATTTCCCACGACGGAGGCAATGGCCTCCGTGCCGGCAAGCTTTTTTGCCGAGATGGGCGCAGGCTACAGGGCGCAGTATCTGTACGACACGGCGCAGGCGTTGAAAAACTATCCTCTGTCCGAGCTCAAAAACGCTTCTACGAAACAGGCGCGGGAAATGCTGCTGCGCTTCAAGGGGATAGGCCCTAAGGTAGCCGACTGCATTTTGCTTTTCGGCATGCACCGCGGCGACGTTTTTCCCGTGGACACGTGGCTTAAAAAGGTGTATCACGCCTATTTCGAGCAGGGACACAAGGACGGAGAGCTTTCGACCTTTTTCTGCAATTTATTCGGCAATGACGCCGGACTTTGCCAGCAATATTTATTTTATTTTCAAAGAAAGTATGGACAAACGCAGGCAAATAGGGTACAATAAAAGACGCCCGAACGCTTGGGCGCATGGAGGAAAGATATGCTTCGCGACAGAAAGATAGCCTTTTTTATTGACGTGGACAACGCCGTGATGGATTATTTCCGTTACGAAAACACCGTCGAACAGCTTAAAGAAAGGGGCGAAATAGTTTTCGGATACGTTTACGGAGTAAGCGAGCGCAAACACAAAAGGGTGATAGCCGACGCTAACAACTGCGGCTATACGGTAAAGCTTCCGTCGCGCAGCGGCCGCCGTTCGCGCAAGATTTTCGACGACAGAATTTGGGTGGACGTGGCGGAATACGCCGCCAACAACTCGGCGGTGGACACGGTGTGCGTGATATCTCACCCCGCCAATATGACGTATCTGTTCAACTATCTGCACCAGAAGGGCAAATTGGTTATTGCCGGCGACAACCTTGACGGGAACAGCGCGGCGCTGGCAGACGACGTGGTGCAAACCATCAAGGCGCAGCGTCCCGTGCAGAAGCCCGCACGCAAAAAGGCGGCGCAGCCCGCGGCGGACGAGGCGAACACCGAACTTACGGAAACGGCTGCGCTTTTGAAAGAGATAGAGCGGCTGAGGGAAAATTACGAGCAGTCCCCCGTCGGCAAGACCGTTACGGAGCCTGCCGAGGAGTTTGTTGCAGAGCCCGCAACGGAAGCTTACGAGCAACCGACGGAAGAGGTGGACGAGCAGCCCGTCGAAACGGAGGAGCAGCAAGCGGAACAGCCGATAGTGCAGCCGGAGGACGGCGACCTTATACGCCGCATAGAGCAACTGCGCGAAAGCAGCGAGGGCGACTCCGATGAGCTTGTGGCGGAGATAAAAAAGCTGCTGGACGGCTTAGACTGAGCGTAAAAAAGCGTTACTGCGGTAGCGCTTTTTTTATGCCGATATGTGTCGCGTCACAGCGTGTTTTAAGTCGGGCGTGTAAAATAAATCGTAGAAGCGCAAGAGATGCTTTTAGCCCGCACCTTGCGCCGCCGAAAGTTACGAAGACGCTTCTTTATTTGTGGCGGCATAGCGGTGTAAAGGGGCGTAATAAGCAAAAAAGTTTCAAAAGTGCGGGGTATATTTTCAAAACCCTATTGACAAACTTATTTCCGACAAATAAAATATACTTTGGGCGCTTTGCGTCCGTGACATTGACAGGGGGCATTCCCCGAAGGAGTCGCTATGATAAAAATAAAGTTAATCAACACGGGCAATACGGTGGAAGTTCCCGCCAAGACCAGACTGCTGGAGTTGACGGACAATCCCAAGACGTACTATGCCGCCAAGGTGAACAACCGTCTGCGCGAGCTGACCTACGAGCCTACTTTCGATTGCAGCGTGGAGCTGCTGACGCTTGCCAACAACGACGCCGTAAAGGTGTACGAGGCAAG
>DVOC01000059.1 GCA_018713905.1 Candidatus Fimimonas merdipullorum
TTTGCCTATTTCCACGTATATCGTGCCGTCTTCCTTCACGCGGGAAACTATGCCCACGATAAGCTCCGACTCCTTGTCGGCAAACATATTGTAGGTGACGTCCTTTTCCGCCTGATGCAGACTGCTGAGTATCACCTGACACGCCGTCTGCGCGGAGATACGGCAGAAGGAACGGGTGTCGATTTCCGTAAGCACCTCGTCCCCCACCTTGTAGGACTTTTTGACGGCTTTCGCGTCCTCTAACGATATTTCCGTTTCGGGGTTTTCCACCTGTTCCGTCACCGTTTTGACGGTGTACACCTTGATGGTGTATTTTTCCGGATTGGTTTTCACCACCACCTTGCACGCCTCGCCGAAATTCCTCTTGCAGGCTATGGCAAGCGCCGTTTCCAAAGATTTGAGCACCGTGTCCTTGTCGATGCCCTTTTCCTTTTCCAGCTCGTCCAATGCGAGGAAAAAGTCTTTGTTAGTCATTTTCTGTTCCTCCTAAAATTCTATTATCGGCAAAACGTGCGCCGCTTCTTTTTTTGTGAAAGTGATTTTTTTGTCACCGCAGTCTATCGTAAAGGTGTCGCTGTCGTAAGAAACCAGCACGCCCTCGTAGTTCTTTTTGCCCTCCAGCGGCTTGTACAGCCGCACGGATATTTTTTTGCCGAGGTTGCGCTTATAGTCCCAATCCAGCTTCAGAGGCCTGTCCAGCCCCGGCGAAGACACGTTCAGCGTGTAGGAGCCCTGAATGGGATCCAGCTCGTCCAGCGGAGCGTCGATGGCGTTGTGCAGCGCCTCGCAGTCGTTTATGGTGACTCCCCCCTCTTTGTCTATCACCACGGTAAGATTCATACCGTCGTATTTTTTTTCGTACAGCACTTCCAATACGTACAGCCCCATGCCCTCGGCAATGGGCTGTACCAGCGCTTTTACCGCGTCGGCAACCTTTCCCATAGACGCCTCCTTCTCAAATAAAAGAGAGCGGAGAAAACTCCACTCTCACCATGACGTAAATAATTTACTCGGCGATAGAGTTGCGTGAAGGTGCGTAAATGTTAAATTCATCGCTTACCACGCTAACTCCGTGTGCAATTATTATACCATGCCGAGAGGGTTTTGACAACCTTATTTTGATATTTTATTTGCGTATAAATGCTAATTTTATAAAATAACGGCAAAATTGCCGCCAAAAAGCGGCAAAACGGAGGTCTGCGGGCAAAGTCGCCCTTGCAAAACGCCTTTATACGCGAGCATTCCCGCATCACTTGGCAAAACGCGCCAGCGACGTCATACACCTTGCCAAAGCAATAGCGTTGTCCTTTGCCGAAGCCGTCTGCGGGACAGTCACTTTGAGAACCTTTGCCACCTCTTTAAGCTGCGAATAGGTCGGACGTGCGTCCAGCGTGCTGTTTTCAAACAATCTCGAAAGCATTTCCGTCTGCGACGTCGTCCGGTTGGCAAAGCTGTAACCGATAGGCGCGGCATAGTAGTTGAGAAGCTGCAACAGCAAGGGCAGATCCGCCCCCACCAGCACGGCGTCCCCCACGAATTTGTACAAGTCGGCTATCACTTCCGTTATGGTGGGGCTGAGCATTATCTGCTTTACGGTGGCGTCGGCGTCTTTAAGCTGACCTTCCGACAGTTCGATTTCCGGCATGACGAGGGTATGGAACATTTCCGTCATATGCCCGTCCTTTATGCGCACGCCGCAAAGGGAAAACACCTTGTCCTTGGTGACGTTGTATCCCGTGACGTTGGCGTACAGCGCCACAAAATGCCTTCCACTCAAAAGGGAGGGCTTTTCCTCCCAGCCGGTGAAGGACAGCTGCCTGTATTCGCTTATCTGCTGCGGCTGCACCAAAACGTACTGCGCGGGAGCGCGCTTTTGCAGCTTGGGCTGCAAGCTGAGGGGGGCGATGCGGCATTTGCACACGTCGTATACCTGCATTTCCAACCCCTGCGAAAAGCTGCTGTACACCACCTTGCCCCTGACCAGCACTTCCGTGCCGTCGGTAAGGAAGGACAGCATTTTCATTTTTTTGTCGTTAGCCAGCTTTTGCTTTCTGCTTATGGTAAGCGCTTCGGCGTCCGACTTGTCGGTGGTCTGCTTTATCACGTTGACGTCCTCTATCTGAAAACGCACGAACATGACGCAGGGCAGCGAAGCGTCGGAGCCGTCGGTAAGGGTAAACTTGCAAATTTTCAGCACCGCGTTGTTCTTTGCGGCGCGCAGCTGTTTTTCGGAAATTCTGCCGCACACCACGCAGTTTTCCATAGGGGAACGCACGTCGGAGATGTACATAGGCTTGGACTGTATAAGCTTGCCTATGTACTTCTGAACGTCGGTGACGTCAAAGTATCTTTGCGGCTTGAGCAGTTCCTTGTTTACGGCAAGACGCACCAGCTTTTCCTGCTCGGCGACGTCCGCCCTTTCGCCCAACTTGTCCTCCTCCAGCGATACCTGCACGTCGTAGCAGGTGTACTCCTCGAAAAACTGCCGCAACAGAGAGGGAAAATCTGCCGTTTCCATGTTGCGGCGGGCGTTTTCCGTCACGAAAAGGCGCACGACGGCAGTCCTGTCCTGCACCTTTGCGGAAATTTTTTCCTTGGGAAGACTGAGCACGGGATACTTTTTTTTGATGACGTCCGCCACCAGCATCGCCAGACTTCTATCCGTAAACCTGTCGGTGACGAAGGACACCTCGCACCTGTACCCCTGCGGCATCTGCTGCGCCACCGTCTGCCTCAGCTGCGGGCGAAGATTCTCGTCCGGCTGTTCCCCTTCGGGGAAGGACAGCACGCAGTACACCTTTTTGAAAGGCTTGTCCACCCTTATGTCCCTTACGCGCAGGTTGCCCAGCTGCGGGAATTTTTGCTTCAACACTTCCTTTAACATTGTATCAGCCTGTCTATTTCCTCCAGAAACTGCCTTACGGCGTCCTCGCCTTGCGCTACCTTGTACTTTTTGCCCTGTCTGAAAAACACGTAGTTGCCCCCTGCGCCGGCAATGCCTATGTCTGCGTCGGCGCACTCGCCGGGGCCGTTGACTTCGCACCCCATGACGGCTATTTTGATATTTTTAGGACAGTCCTTGACGTGCTCGTAAACGCGGCAAGCCACCTTTTCAAGGTCTATCGTGCACCTGCCGCACTGCGGACAGGACACGAACGTCACTCCGCCGCGCAGGTGCAGCGCACGCAAAATGTCCAGCGCCGCCTTGACTTCCTCTACGGGATGGGCTGTAAGCGACACACGAACGGTGTCCCCTATGCCCTGCGTAAGCAGCGCCCCAAGAGCCATTGCGTTTTTAATTATCCCTTGACGCAGCGGCCCCGCCTCGGTAAGCCCCACGTGCATGGGGTACCCGAGTTTTGCCGCTTGGCGGTTGACCTCCACCGTTTCGGCGACGTCGCTGCTTTTTACCGAAAGCACCAGCTTGAAAAAGTCCCTTTCCTCAAAAAATCGCACGTACTTTTCCAGCATGCAGTACAGCGCCTGCGTCTTGCCGCCGCACCTTTTTATCGCCTCTTTGCCTACGGAACCGCCGTTGACGCCCACTCGAATGATGACGTCCCTTTCCTTGGCGCATCGCACCACCCTTTCCAGACTTTCCTCCGACATGTTGCCGGGGTTTATGCGCACCTTGTCCGCGCCCGCCTGCATGGCGGCCACCGCCAAGTCGCTGTTAAAATGTACGTCTGCAACGAGGGGAATGGCGGGAAATTCCTCGCGTACCCGCCTGAAAGAAGCTACGCTTTGGGCATTGGGCAGGGCAATGCGCACCACGTCGCACCCCGCCGAAACAAGGCGGCGAATCTGCTCGCAGGTGCCCTCTACGTCGGTTACGGGCAGATTGGTCATAGACTGCACCGAAACGCTGCCGTCACCGAACGTAAGTCGGGAATTTTGTACCGTTCTTTTCATCTTCTCACCCAAATTAACAGTTTGTTGTACGCAAAAAACGCAAACGTATGCGGTTTTTGACGACAATCATAGTTTTAGCAAGTCTACCAGCACTACGAAAATAATAAGCAGCACAAAGCCTATGCCGTTGACGTATGCCTCCACCTTTCTGTTGACGGGCTTGCCGCGTATCCACTCGATAAGCACAAACACCATTCGGCAGCCGTCCAAAGCGGGCACCGGCAGCAGGTTGAACACGGCAAGGTTTACCGACATAAGCACTATGAGCGACAGTATGTTGGGCAGCCCGTAGGAAACTATCTGCGAGGTCATCGTTATGGTGGTTATGGGGCCGCCTATGCTTTCCAGCCCCACCGCTCCGGTGAACAGTCCGCCCAGCGTCCGCCACACCAAGAGAGCCACCTCGCTGCAGTAGGGAAACACCCTCAAGAGAGCCTTGCCGAAGGAAAACCTGTGCGTAGAGTAAGACACGGAAATGCCTATGCCCTCGTACCAGCTTTCGGCAACGGACAGCGCCTGCGCCTGTTGCTTTGTGAGCACGAACTGTCTTTCCTCATCCTGCATCACCGTCAGCGTCACCGTATCCCCCGCCTGCGCAAGGGTGTTGTTCCAATGGTTTTTCTCGTGCAGCGACACGCCGTCCAGACGGTACACCGCGTCGCCCTGTTTCAGCACGGCTTTGCCGTCGGTGCTGGTCAGTTCAAAAGGCACTTCCGAAAGGGTGAAGGAATAGAACCCGCTGCGGGTGATACCCTCGTAGGTCACCTCGTCGCCGTTGGGCTTTAACACCGTCACAGTCATTTCGTCCGTCATATATCTGGTGATATTGTCCAGCACGAAAACGTTTTTGCCGTTTATCTTGTAAATTATATCCCCCTTTTCCAGCTGTTGGTTGATACCGGGGGCGTAGTCGTACACGGTGTTTACCTTCGCCACCGTTTCGCCGTAGCAGGAAAACAGTATCACGCACACTATAACGGCGGACACAAAGTTGAAAAATGCGCCTGCGAAAAGCACTATCAGCCGCTTCCACGGACGCTGACTGTTGAAGGCGTCGGCGCTCGGATTTTCCTCGTCCTCTCCTTCAAAGGCGCAGTAGCCGCCAAGGGGGACGGCGCGCAGCGAAAACACCTCGCCGTTTTTCTTCTTTTTGGAGAAGATCTTTGGCCCCATGCCTATGGAAAATTCGTTTATGCGAAACTTCAACAGCCTGCCTGCGGAGTAGTGCCCGAATTCGTGAATGGTTATCATTATCATCAGCACCACAAAAGCCAACAGCAGGTTGCCTATGGAAGTCAGCACCGAAACAAAGCTTGCGTTCAACAGCATATTACCTCGTCTGCCATCAAGGCGGCAGTCTTCTGCGCCTCGGCGTCTATTTTTTTGATGTTATCGACGGTGAGCGGCAGCTCGGAGCACCGCTTTTGCAGCCTTTGCACCGTCTGCGTTATTACGGGATAAAACTGCGTAAAGCGCAGTCTGCCCCGCAAAAACCTTTCCACACACACGTCGTTTGCCCCGTTCATCGCCGTTGCGCTCAGCGAGGGCAGCGAAAGTATCTCGTGTCCCAGCCTTGCGCAGGGAAATTTTTTGAAATCGCACTGCTCGAAGGTGAGCGTAAGGCGGGAAAAATCCAACGGGGGCACAATGCTCTTTCCCTCCCCCAAAAGCGCAATCTGAATGGGCAGTTTCATGTCCGGACGGGCGAGCTGCGCCATAACGCCGCCGCTGTCCCATTCCACCATGGAGTGCACCACGCTCTGCCTGTGCACCACTACGGAAATTTTTTCCGACGGTACGCCGAACAGCCAATGCGCCTCTACCACCTCCAGCGCCTTGTTCATCATGGTGGCGCTGTCTATCGTTATCTTTTGCCCCATGTTCCAGTTGGGGTGAGCCAGCGCCTGCTCTGCCGTCACCTCCGACAGACGCTCCGAGTCATATTCCCAAAAGGGACCTCCGCTTGCGGTAAGCAGGATACGCCGAACGTTTGCGCTGTCCCTGCCCAAAAGACATTGACTTACGGCGCAATGCTCGCTGTCCACGGCGGCTAAAACGCCCCCCTGCCTTACCTTGTCGGCCACAAGGGCGCCGCCGCACACCAAGGTTTCCTTGTTGGCAAGCGCCACCTTTATGCCGTTGTCAAGGCAGAACAGCACCGCAGGCAGCGCCGTTATGCCCCGCGTAGCCACCAAAGCCACGTCTGCGCCCCGCACCGCCTCCAACAGACACTGCTCCCCTTGGGAAATAAGCCCGCAAAAGCGGGGAGAGAAACGTCTGCGCTGACTGTCCAGCAGTTTTTCGTTGGAATACGCCACGAGAGAATGCACCGCAAGGGCGTCGGCGTTTGCCTCCACTACTTGCAGAGCCTGCCTGCCCACCGAGCCGGTGCTGCCCAAAATCGCTACCTTTATCATATTATAAACATAAACACGAAGGACACGAACACGGCGTTTACCATGATGCCGTCAAACCTGTCCATAATGCCGCCGTGTTCCCCCAGAATACGGCTGTAATCTTTTATGCCGCAATAACGTTTTACCATGCTGGCAAGCAGATCTCCCACCTGCGTCATTGCAGAGCCGAAAATTCCCACCGTCACGTAGGTGAGCGCCACCGCCGCCGACGAAAGCCCCAGCCCCGAATAGGTAAGCCCGAAGTGCTCGCCGAAAATTTTGAAGTAGTCGAACAGCAGAAACACGACGAGAGAGCCTATCGCGCCGCCCAGCAGTCCGCCCAACGCGCCCTCCACCGTCTTTTTGGGGCTGATATGCTCGCACAGCTTGCGCTTGCCGAACAGACTGCCCACGAAAAAGGCGAATACGTCGGTAAAGGAAGATACGGCAAATACCAACGCCAGACTTATGGCGTTGTAGGGCAGCAGCTGCGAGCCCTGCCTTTCTCCGAAGTATTGCCATATGTCGTATTCCAGATACTGCAACAGCGGGTTGCCCTCCGCAATAGGGAAGGTGCTGGCGCAGCGGTTAAGATACAACAGCGCCGACATAAACAGCCCCGGGTACACCAGCATGAACGCCACGTATATAAGACTGTCCCCTCTGTTTTCCGCAAGGGCGGTTATCGCCGCCGCCACAAACACCAATAGCGACAGGAATATCACTCCCATAAAGCCGAACATGCTGTACGTCACGCCTAAACCTATGGCGTACATCCACAATATCCAGCTGAAGCTGTCGGGAATGCGCTCTCTGCCTATGGCGCGGCGCATTTCTATTACCGCAAGCCAGCTTAAAACGGATATGATAGCGGCGTTTATCGATCTGCCGCTTACCACCTTCAACGAATTGGGATTGCTTTTGTAGTTAGGCAGGTAGACGTTCAAAAGCACCATGCCTATCATAAGTATAAAAACGCCTGCGCCCACAAGTATGCGGTTGGCAAGAGTTTTTTTGTTCAGCATAATTTCCTCCAAAGTACGCCGCCGAAGCTCATTCGGTAATTGCTCCGAAATTTCTGCTTCGTCCGCAGTAATCCTCTAATATTTTCTGATATTCCTCGCAGGAGAAATCCGGCCAGAGCGTGTCGGAAAAGTACAGCTCGGCATACGCCGCCTGAAACAGCATAAAGTTGGACAGTCGTTTTTGTCCGCCCGTGCGCACGATGACGTCGGGGAAGGGCAAATTGTTGTACAGGTTTGCCGCAATACTCTGCTCGCTTACCGCTCCGCTTTGCGCCGCCCGTTGCGCCGCATGCGCTATTTCCCTTCTGCCACCGTAATTTATGCATAAATTTACGCAAATAGCGTCGAAGTCGGCGGTTTTAAGCTGCATTTCCTCTATTTTTCGCGCCAGCTTTTGTGGCAGTCCTTCCCTTTCGCCGGAAACCACCACTCGCACTCCCTTGGAGCAAAAGTCGGCAAAATCGTCCAGATACTTTCCCGCAAGAGAAAACAGCGCCGCCACTTCCGCTTGGGGACGCTTCCAATTTTCCGTGGAAAAGACGTACAGGGACAGATATTTTATGCCGCGCGCCAAGGAATAGTCTATCACCTTCCGAGCGGTGCGCAGCCCCTCCTCGTGCCCTTTTACGCGGGGCAGTCCGCGCGCCTTTGCCCAGCGCCCGTTGCCGTCCATTATGATAGCTGCATGCACAGGATACTTCAAACTTCCGTCAGGTAACGGCACACGATGATTTCCAGCCCGTTTGGGGTTTCGCGCACCGCCGTCACCAGCTCCTTGTCGAATTTTTGCTGTTTTCTGTCCGTATAATAAACAAACTTGAAGTTTGCTCCCGCGCTCCTCAGCAGAGCCTCGGCACGGCAAACTTCAAGTCCTATAAGGTCGTTTGTGTTCATTACGCTGAATAGCCGTCACACGGACATTACGTCCGCTTCCTTTTCTTTGGCAAGTTTGTCTACCGCTTCTATCTGTTTGGCAAGCTGTTTGTCCACTTCCTGCTCGTAGTCGGAGATAAGGTCTTCCGAAACGGTTTTGGCTGCCTTTTCCTTTTTGAGTCCGTCCATGACGGAGCGGCGGGCGTTGCGCAACACCACCTTGGTGTCTTCGGCAAGCTTCTTTACCTGCTTGACCAGCTCCTTTCTGCGTTCCTCCGTCAGCACGGGGAAGGTGAGGCGGATGACGGTGCCGTCGTTTTGCGGCGTTACGCCTATGTTGGCGGAAAGTATTGCCTTTTCCACCAGCTTGAGCGCAGACTTATCCCAAAGAGAGATTACCAGACAGCGCGGCTCGGGAATGGAAATGTTGCCCATCTGATTGATGGGGGTGGGCGCTCCGTAGTAGTCCACCTTTATGTTTTCCACCAATTTGGGGTTGGCGCGGCCTGCGCGCATAAGATTGTATTCGCCCTTGGTGTACTCTATTGCCTTTTCGCATTCCATGTCGAAATTCAGAAACAGTTCTTCTATCTGAGGGGTAGCGTAGTTCATACTTTTCTCCTGTTAAGATATTTATACGGTTATTGTACAACAAAACCGCGGGAAATTCAATAGCTATTTTATTATTGTTCCCAATTTTTCGCCGTCCAGTATGCGCAAAATGCCCTTCGGCTCGTCCTTGGAGAACACCGCCACGGGAATGGAATACTCGCGGCACATGGACATTGCCGTCACGTCCAACGCTTTAAGATTGTCGGCAATGGCTTTGTCGAAGGTGATCTCGTCGTACTTTTTGGCGTTCGGGTTAGTTTTGGGATCGCTGTCGTACACGCCGTCCACCGCTTTGGCGCAGAAAATGGCTTTGGCGCCTATTTCGCAGGCGCGAAGCGCCGCCGCCGTGTCGGTGGTAAAAAAGGGCGCGCCCGTGCCGCCGCCGAAAACCACTACGTATCCTTCGTCCAGCGCCTTGTTAGCGTCGGCGCACACGTAGGTGGGAAGCACCTTGTTTACGGTAACTGCGGAAAACACCTTGTTTTTCACCCCGCAGGCGGTAAGCGCGCTGCCCAGCGCAAGGGCGTTCATCACCGTGGCAAGCATGCCGATGTTGTCGGCGGTAACTCTGTCCATGTTTTCGCTCGTCCTGCCCCGCCAGAAGTTGCCGCCGCCCACCACGACCGCCACCTGCGTCTTTTCAGCCACCTGTTTTATCGTGTCTGCCGTGCGGGCGAGGCTGTTGGCGTCAATGCCGCTGCCCGCGGAAAGCGCTTCGCCGCTTACCTTTATCAATATACGGTCGTACTTAACCATATTCTACCTCGTTCTGAAAAGGGGAACAAGCAAAATTTGTTCCCCTCGTTTGAATTATTGAGCGCCTTTAAGCTGTGCGGCAATTTCTTCCGCAAAGTTGTCTACGCGCTTTTCGATGCCTTCGCCCA
>DVOC01000060.1 GCA_018713905.1 Candidatus Fimimonas merdipullorum
TTATGTCGCCAAAAAATTTCTTTAAATTCCTTATATCAATAATATGGCTCATAAAAATCCTTTAATTTTTTGATTTTCAATTTAAAATTATTGTATCATAAAATTTTATGTATTGTCTATCGTATGGTGAAAAAATAAATCTATACGATAATAAAAGTGTGTATTGAAATAAAAAAGAATTTTAAGAATTAACTTAATTTATACTCTTTTCTTCCTCAAAAATACCGCTAGTTTCAAAATTGCTTGACTAAAAGCCCTGCTTTTTGTTTGTAATCGATGCGCTTCAAGGCTTCCGCAAACGAATGGCACAGCGCCCTCTTGTGTGCGCCGCGCGGCATCTGTTTGGCGCCGACGGTGCAAGTCGTAACGAAAAATGCGGTACGTTTTCGTTTTTTTGCACCGATATCGGTATTTCGGAAGCTTTTTATGCCGCCTTTTTGTCTTGCGTAAAGGCAATGCGTCGGGGTTTGCCTCTCAGTCGTCGATACCGCGCAGGCGGGTGGGCAAAAAGGCTTGCAGCATATCTCTGTAACCGCGCAGCACGTCGTCGTCGCACCCCGTCACGCTTTGGTCTATCAGGCTGCCGCTGTTTACGAACTTTTGAAGGTACAGCACCTTACCCCCTTTCAGCCACTCGCCTATTCCCGTCATATCCTGCGCCGTGTGCAGGCTGCCCGTCACGGTGGTGCGAAATTCGTAGTCCACAAAGCCGCTTTTAAGAAATTGCACGCTGCGCTCCACGGCGGCAATATCCGTCTTTACCCCCGTAGTCACGTCGTAGCTTTGCTTGCGGTTTTTCACGTCCATTGCGACGTAGTCTATCAGTTTTTCCTCCGCCAGCCGTTGCAGTCTGTCGGGGAATGCGCCGTTGGTATCCAGCTTTACGGCATAGCCCATAGCCTTTACCTCGCGCAAAAAGTGTTCCGCGTCCCTTTGCAGCAGCGGTTCGCCTCCCGTCAGGCACACTCCTTCCAGCACAGTCCTGCGCTTGCGCAAAAATTGCAGGATATCCTCTTCGGAATAATCTTCCCCCTTTCCCTCAACCAGCGGGGCGTTGTGGCAAAAGGGGCAGCGGAAGTTGCACCCGACGGTAAACACCGTACATGCCACCTTGCCGGGATAGTCCAAAAGGGTAAGCTTTTGCAGTCCGCCTATCTTCATTTTTCCTCCGCATACAGTGCGCACAGGCTTTTGGCAACGTCCGCCGCCAGCGCCGCATTGTTGAGCACAAGCTTTATATTTGTTTCCAGACTTCTGCCTTCCGTCAGCTCGCGCACCTTTTCCAGCAGATATGGCGTCACCTCTTTACCGTGCACGCCCTCCTTTTCCGCCTGCGCCACAGCCTTGTCTATAAAGCCGCTGACGTAGCCGCTCTCCAATGCATATTGTTCCGGCACGGGGTTTGCCACCAGCATGCCGCCGTCGAGGTTCAGCTTTTCCTTGTGGAAAAACGCCTGAGCAATTTCCTCGGCGCTGTCCAGCCGATACGCCGTTTCAAAGCCGCTTTCCCGTGCGTAAAATGCCGGCATTTGCCGCGTGCGGTAGCCTACTACGGCAACGCCTCTCGTTTCGAGGTTTTCCAACGTCAGACCGATGTCCAAAATAGATTTTGCTCCCGCGCATACCACCAGCACGGCGGTGCGTTGCAATTCCGCCAGATCTGCGGAAATATCCATGGTTTTTTCCGCTCCGCGGTGCACTCCGCCTATCCCGCCGGTGGCAAACACTTTTATTCCCGCCATATGCGCAAAAATCATGGTGGCGGCTACGGTGGTGGCGCCCGTCAGCTTTTTCGCCGTCACAAAGGGTATGTCCCTACGTGACACCTTTACGGCTTTTGTGCCCGTTTTGCCCAAAAATTCTATCTGACTGCGGGTGCAGCCTACGGTGGGCACCCCCTCGATGATGGCTATCGTGGCGGGCACTGCGCCTCTTTTTCTCACCTCGTCTTCTACGGCAAGTGCCGTTTCCACGTTTTGAGGATAGGGCATTCCGTGGGAAATAATGGTAGATTCCAACGCCACTACCGGCAGGTTTTCACTGACGGCGCGTTTTACTTCCTCCGAAAGGAAAATCATACTTACCTCGCAAAAAAAAATTATATATATTATTATGTCACCAAACGGCGGCGTTGTCAACGGCAAAATACAGGCGCGGCGCGCCCGAAGCGTACCGCAAAAAGGAATTGAAGGGCGCATGAATTCGCGCGCCCGAAGCGTGCCGAGCTTACGGCGGCGTGTGGCAGGCAATTTGCCGTGAGTGCGCCACAAATGCGGCGCATAGAAGCTGATCGCTGCGGGAAAGCGACACGAATGGCGGTCTGTGGCAGATTGCGTCGAGGCAAAAAGTCTGCCGCACAGGAGGCGGCGTTTTCAGGGGAAGGAGCGTATGCACAAAAGGAGCGGCGGGGCAAGCCGCCCGCCGTCAGGAAAGGTTTCTCAAAAAAGTTTCCGCAAAATGGTGTTTACAAATATTGATTTTTGATTTATAATGCGTATAAGGCAAAGTTTGGAAATATTTCCGCCTTTGGGAGGCAGCGCATGAGAAAAACCAAAATTGTGTGTACGCTGGGACCTGCCAGCACCACCTACGACCAAATCAAAAAAATGGCTATGGCGGGCATGAACGTCGCCCGTATCAACATGAGCCACGGCACCTACGAGGAGCATCAGCAGCGCATAGACAACGTCAAAAAGGTGCGCCGCAATTTGGGAATACCCATTCCCATCATGGTGGACACCAAGGGGCCGGAAATACGTATAGGCACCTTCAAAAACGGAAAAATAGAAGTGACGGAGGGCATGCCCTTCGACTTCGTCAACGACGACGTGGTGGGGGACGAAACGCGCGTTTCCATCACCTACAAGGATTTGTACAAGGACGTGTACGACGGCGGCACCATTCTGCTCAACGACGGCTTGCTGGTGTTCCGCATAACGGGCATAGAAAAGGGCGTCATACACGCCGAGGCGCAAAACGGCGGCACTCTGTCGGACAGAAAAGGTCTGTTTGTGCCCAACGTCAAACTAAACATGCCATTTTTGTCCGAGCAGGACAAAAAGGATTTGGAATACGGCGTAAAGATTGGCGCCGAAATGTATGCGCTCAGCTTCGTTCAGGACGGCGCATGCGTTACCGAAGTCAGGAATTTTCTGCTTTCCCGCGGGGCGAAGGACGTGTGCCTTATTGCCAAGATAGAAAGCCAAAGCGGGCTGGACAACATTGACGAAATAATCGACGCCAGCGACGGCGTTATGGTGGCAAGGGGCGACTTGGGAGTGGAAACCCCCTACGAAAAGCTTCCCGCCATACAAAAAATGCTCATCACCAAAAGCCGTATGAGCGGCAAATTCGTCATCACCGCTACGGAAATGCTGGAAAGCATGATAACCAAACTGCGCCCCACCCGTGCCGAAATAGTGGACGTGGCAAACGCCGTGTACGACGGCTCCAGCTGCGTAATGCTGTCGGCGGAAAGCGCCGTGGGTATCAACCCCTCCAACACCATTGCCACAATGGCGCGCATTGCCGAGGAGGCGGAGCGTAACATCGACTACAAGCAGATGTACACCTCCAGCCCCTTCACCCTGATGAACAACACCGACGCCATTTCCCACGCCACGGTAAACACCGCCTTCGACATCGACGCCAAGGCGATAGTGGTGTATACGGCAAGCGGCAGCTCGGCGCGGATGGTTTCCCGTTTCCGTCCCGAAGCGCCCATCGTCGCCATGACCAACAGCGACAGGGTGTATCATCAGCTTGCCACCAGCTGGGGAGTCATTCCCTCCATCTGCCAGACCTTCGACAACACCGACGATATGTTTATCAACGCCGAAGAGGTGGTAAAACGCCTCGGGCTTGCCAAGACGGGCGACAACGTCGTCATCACGGCGGGCGTACCCCTCGGCAAAAACGTGGGCACCAACCTTATCAAGGTGGGCACGATAGTGGAAGACTGAAAACAGCAGTAAATTCAAAGCCGAAAACCCTTTGCGTTTTCGGCTTTTTGTTGTTTACGCTTGCTATTATTCGCGATTTAGAATATAATTAAAGAAAAATTCGCAGGAGGAAAAGGTGTTAAGTTACATTTCGGCAAAACAGGCGGCAGAAAAGTGGGATATTTCTCAACGCAGAGTCGCCGTGCTGTGTTCGGAAAAGCGCATAGAGGGCGCAATGATGGTGGGCAATATGTGGATAATACCGTCAAATGCGGAAAAACCCGTCGATAAGCGCACCCTTCGTTACGAAGCGGCGCACAAGGCGGAGCTGAAACCTTTTGTTAAATGGGTTGGGGGCAAAGGGCAGCTTATCGATGAGATAGAAAAATTTCTCCCTGCCGATGGCGAAAATGAGAGAACAAAATATGCCGAGCCAATGGTGGGAGGAGGCGCATTGTTTTTCAGACTGCTGTCTCAATCGCGTTTTAAGCAGTACTATATCAGCGACGTCAATGCCGAACTGGTCAATGCTTATATTGCAATACAACAAAACGCGGATGACCTTATTTCAAGGCTTTACGATATGCAGATGACCTTTCTGCCCCTTGACGACAATGGCAGAAAATACTACTACTATAATGTTCGTGACAAATTCAACACAGTTGCATTGAGCGAAGACACATCGGCAGAAAAGGCGGCGTATTTTATCTTTCTGAATAAAACCTGTTTTAACGGGCTTTACCGTACCAACCGCAACGGGCAATTCAACGTGCCTATGGGCGCATACAAAAATCCTTCCATATGCGACGAAGAAAACCTTCGCAACATGCATGAGGCGTTACAAAACGTCACCATTGTTTGCGGCGATTATACCTTGGCGCGGGATTTTATCGACGACAAAACGTTTGTGTATCTGGATCCGCCCTATCGCCCAATTTCGTCAACGTCCATGTTTACCGCATATAACGGCGACATATTTGACGACAACGAGCAGATAAGACTTGCAAGGTTTATCGACGAAATAAGCGCAGCGGGAGCAAAAATAGTTTTGAGCAATTCCGATCCGAAAAACATAAATGAAGAAGACAACTTCTTTGAGGAATTATATCAAAATTACAAAATTAATCACGTCCAAGCAACAAGGGCAATAAACAGCAAAGGCGACAAGCGAGGAAAAATAAGCGAATTACTTATTTGCAATTAAGAGGTAAAAAATGTCAGAACTGAAGTCGTTTGAAATTAACGGTGCTGTTTAAGAATTAAAATCGAAAAGTTATAAAATGGAAAAAGATGATGAAGCAATTAACCTTGCTGAAGAATTAACGCTTAAAGCGTATCAAAATAACTGACGGAGGAATCTAAAATGATAAAAAGCGGCAAAGGCGGAGGCAATACGCGCACGGGTTTGGTTTTTGAAGGGAAAACGGATTTGACCAAGTTTTTGGAAAATCAACCACATTATTCTGTGGTGGGACATGATGTCTTTTACGACGGCGAAAAAGTTGCAGAGGTATATAAA
>DVOC01000008.1 GCA_018713905.1 Candidatus Fimimonas merdipullorum
TTTTTGCATAAAATTGCTCTTTGACGTAAATTTTGCCGAGATCATACGGTATGTTTTCGCGCGTGCTTTTACGGTAATTTTTCCGTCACAACGCCTTGCTTGGTCACAGAATGCGCTCAAAATACCGTCACTATGATAATTTTTCGTGTTTTGTGTAATACTATGACTGTCATAATATAGCGAAAATGCCGAAAAATTGCCGCTCGCAGGCGGAAAAGGGCAATATGCGCAAAAATCGGTATTGACACGGGGCGATGGGTGTTGTACAATATTCGTAGAGGCGCCGTCCGTCTGTTTGGGACGGTGCAAATTGCGGCGGGACGCAGCGTAGTGCGGCGCCGCGGAGGTGTTTATGATACGACAATTTACTTCTCACGACGGCAGAAGCGTGGCTCTTTACACGTGGGACGAGGTGAAAAATCCCGTTGGCGTGGTTAAAATCGCCCATGGCATGGCGGAGCATTCCGCCCGTTACGACGACTTTGCGAAGTATCTCAACTCGCAGGGCTTTGTGGTGGTGATGAACGACCATCGCGGGCACGGGCTCACCGCCGAAAAGGACAGCCTCGGCTACGAGGAAGGGGATATGTGGGCAAACAACGTCGCCGATCAGGTTACCATTCTGAACTATTGCCGTCAAAAATATTCGCTGCCTCTGTTCATGATGGGGCACAGCTACGGCAGCTTCGTCACGCAGGCGGTGATGGAATCGCACCCCGACGCCGACGGCTTTATATTGTGCGGCTCCAACCTTATGAAGGGAGCGGCATATCCGCTGTGCAGGGTGATAGCGCAAAATATGTGCCGCAACAAAGGCGGCAGATACCCCGCCCGCCTGATAGTGGATCTCTCCTTCAAAAGCTACGAAAAGAGGTTCGGCGGCGAAAACGCATGGCTCAACAGAGATAAAGACGAGGTCAAAAAGTACAACGAGGACGAAATGTGCGGCTTCGTGTGCTCGGCAAACTTCTACCGCACCTTCATGCAGGGCATATCGGGGCTGTACAAAAGGGAAAACTATTCGGCAATAGACGTGGACGCGCCGTTGTTTATAATTGCCGGCGACAGCGATCCCGTGGGCGCATACGGCAAGGGCGTCAAAAAGCTTGCCAAATTCTACTCCGACACGGTGGGCGTAAAGGACGTGGAAATGCGCCTTTACGAGGGCGCGCGGCACGAAATTCTTAACGAAACGTGCAAGGCGCAGGTGTATGCCGACGTCGCTCAATGGCTTAAAGACCACGTTGACGGCAAGTAAAGCGGACTTTTGACGGGCGTTGTCGTGGCGAAAAATTTGTATAATTGCCTTGCTTGGGCGCAACCTTAGGGGTGCGCCCTTTCGTATGGGTAAAATTGCCGTCCAAACGCTTTTGGACAGCGTAAATCGTCAAAGAAGGCTGTGACAAATTTTGCGTCAGATAAGCCGCCTCGCCTGTTCAAGCAATGGGGCGCAATCCGAAGTTCTTGTTTTTTGCAATTAAAGTAAGCGCGTTTTGTCTGCGCTTCGGACGTCAACGGAAGGGAACGACGGGCGTTTGCTTTTCAAGACCGCAGGCGGCAAAGCGTTAAAATCTGCCCTATACACGCCGAAGCCTGTTTTTTGCAAGGCAAAGCGTACGGCGCAAAGCAAGAGGCGCCTTTACCTGTGCAACGAAAGCGGGGCAAGCCGCTTCTTTGGCGTTTAGTCTGCTTGGGTAAAATACGCATGTAAGAGGGCGCTTACGCCGCCAACCCGCATTAAGCCCGCACTTTGCCCCTGTTTGCCAGAAAACGTCGTGCGATATTGACGGCAAACCTTTTTCGGCGCGGCAAAAGTGACGAGCAGCGTTGTGCGCGGTGCGATGCGCTTGCGCAACCTTTTGCGGCGTGCGTCTATACTTATGGCGATGTCCCGAACAAACCTATAGCGGCGTTTTGCGGTCGCCCGAAGCGGTGTTTGCCGCAATTTGTTTTGTCGCGCCGCCACCCATCGTTGCATAATTATACGAAAGCAATGTATAAAAATTCAGCAAAATGAATAAATATAATATTTTTTCAGAATTTTCCATATTGTCGGGCTTTTATAAAAATTTTTGTGAATAAATATAAAATAAACTATTGTAATTTAAGCCGCAGCGTGGTATAATAAATATGCAATAACGATTGTCGGGGCAATGCTTCGGCGGTCTGCCGCGCGGTTTTGCGCGGCAAATAGGTTACGGAGGAAAAACGGTGAACAAGCAACAAACGCAAACGCCTGCCGCAGAGCACTACAATGCGGAGGACATACAGGTACTCAAAGGTCTGGACGCCGTGCGCATGCGTCCCGGCATGTACATCGGCACCACAGGCTCCAAGGGGCTGCATCACCTGCTGTGGGAGATAGTGGACAACGCCGTGGACGAGGCGGCAAACGGCTTTGCCGACAGAATAGAAATTACGCTGCACGGCGACAACAGCGTTACCGTCAAGGACAACGGGCGGGGCATTCCCGTAGACATTCACCCCGAGCTGGGCATTTCCGGCGTGGAGGTGGTGTTCACGCAGCTGCATGCAGGCGGCAAGTTCAACAACAGCAACTATGCCTTTTCCGGCGGTCTGCACGGCGTGGGAGCCAGCGTCACAAACGCCCTTTCGGAGTGGCTTACTGTGCGCGTGGACAAGGACGGCAAAGCCTACGAGCAGCATTTCCACAGCCCGCAGGATCCCAAGGACAGCACGAAAATTTTGAGCGGCGTGCCCATAGACAGTCTGCACGAGGTGGGCGCAACCAAGGAGCACGGCTCCACGATAACCTTCCTTGCCGACAGCCGCGTGTTCAAAAACGTAAAAATGGACTATCGTATCGTGTCTGAGCGGGTGCGCGAGCTGGCGTTCCTAAACAAGGGCATAACCTTTGTGCTCACCGACGAGCGTACCGACGACGAGGACGGAAACGTCACGAGGGAGCAGTTCTGCTACGAAGGGGGGCTAAAGGACTTCGTGCTTTACCTCAACGAGAACAAAGCGCCGCTGCACCTGTCGCCGCTGTATTGGTCGGGAGGCAACGACACCTTGCAGCTGGAATTTGCCTTTCAGTACACCTCCAACTATACCGAAAATTTCATTTCCTACGTCAACAACATTCCCACCAGCGAAGGGGGCATGCACGAAACGGGCGTAAAAACCGCCATGACCAAGGCGTTCAACGACTACGCGCGCAGCCGCAACTTCCTCAAAGCCAAGGAGGACAACCTGCTGGGCGAGGACTTCCGCGAGGGTATCACCCTTGTCATGTCCGTCAAAATGGCTAACGTGCAGTTCGAGGGGCAGACCAAAACCAAACTGGGCAACGTCGAGGCGCGTATCGCCTGCGAAGCGTTGGCAACGGACGCTTTTTCCAAGCTTTTGGAAAGCAACGCCAAAACGGCGGAAGTCATCATCAAAAAATCCATCGCCTCCGCCAAGGTGAGAGAGGCGGCACGCAAGGCGAAGGAAGTCACCCGACAGAAAAACGCTATATTCAATTCCACTTTGATAGGCAAGCTTGCCAGTTGCACCGGCAGGGACGCTTCCAAAAACGAGCTGTTCATAGTGGAAGGCGATTCGGCAGGCGGCTCTGCCAAGCAGGCGCGCAACCGTCGTTTTCAGGCAATTCTGCCCCTAAAGGGCAAGCCCTTAAACGCCGAGCGCAAGCGCATAGACCAAGTGCTGGCAAACGACGAAATTCGCTCTCTTATTTCCGCACTTGACACGGGCATAGGAGAGGAAGACTTCAACATAGAGGACTTGAAGTACGACAAAATAATAATTCTGTCCGACGCCGATCAGGACGGAGCGCACATAAGGGCGATATTGCTCACCTTCTTTTTCCGCTATATGAAGCCGCTGATCACCGAAGGGCACGTGTACATCGGCATGCCGCCTCTGTACAAAATTTCTAAAAAGGACAAGGTGTGCTACGCCTACGACGACTACGAATTGCAGGAGATGGTGCAGGAGTTCGGCAGAGGGTACGAATTGCAGCGTTACAAGGGACTGGGCGAGATGAACCCCGAACAGCTTTGGGAAACGACGCTTAACCCCGCCAGCCGCACCCTTATGAGAGTCACCATAGAAAACGTTTCCGAAGCGGAACGAATGGTCACGACGCTTATGGGCGATCAGATAGACGCACGCAAGGCGTACATTACGGAAAACGCCGACTTCAATCAGGACAAAGACAAGCTGTTTGACGAATTGGTGTAGGAGAAAAATATGAAACAACTGGATATTTTCGATCTGGAACACAGCGAAGTGGAAAAAATGGAGGACGGCAGCAAGCTTATTACCAAGCCGATGGAGCTGGTAATGCACGAGTCTATGATGCCGTATGCCGAACACGTCATTCTGGACAGGGCGCTTCCCCGCGTAGAGGACGGGCTTAAACCCGTTCAGCGCCGCATTTTGTACTCCATGTACGAGCAGAGCAATCTGCCCGACAAGCCTACGAGAAAATCGGCAAGAATAGTGGGCGACTGCATGGGACGTTATCACCCTCACGGCGACTCCTCCATATACGACGCAATGGTGCGCATGGCGCAAAGCTTTTCCATGAACGTGCCCCTGATTATCGGACAGGGCAACTTCGGCAATATCGACGGCGACGGCGCCGCCGCAATGCGCTACACCGAGGCAAAGCTTTCTCCCGCGGCGGTGGAGCTGCTGCGCGACATAGACAAGGACACGGTAAAGTGGTCGCGTAACTTCGACGACACCACCAAGGAGCCGGACATGCTGCCGGGCAGGTTCCCCAACCTGCTGGTAAACGGCGCAACGGGCATAGCGGTGGGACTTGCCACCAACATTCCCCCGCACAACTTCGGCGAGGTGATAGACGGCGTAATTGCCTATATCGAAAACAAAAACATAAGCCTTGCCAACATGATGAAGATAATCAAAGGTCCCGATTTCCCCACCGGCGGCTACGTGGTGCCGGGCGAAGGCTTGAAGCAGGCGTACGACACGGGCAAGGGCAAGATACTCATTCGCGCAAAAATGCACGTGGAGGCGGGCAACGCCGACAGGCGCAACATAGTCATCACGGAAATACCTTACGGCGTCAACAAGTCCGATCTGCTTGTAAAGATAGGCGCGTTGAAGGACGAAAAGAAGGAAACCTTTCAGGGCATAGCGGAAATAGTGGACGAAAGCGACAAGGAAGGTATGCGCGCCGTCATCAAGCTGCGCAAGGACTGCGAGCCTAAAAAGATAATAGACGCGCTGCTTAAATACTCGCAGCTTCAGGTAACTTTCGGCATAAACATGGTGGCTATCGCAGACGGCAAGCCGCAGCTTATGGGGCTGCTGGACATAATAGCCTACTACGTAAACTATCAGCGGGACGTAATTTTGCGCCGCAGCAAATTCGAGCTTGCCGAAGCCAAGGAGAGGGAGCATATCCTGCAAGGGCTGGTGATAGCCGTGCAGAATATCGACGAGGTGATAAAGATAATCAAAAACGCCGCTTCCACCTCCGACGCCAAGGCAAAGCTGCGCTCTACATTCGATTTGTCCGACAGGCAGGCGCAGGCGATACTCGACTTGCGGCTTGCGCGTATCACCAAGCTGGAAGTAAACAAGCTGGTGTTGGAATTGCAGGAATTGGAGCGCACGATAAACCGTCTTAACGCCATCATAAACAGCAAGCGCGAGCAGATGGAGCTTATCAAAACGGAGCTTTCCGCATTGAAGCGCAACTTCAAAATTCCCCGCAGGTCGGAGCTTGCTAAGGACGAGGGCAGTATCGTGGTGCCCAGCGAAACGGACGAAAAGCCGGTGGAAAACGTGGTAGTGGGCATTACCGCCGACTACACCGTAAAGCGTATTCCGCAAAAGAACTTCAATCTGTCCACCAAGGACGCCACCTCCTGCGGAATGGGCGAACTGCTCACCTGCGCATTGGACGCCAAGACGGACGAAAAGGTGATGTTCTTCTCCAACTACGGCAACTGCTTCCGCATAGCGGTAGGCGACCTGCCGGAGGTGCGTTTCCGCGACAAGGGGCTCACCCTCTCGCAGATATTCCCCGACGCGCGCACAGGCGAAACGCCGGTATCGGCATTCATTCTGCCCAAGGAGGGCGTGCCGGAGGGCGAACTGCTGGTGTACACCCGTCAGGGACTTATCAAACGCTCGCCGTGGAACGAATATCAGCTGCTTAAATCCTGCTTCCAAGGCTACAAGGGCAAGGATGGGGACGAAGTGTTCAAAGTGGAGGCGCTTGTGCCCGACTCGGAAATATTCTACGTTACCAACCGCGGCGGCTGCACCCGCTTCGACTCGGCGGAAATTCCCGTTCAGGGCAGAGTGGCGGGCGGCGTTCACTGCATAAACCTTTCTGAGGGCGAGTACGTGGTGTACGCAGGGCAGGTTTCGCCGCAAGGCACGGTGGCAATGGTGACGGACAAAGGCTTTATGAAACGCCTTGCCGTTTCGGAAATAACCAAGCATGCCCGCAACTGCAAGGGAGCCAAGGGCATAGAATTCGGTCAGAACGGCAACTACGTAGTGTTTGCGTGCAGCGCCGAAAGCAACGTGCAGGTGGCGGTGTACGACAGAGCCAACGTCTGCACGGTCAACACCGACGAAATATCCGTGGAAAGCAAAAACAACAAGGGCAAACTTCCCAAGGGCAAACGCGGCGGCATAGTGGTGGAAAAGGTGTTGTCCTTCAAGACGGAAGCGGAATAGAAGCCGGCTTCGTCCGATTGCGGCGCGGCAATACCTCTTGCGGCGGCGTGCAGGTCTGATCGATGCCATAAGCAATTTTGCCCTCGTCAAGCGTATAAGGCGTACCTTTGGTGCGCGTCCCGCGCCCGCCTTTAACGGGTGATGACGCAATGCGCCCGAGCACCTTTGAAACCGTCAAGCAATGCTCTCAAACGCTTAATGTCGTCAGAGGCAGCGCGCAGGAAACTTCGCAGTTTGCGCACAATAGTGTGATTTTTCCAACCAAAAAGCCGACTTTTTGTCGGCTTTTTAATGTTTTTGGCAGAAAACGTACAGATTCCCGAAACGCTTGTTGCACTCGTCGGTTGGCGGCGGAGAGGCGTCGGAGTATGCCGCAGGAAGGTTTTATGCAGACTTTCTTGCGGGCAGGCGCATATATTTGCGTATGCGCGGAGTAACTTTTGTCGTCGGCAAAGGGTACCGCGGTAACTGCGGTGCGGGGACGGGCTTGGTGCAAAATCAAACAAAAAATGCCGCACTGCGGCATTTGTCGGCAAGTTGTTTGTAAAGGGGCTCAGCGCCCCTTTTTCATATGGTTGTACAGCATGTACATAAGCAGCAAATCGTCCTCTTCCTCTTCCTCTCGTCTTTTTTCCTCTTGGTAAGGATCGTACGAGTCTTCGTCTTCTTCGTCTGATACGTTTGCTCCGTAATAGAAGCGGGGCACATACTCGTAGTGCTCCTCTTGCTCCTCGTCATCGCCCCAAAGGCTGTACTCGTCGTCCTCCTCTTCGTCGTCATACGAATAATCCTCGTCGAGGTAGTCCTCGTCCTCGTCGGGGCTGTATTCGTCGTAGTCTTCGCCGTAGCCTGCGTCATCGTCGTGGTAAAACAGCAAAACCTTCTCTGTCACGGCTAATCCTCCGGAGTTATGATACGATAGCCCTTGGGCAACCCGTTGCTGTCCAATTCGTCGGTGTCGGAATAGTACCAACCCGTTTCTCTGGAACGCACAAACGCTTCGCGGTAAAATTTTTTCTCTTCATTCATCAGTTCGAGAAGTTCTTCATCCAAAACGTCGTCGGTAAAAACTTCGCTCTTTTGCCGAGCCATGTCGGTGGCGTCGGCAGGTTTTTTCTTGTTGCTCGATGCCATAGCGTCCTCCTTGGCGCGCGAAATGCGCTTTTTTATAGTATATCATTCAAAAAGTGCAATGTCAATACCGCATTTTTCGACACAGCCGTGAACCGGACTGCGCGTACCGTTTTGAGGTGAGCGTGTCGGCGCACGCCGTGGATCTTTGCCCGTGCTTTTTGCCTGCCCGTTGAAAATCCGCGCGACACCTTTTTCGCGCTCGCCAGCATTCTGCAAAGAGTATAAGGCTCGGTTGAAAATGCGCGCTATGCCTTACGCCGTAAACCGCACCTTCTCTTTGTCGTTCTATACGGCGTTTTTGCGCAGTAAACTACAATATACGCCAAAAGGCGACGAAATAGCGCAGGCTGCGCCCGACTGCGCCGTTGTATAATGTTCAGGGCGCAAAGGGGACAAAGTGAAAAAGCTTGTTATGTGTGCGGCGGTGTGTCTGGCGGCGGTGCTTGCCGTCAACGGCATGGCGGCGTATTCCGTATCGGTGGCGTCCAAGCGAATGGTGCCTATTTACAGCGTAGACAGGCAGGATAACTGCGTGGCGTTGTCCTTCGACGCCGCATGGGGCGCCGACAAAACCCGCAAAATAATGGATATCTGCGACGACTACGGCGTAAAAGCCACCTTTTTCCTTGTAGGCTTTTGGGTGGAAAAGTATCCCGAGCTGGTAAAGGAAATTCACCTGCGGGGGTTTGAGATAGGCACTCACAGTCAGACGCACCCCCACATGGGCAAACTTACGGAGGAGCAGTGCGCCGACGAGCTGCAAGCTTCCTGCAAAGCCATTTTCGACGTGACGGGACAAATGCCCACGCTGTTTCGTCCGCCCTACGGCGACTACGGCAACGCCCTTATGCGGGTGTGTAGTCAGTTAGGGCTGCACGTGGTGCAATGGAGCGTGGACAGTCTGGATTGGCAGGGGCTTTCCGCCGAGCAGATAGCCTGCCGCGTGCAAAAGGCGCAAAGCGGCGACATAATTTTGTGCCACAACAACAGCGACCACATAACGGAAGCGTTGCCGCTGATGTTGGAGTGGGGCAAAATAAAGGGACTCAACTTCCGTCCCGTGGGAGAGGTTATTTACACCGACAACTACACGGTGGACGGAAGCGGCAAACAAACGCAGAACAAACAATAAACCAAGGAGATATTTATGAACGGCATAATGCAAAACAACAGCGTTATTCTTGCGGGGGAGATAGTCACCGAACCTGTCTTTTCCCACGAAACGTACGGAGAAAAATTTTACGAGCTGACGCTTGCGGTAAGGCGGCTGTCCGGCATGCAGGATCTTTTGCCCGTGTCAATTTCGCAGCACCTGATGACGCCGGAAGTAAAACTGGGCGGCAGAGTGACGGTAAGCGGGCAGTTTCGCAGCTACAACAAGACTGTGGGGGACAAAAGCAAGCTTATGCTCACGGTGTTTGCCCGTGACGTTTCGCCCTTCGACGAAAGCATAAATCCCAACACGCTGCACCTCAGCGGTTACGTCTGCAAAACGCCGGTGTACCGCAAAACTCCCTTCAACCGTGAAATTTGCGACGTACTGCTTGCCGTCAACAGACAGTACGGCAAAAGCGACTACATACCCTGCATAGTGTGGGGCAGGAACGCCCGCTTTGCGCAGACGCTTTGCGTAGGTCAGCGGGTGTGTCTGAGCGGCAGGGTGCAGTCCCGCACCTATCAGAAAAAGC
>DVOC01000061.1 GCA_018713905.1 Candidatus Fimimonas merdipullorum
GCATAACCTGCTGAACAAATTCGGCAGTTTTTACAACGTGCTCAACGCTTCGCCGACGCAGCTGATGGAGGTGGACGGCGTTTCGGAAGTGACGGCATGCAACATTGCCGTGCTCAAAGAGGTTTTCGTCAGGTACAAAAAGAGTTCGCTGTCCAAAATCTCCCTTGCGGGGCTGGCGTCCGTGCTGGAATATTCCCGCGAGCTGATGACGGGCAACTACGTGGAAAAGCTGGTCGTCGTGTTCGTGGACAACGCCACCAACTTTCTGCTCAGCGAGGAATTTTGTTCCGACGACAGCAAGAGGGTGAACGCCGACATCAAAAAGATAGTTTCTTCGGCGGTGAGGTGCAATGCGGCGGGCATAATTCTGTTTCATTGCCACGTTGACGGGCCGTGCACGCCCAGCAACGAGGACTTCGACTTCACCCAGAGGCTGTTTACTACTATGATAAATCTCAACATAGTGGTGTTGGAACACCTCATTTTCAACAACAAAGGCGAGTATTACAGTTTCTTTCAGCACAGGGATATGGAAAATATCGCCACCGCAGTCAGAAACAAGTAGCAATGTTACGGTTTTTTGCAACCGTTTGCAATTTTAGTGACGTAAGAGGTAAACATGAGTCAGTTAAGAACGAGATTTGCTCCCAGTCCCACGGGATACCTGCACATAGGCGGACTGCGCACGGCGCTGTATTCCTATCTGTATGCGAAAAAAATGAACGGAAAATTTATTTTGCGTATAGAGGACACCGATCAGGGCAGATACGTGCCCGGCGCGGTGGAAATAATATACCGCACTCTGCGCGAAACGGGCATAATGTACGACGAAGGCCCCGACGTGGGCGGAGATTACGGTCCGTATATTCAGTCGCAGCGCAAAAACGAATATCTTAAATATGCAAAACAGCTGGTGGAAAGCGGTCACGCCTACTACTGCTTCTGCACGGAGGAGCGGCTTTTGTCTTTGCCGGACGTAAACGGCGCGCGCCGCTACGACAAGCATTGCCTGCACCTTTCCAAGCAGGAGGTGGAGGAGCGTCTTGCAAGGGGAGATAAATACGTAATTCGTCAGAATATGCCCACCGAAGGCAGCACCACCTACCACGACGCCGTGTACGGCGACATCACCATCGAAAACAGCGAGCTGGAAGACCAGATACTCATCAAATCGGACGGTATGCCCACCTATAACTTCGCCAACGTCATAGACGACCATCTCATGGGCATAAACTGCGTCATGCGGGGCACCGAGTACCTTTCCAGCACGCCCAAATACAATTTGCTGTACGACGCATTCGGGTGGGAGCGCCCCATGTACATACACATGCCTCCCATAATGAAGGACGCGCACAACAAGCTTTCCAAGCGCAACGGCGACGCCAGCTACGAGGATCTTATCAAAAAAGGCTTTTTGAAGGACGCTATAATAAACTACATTGCTCTTCTGGGCTGGTCGCCCAAGGACGACAGCGAAAAAATGTCCTTCGAGGAGCTGAAAAGCAAGTTTGATATTTCCGGCATAAACAAAAGCCCCTCCATTTTCGATCCGCAAAAGCTGGCGTGGCTCAACTCCCAATACATAAAGGAAATGACTCCGCAGCAGTTTGCCGACTACGCCGCGCCGTGGATAGACGATTGCTACCTCAAAGACTTTGACAGGGCGCTGGTGTGCAAACTGGTGCAGGGCAGAGTGGAAACCTTTGCGGAAATACCCGACAAGCTGCGCTTCTTGCAGCAGTTTGACGACTTCGACAATGCGCTGTACCAAAACCAGAAGCAAAAAACGGACGAAGCTACCGCAAAGGAGATACTGCCTCTTGTGCGCAAGGCCTTTGCCGAAGTGGAAAAATGGGACAACGAACACCTGTACGGTGCGCTGGTGCAGCTGGCGCAGCAGCAGGGCGTCAAAAACGGCAAGGTGCTGTGGCCTGCGCGCATAGCGCTGACGGGGCTTGCCGCTACCCCCGGCGGAGCCAGCGAAATTGCAGAACTGCTGGGCAGAGATGAAACGCTGCGCCGTCTGGACAGAAGCATTTCCCGACTGTAAAAAACGATACGCAAAAAAAGCAGGGGGCAAGGTTATAACCTTTTGAAACTAGCAGAATAAACAAGAAAAAAGGAGTTCTACTTTCAAAGTAAAACTCTTTTTTATAATTAGTTTCAAAAATTATAGACAGATTAAATACTTTTGAAACAGATAAAAATTTGATAAGTAGTGTATAAAGTGTTTGAATTTTAAGATTACTGAGTTTTAGTTTTTTTTCTTAAATTTATTTATAAACAAGAAAACTCCAAGCAATACAATTGTTGAAATGCTTATCACCAAAATCAGTGCAAGTGTTGAAACATCATGGCCGAAAAACGACATTTTCACATCAAACCCGCTGGCAATACCATTTATCATTCCTTGTGGCAAAGTTTCTCTCATCCTATTTAAAACACTGTTTAAAAACCCTTGTCTGAACAAAACGGTTGCGTAAGTGCCTGGCAAAAGAGAAACAAAGTATTGCATACCTTGCCCCATTGTTCTAATCGGCATATATGCACCACAAATAAATCC
>DVOC01000062.1 GCA_018713905.1 Candidatus Fimimonas merdipullorum
GTCTTCCACGTCGATGACGTCGAACAGGGCGTTCATTCTTTCGGGATCGACGTTGTCCACCACGTAAAACCGCGGGCCGCCCCGCTTTTCATCGGGCAGCTCGTTGTAGTACAGGTGTTTAAGCGCCGTGAACACGGCAATAGGCCCCAAGGCCGAACCGCCTATGCCCAGCACAACGAAATTGCGGAATTTACGCGCCTTTGCCGCCACCTCGAGGATACGTTTTATATCCTTGCTCTTAACGTATGGACTGAGCATCCATTCCTGCATGCCCTTGCCCCTGTTGGCTTCCACTGCGCCGTGCGCGCACCTTGCCATATCGGCAAAATCCTGCAACCGGTGCTGCGTAATGCCGCGCTGAATAAATTCCGACATCATATTGTTGTAGTCAAGCGTGATACTCATAATTTTTCTCCTGTATCAGATAATTTCGTAGCTGCCAAGGAGCGCCTTTAATGCCGCGCCGTGACTGCCGTTGGCGTTGTGCAGCAAAAACAGCACGTATTTGGGTTTTACTCCCCCCATAGACATAAGGGAATACAGCGGAGTCTGCAATGCGCCGTTGTACACCATTTGCGCTACGGGATCGTTGAAATTTTTCGTGGGCGATTGTTTTATAGCCATGTTCCTGACATGCTTCTTCAAAGCCCTAGCCACGGCGGATTTCTCCGCCAGATCTTCCAGCGTGTTTTTCAAAGTAAACTTTCCGTCAATTTTTCTGCGGTTGCCCACCAGCGCATAAAAGGCGTCGTCCGCCACCGTCAGGCTGCCGTTTTGCAGGCGGAAAGCGCGAGAGTAGTCTTCACCTGCGACGTTTTCGCCCCAAGTCACCTTGACTTTTTCCGAAAGAATTACCGTCTGCACGTCGGAGCATATGCACACACCGTACTCCCCGTTGACGGTTGTAAACCCTTTTTGCGGAAGATATACGGAAAAATCTCTTTCCGTAAGAGAAAATTTTACCGTCTGACTTGCTCCGCCCTCAAGATACACCTTGCAGAAGGCACGCAGTTCCCTCTTGGGGCGCATGAGGGCAGTGGGACAGTTGTCCACATAAAGCTGAACCACCTCTTTGGCGGCGACGTCGGAAAGGTTGGCGACTTTTACCGAAACGTCAAAGCCCGTTTTGGTGCGGGAAACCTTCAGCTTGGAATATTTGAAGGCAGCGTAGCTCAACCCGTAGCCGAAGGGATACTTGACGTTTACCCCAAAGCTGTTGTAGTACCTGTACCCCACGAAAATACTTTCCCTGTGCTCGTCAAAATATCTGTCGTTGGCAAAGTAGTTGAAGCAGGGCACGTCGGAAAGTTTTTGAGGAAAGGTTTCGGCAAGTCTGCCCGAGGGGGAAACTCTGCCGAAAATAACGTCGAATGCAGCCGCCATTTCCGCCTGTCCGCCGAGATACATATTGATAAACGCGCCGACGCTATCGTCCCAGTCGCACAGATAGGGAGCGCCGCCGAAACCCACGAACACCACCTTGCCGCACACCTTGGTTATTTCTTGCAGCAACAGCCTTTGGTTCAAGGGAATTTCCAACGTAGTTCTGTCGTAGCCCTCGCTTTCGTATATGTCGGTAAGCCCGCCGAAAAACAGCACGGTATCGCAGCCTTTAGCCAGCTCTACCGCCTGTGCCGCAAGAGCGTCATCGGGCTTGTCGGTGTCCGTAAGGTAGCCTTCGGCAAATTGCGCCTTTACGCCTTCCTCTTTCAGTACGTCCAAAAAGTTTTTGCATTGCGCATTGATATGGCTGCTGCCCGCCCCCTGAAAGCGCGGATTAAGGGCAAGCCCGCCCACCACGCACAAGTTCTCCTCCGTTGACAGGGGGAGAATTCCGTCGTTTTTTAGCAGTACCGCACAGTCTGCGGCAATTTTTCTGCACAAATCGTCGTGCTGTTGCATTGTCCATGCCGTGCGGTTTTTGGGAGTGGCTTTGCACTTCTCCACCAGCCTGCGCACGTTTTCGCACGCCCTGTCTATGTCGTCGGCGGCAAGAGTACCCTGTTCAAGCGCCTTTTCCACGTGCGCACGGTGGTAACCCGTTGAGTCCTCCGGCATTTCCAGATCCATACCTGCGGCAATAGCCTTTGGGGTGTTGTAGCTTGCTCCCCAGTCGGACATCACCAAGCCGTCGTAGCCCCATTCGCCGCGCAGCACGTCCTTTTGCAAAAAACTGTTCTCCGTGGCAGCATAACCGTTTATCATGTTGTAGGAGGACATGACCGCCCACGGAGAAGCGTTTTTTATCACTCTTTCAAAGGCGGCAAGATATATTTCACGCAATGCCCGTTGGTCTACAAGCGCGTCCACCGTCATTCTGCGCGTTTCCTGACTGTTGACGGCAAAATGCTTTACGCAGCACCCTACGCCGTAGCCCTGCATGCCCTTGACGTATTCCTGCGCCAGCACGCCCGCAAGCAAAGGATCTTCGGAATAGTACTCGAAATTCCTGCCGCAAAGAGGGCTGCGCTTTATGTTCACGCCGGGGCCGAGCACTACCGAAACGTTTTCCGCTATGGCCTCCTGCGCTATGCTTTGCCCTATCAGACGGGCGTTTTCCGCGTCCCACGAACTAGCCACCGCGCAGGACGGGGGAAAGCACGTAGCCTTGTTGCTGTCGTTGATGTTTGCGGGATTATCCGACTGCTTGCGCAGTCCGTGAGGGCCGTCCGTCATCATAATTTCCGGAACGTCCTGCACCGCATGAGTATGCCATGCTCCTCTGCCGCAAGTCAAAAGCGCCTTTTCCTTGTTGGAAAGCGTCTTCACGTCTGTTGCCATAGCCACCTCCGTTGCGTATATTGTAGCATA
>DVOC01000063.1 GCA_018713905.1 Candidatus Fimimonas merdipullorum
TTTCTTAATTCTAAGCCGCTTAAATGCAATTCTTGATAACCATTATAACAATCTCTCATTTTTTACTCCGCTAATGAGATTATATCATACTTTTGTAAAATTTGCTATTTTTCAAACAAAAAAAACGCAAGTCTAGGTGTTCGTAGACTTACGCTTGCGTTGGCGGAGAGGAAGGGATTCGAACCCTTGCGGGGTTTCCCCCAAACGGTTTTCAAGACCGCCTCGTTATGACCGCTTCGATACCTCTCCATTTGTGAGCCTGCCTTGGGCAGGACGCGCGTCGAATGGTTGTGCCAAGGTGTTTTTCAACCACTCTCCCGAAAAAACGGACGTGAGCTTTTGTCCTTGCGGGGCAAGCGCAGGGAAAGCCAAGCGGCGCGCTCGTCATTCGCCGTGCGATGAGTCCATTATAACAACTGAAACTGACGTTGTCAATTACTTTGGCAAGCAGGCGCAGCCTGCAATACGACGCAAAGCCGCCTCGTTTTGACCGCTTTTCGAGATAAACGCCTGCGCGACCTTTGATATTTTCACCGTTTTGTCGCAACGGACGGAGCCGAACTACTCTCGATAACGGCGTTTGCGCATATTTTTCCGTTCGACTCGAAGCACGCTTGCCGCCGCATTTTGTATTGCCGTCGGCAAATAATCTTTTTGTCCGACGTTGAGAAATTCCGCAACGGTACCTCTCGGCCATTTGAATTTGCGTTATTGCATTCGCAATGCCCGCGGCACACCCCGTTGCCCCTTTGCAGATAGCGCCTGCCGCGCACTTATCCCCGTTTTTCGGACGTCACCGGCGGCGCGTTTTGCACAAAGAAAACGCCGCAGACGTTGCGGCGTCATGAAAATTGTCACGTTTTTTGCATACGGTAGCAAAATTTTGTTACCTTTTTTTGACAAAGCAGCCGTCAGCCCGCGTCGTCGGGCGACACGGCGGGCTCCGTCGCCATACAGGGCGATTGCAAAGTTTCCTCTTCGCTCACGGCATTTTTCTCTGCCTGCTTCTGCGCAACGTCGTTGGTGTCCTCGCTTCCGCGGAAGACGACGAATTTGTCGAACAAAAATTCCGTGACGAAGTTTATTGCCATTGTTGCAGCCAGCACTACGTACTCGTTTATTCCGACGGTTTCCACAAAATAGTTCGTCCACCACGTGGAAAGAGGGGTGAAAACAAGGTAGTAGCCGACAACTTTGAGCATGGCGACGGGCACGTTGTTTGCCGATTTGAAGGTAAACTTGCGGTTGAAGGTGAAATTCCACACCACCGACGCCGTAAGCGCAATAAGATATGCCAGCCATGCCAGCCCCAGTTCGCCAAAGCCTGCCACTTCCAGCAGCAAAGTGTCCGTAAGTATCTGAATTATCCCTGCCGACAGGGAAAACAGCGTGAATTTCAGCACGCGCAGCCATTCTTTCTTCATATTTTCTCCGTTGCGCCGTATCGGCTTGCCTCAGTTTACAATAAAAGCGCACAGTTGTCAAACATTTAACAAATGTTTAATGTTGTGCGCTTGCCCTATTCCTGCCGTGATTCCGTACTCTGCCGCCGAAGCAACTCTTTTCCTCCGTTTCCATGAGTAATGAGCTGTATGAAAACAATGCGGAATGAGTAAGAATGCTAATTTCTATGCTTGCCGACACTTGTCTCTGTTGACCTAATAACGAAACAAAAGCCTGACGGCACGGCTAATGACTTTCCGACGCCACACGCTATGCCTGTTTACCCGCCCGTATAACGCCGCCGTTGAGGGCCGTTTACTAAAAATCACCTTTTTACTGCATATCACCTGCGAAGCAACAAAAAAAACAGCACGCTTTTTGTAGCGGCTACGTTGAGAAATTTCATATTGCCGTTTTTCCGAAAACGGTACGAAAAATCCGATACTACGGTAAACATACGCCTTATTTTGTTGTGCAATGACCTTTTTTCTCGTAAAGCCGCCGCGGTTGAGTGTTACAAAACCTCTTACTTGCCGCAGTTGCATAGCACAAAATTGCTCTTCCTCATTTGCAAGAACAAGCGTAATTAAAACTGTCCTGCCGCAATTGCACGGCTGCAATAAAGCTCGCTTTGCCGTCATAAGCCCATAGCCAAGATACTGTCTGTCGAGTTGAACTCAAAACCGTTATGCCACATTTGCGAAAACGGCGGTAACCCAAAACCGCCTTTGCCGCCATAACCCGTGAACAGTCCGCCGCAAGCGCAACAAAAAACTCTCCGCGTTGTCAAGGTACACGTCCAAAGGCGTCTGACTTTGCGTGTTCACCTCGTTGTCGCAGAGAGTTTGTTTTTGTTATTTTATTTAAGCAACTTTTCCAGCTCCGCTACGTTCATCCCCCAGCAGCGGTGGCGTTTTACCAGCTGCCTGTCGTAGTTTTTCCAAAGGTTTTGAACGCTGTGGTTTTCTTCCAGCTCCGGCCCCGTTTCCAGATATTTTACGCCCAGCTTTATGCATCCGCGCAAAATCTCGTCCATTACTATGGACACGGCGCCCAGATTTTTGTGCTCCGGCATTACTCCTACGGACATCATGTCCGCCACCACCGGCTTGCTCATTGCCTGAATGTAGGGGATTATGCCGCAGGGAATAAGGTTGCCCTTTGCCTTTTGCATAACCTTCAGCATAGAGGGCATACAGAAGCCGTAGCACACCACTTCGCCGTCTTTAAGCACGGCGCAGGCAAGCTCGGGAAGAAACACCTGCAAAAGCGTTTCCACTTCCCGCGCCTTTTGCTTTTCGTTGAGGGGGCTGGTGCCGTACAGGTCGGCAAAGGACACGTCCAGCACGGTAAGGCACTTCATCATAAGCTCTTTAAGCCCCTTTTTGCCCCGCTCCTTCATAAGCGCGTGCAGATCCGCCACCTCGTAGCCGTTGCGCTTTGCCACGTGATTGGCAATGCGGGTAAGCCTTTCGTCGTAGTTTTGCGGCACTTTTACCACGTAGCAGTTCCAGTCCACCACCTTGTGTGCGCCCAGCTTTTGCATGTGCTCCACGTAGTAGGGATAGTTGTAAATTTCTATGTACGTGCTGTCCTTGTCGAAGCCGTCGATGAGCATTCCCTCTTCGTTGAGGTCGGAAAAGCTCATAGGCCCTATTATTTCCTCCATGCCCTCGGCTTTCGCCCATTTTACCAGCTGACCAAACAGCGCCTTTGTAACCTCAAAGTCGTCCACCACGTCAAAGCGGGTGAAGCGCAGCTGCTTTACGTTGTTCTTTTGGTTTACGCCGTCGTGCAAAATTCCCGCAACGCGCCCTGCAATTTTGCCGTCCTTGTACGCCAGAAACATTTTGCATTTGCAAAAGCGGAAGGCGTCGTTTACCTCGGGATCGAACTCCGCCAATTCGTCGGAATACAAATTGGGCGCAGCGTGAGGATGGTTGCGGTACAGTTCCACGTAAAAGCGGAAAAACCTTTTTTTGTCGCGTAGGGAGGAAATTTCCCTTACCTGTATATCAGCCATTATCTTTCTCCAAGGGAATAGGACGTTTGTCCGCTATGAAAATTACGCCTATCGTGCCGGGGCCGCAGTGCGCTCCGATGACGGGGCCTACCGCCTGACGCACTATTTTTGCTTCAGGACGTTTTTCCTTTATCAGGTTTGCCAGCGCGTCGCCTTCGGACGGATCGTCGGCGTCCACGATGTACACGCTGTATTCCGTACCGGTAAGCTCCGCCGCCACCTTGTCGGCTATGGTGCGCAACGCCTGCTTTTTGCCCGTCACCTTTTGCAGCACGGACAGTCCGCCTTTGGCGTCCATGGAAAGTATGGGCTTTATTTGCAGCAGCGTGCCGGCAAATGCGGCAAACCCCGAAAGTCTTCCGCCCCGTTTGAGGTGGTTGAGGTCGTCCACCACAAAGTACACCGCCACTCTGTCGGTAAATTTTTCCAATGCGGAGATTATTTCCTCGTCCGTCGCGCCGCTGTTTTTAAGCTGTGCGGCGTATTCCATCTGTATGCCCGCCCCCAAAGAGATGGACTTGGTGTCGAACACCGTGCATTTTCTTTGAGGATATTTTTCTTTAAGCTGCTTCAACGCCGTTTGCAGGTGGTCGAAGGTGCCGCTCATGGCGTGGGAAAAGCTGACGTACAGCACGTCCTCTCCCTTTTGGAAGTACGGTTCCAGAATTTCCACGTACTCCTGCGGATTGAGCGCCATGGTTGTGGGCACGGTGCCGCCCCTCACCGCGTCGTAAAATCTGCGGAAATCGGTGTTTTTGCCCAGATCGTAGTAGTATGTTTCGTCGTTGTAGGCATAGGGCATTTTGATACAATCCACTCCGAGCTCTTCCTGCCGAGTGTACCACAGTTCGCCGTCTGCATCTATTAAAAGAACGCTCATAATACTCTCCTTTCTTTTGTTTTGTACCTTATTTTAACATAACTTTAAGGTTTTTTCAACGCTTTTGCGAAAATATTTAACTTTGGTTTAATTTCTGTGCCCTCTTTTTGCCCTTATTTGTCCCCCTTCTTTTGTGCCCGTTCTTTGCCGCAGTTGCGCATTTTGAGGGTAAAAGTATGCTTTTGTAGGCAAAAACCGCTTTTTGTTTTCCTTTTACTGTTGCTTTTTGCCTGTTTGTATAGTATAATTATTTTATGTAAAGCACCCGAAAAGGGCGGTAGGAACGGCGTAAAGCAGCCGAAGAAAAAGTTTTCCACACCCTTTTCACACTGCTTCAATATTTTGCAGAGGGTTTTTCCACACAGCCTATTACAGGCATACCACCATATATTGAAGCTTTTACCTTTGCGGCAGCCATATTTGGGCGCGCCGCCGCAAAAAGCAAGCGGTTGTACACATTTTCACACACACTAATACTACTGCTGCTTGTAGAAAGATATCTCTTGAAATGCGCCCGAAGGAGAAAATATGAAAATCATAGTGAACAGTCTGGATCTCAACGACGCCGTGGCAAAGGTTTCCCGTGCGCTGCCCGTCAGGGGCGTTGTGCCCGTGCTGGAATGCATACGCGTCATTGCGGAAAACGACAAGATGACGCTGTACGCCACCGACAAGGACCTTGCCATAGAAAAGACCATAGACGCCAACGTCGTGGTAGGGGGAGCAATGCTGGTGCCCGGAAGGGTTTTTGGGGATTATATCCGCAGCATAGCGGGAGAGGACACGGAGGTTTCGCTGGAAACGGACGACTCCGACAGGCTGACAATATCCACTTCCGGCAGCGAGTGCAACATCACAACTCTGGACGTGGAGGATTATCCCGAAAGCGAAGAAGTCAGCAACGAAAGCTACTTTACCATACAGGAAGCCAGCCTGAAAGAGATAATAAACAACGTTATCTTTTCCGTTGCCACCGACGACAGCCGCCCTATGCTTAAAGGCGTGTATCTGGAAGCCAAGGACTTTGTGCTTACCGCAGTTGCCACCGACGGCTACCGCTTTGCCATGAGCAAAAAGGCGCTGGAAGAAAAGAGCGCGGCTATTTCCGCTACGGTGCCTTCGCGCAGCCTTGCGGAGCTTTCGCGCCTTTTGGGGGACAGCGACAACCTGCTGAGGGTGTACGTGGAAAAGAACTATCTGCTGGTGGCGCTGGAAAACACCAAACTGCTTACCCGTCTGTTGGTGAGCGGACAGTACATTCGCTACGACAACATTATTCCCAGAGATTTCGTCACCACGCTGTTGGTGAACAAAAACAACTTCGAGCGCTCCCTTGCCACCGCATCCATAATGTCCCGCGGCGACAAAAACAATCTGGTGGTGTTGGACATAGAGGAATACAACATGAATATTTCCTCTACCAGCCAATACGGCACGGCAAAGGAAAACGTTGCGGTGTCCCTTACCGGCAAGGACGTCAGATGCGCGTATAACTCTAAGTATCTTGACGACTGCCTTAAAGTTATAAACGCAGAAACGATAAAAATGCAGTTTGCCCAACACAGCAGCTGCGTCATCACCATAAACAACAGCGACGAGGTGCTCTACTTCATTCTGCCGGTAAAGCAGATAGTGTGACGAGCAAACGGCGTTACAAAAGCCGAGCGAAGACGGCGAACGGAACGTAGGGCAAAATGCGTGCCCGAAACAAAACGACGAAAAGAAAAAAGACAAAAAAAGACCGCAAAAGAGCGGTCTTTTTGTTTGAAGTGAATAGTGCCTTTGCAGCGTCGGTAAAAACGCGTAAATACGGAAAAATTTCATTTGCAGGGTAAAGCCATTATCAAAGAATACGCGTGAGCGGTGCTTCGCGGAATGCGCCGTGGTAAGTAATGCAAACAGCAGCAGCAAAACGGCAAGCAGCGAAATTGTCTTTTTCATAATGCACCTCTCAAAGGCAAAGCCGTGACGGCAGGAAACCTCTCGTACCGCTCACGCACGGACGAGGTAAGCTGTGCGTGAGAAAGGGGGACAAGTTGAGTTTAGGCGTTTTCATGATACTCTTCCGAAGAATACTTTATATTATTATACTAACATAATCTGCGGTGAGATTCAATACCTTTTGAAAAAACTTTTTGCCGCACACGTACCGACGAAAGGACTTCGCTCAGGCGCCGCGTCGCCGCGCCTTTCGGTTTGGTTCGCGTTGTTCTTGTTGCCGTTTCGCGGCGTGTGCTTGGCTGCGGCGCGCGTCAGCGCGGCGCATTCCGCCACGTCGGCATTGACGGCGGCAAGCCGCCCTGTTTTATTTGCTATATCACTCTCCGCTTCTTTGATGCTTTTTTCAAAACTTTCGATAAAAGAAATATTCAAGTACTCACTATTTTTGTTCAACCATATCAAAAATAAGCAAAGCAAAAAAAGAAAGCCGCTGCCGATTATGCCCCAAAGGAATTGGGGCGCGACGGCAACGTAGCAATAGGAAAACGCGGCGGTAAGAATAGCGAAAAACGCCGCAAGGCAGGCACAAATTTTCCACTTACGTCTATAGCGGCGAAGCGCGTTCTCGTGGATTTCTTTATGATAGCGTTGTTGATTAATATTAGCGTCATAATATTTCTTATATTTTTCCTCGCGTGAACCACCA
>DVOC01000064.1 GCA_018713905.1 Candidatus Fimimonas merdipullorum
CACCTCCGCTTTGCCAAAGCTTACGAACGAACAATCGACGCAACTGCTTTTGCAGATGAAGCAGGGAGACAAGGCTGCGCGGGAAAAGTTTATAAACTGCAATATGCGGCTGGTGCTGGCTGTGGTGCAGCGTTTTTCCTCCCGCAACGCCAATGCCGACGACATGTTTCAGATAGGCTGCGTGGGGCTTATAAAGGCGGCGGACAATTTCAATACCGACTTCGGCGTGCGCTTTTCAACATATGCCGTGCCCATGATAGAGGGGGAAATACGCCGTTATCTGAGGGAATCAAACTCTCTGCGCGTCAGCAGAGGGGTAAGGGACGTGGCGTACAGGGCGTTGCAAGTGAGGGACAGGCTGGAAAAGGAAAGCCTGTGCGAAGTGACGGTGGAGCATATCGCCAAGGAAATGGATATGCCCGTTTTCAAAGTCACTTACTGCCTTGACGCCATAAGCGACCCCGTTTCTCTTTCCGAAAAGGTTTACGGCGACGAGGAAGATTCCCTCTATCTGGAAGATCACATAGCCGACGAAAGGGTGTCGGAAAACGCATGGGTGGAAAAAGCCACGCTGTATGCGGCGATAGAGGCATTGGAGCAAAAGGAACGGGACATTCTGTTGAAGCGCTATTTCGAGGGGAAAACGCAGACGGAGGTTTCCTGCGAGGTGGGGCTTAGTCAGGCACAGGTATCTCGTTTGGAAAAACGCGCCATAGAGCAGATGCGACAGCAATTTATTCCGTCATAAAAACTCATCGCCCAAAGTAACATATACGGGAGATTAAGGTGGAAGTCAGCTATAACGAATTGCGCTGCAAGGAAGTGGTCAACGTAAAAAACGGCGCGCGCATGGGCAGAATAGTGGATCTGCTGTTTGACAGCGGCGGCAAAAATATTTTGGGAATAGTAGTGCCCGGACTGCGCAAGCTTTTCAAAAATACCGAGGACGTGTTTATTCCGTGGTGCGACATAGCCAAAATAGGTGACGACGTGATATTGGTTTCCGTCAACGTAAACTGCCTTACAAACGTCGCACGAGTCAAAGACGGCGGCGGAAGCGTCACCGATTTTATGGAATAAGTACAAAAAACGTTGTTCTGTGTAATACTATTTTAGACATAACTTAAATTTTCACACTTAAATGCGCACAAAACGAGTTCAAATTGGCTAATACAGCCCTTCTGTCGTAATTTTTCGGCAGAAGGGCGTTTACTGTGGAGCCATTGGAGCGGTTTTCGGTTGGTCGCCGCATTGAAACTTAACCGTTTTACATCCATCGAGGCATTTAGAGAAGTCGGGTGGCGACGTAGCGCAGCACTTCCGACGTATGCTCTTTGCCCCTCGACAATCACTGCTTTTGAGAGAAGTTTTGCAGCAACGGAGCACAGCATTACTCGAAAACTTTTTGCGGCACGTATATTTGTCGCTTGTATATTGACGTCCGTTTGACTGCTCTTGCGGTGTTTTGCGGCGCGGTTTTGTGTTCGGATTACAAGAAGACAAGCTTCCCGCTGCGTTCGCGTTTTAGCTATACCTTCAACATAAAATATTCACACAGCAACGTGCCTGTTTTGTCCGGAACATTTGCCCCGCTTTCAATACTGTAAAAGTCAAGACGTTTTACCCTTATTCTTACGTTTGTCGTCTGCTGCTTCAAGGTCGACTTGGCAAAAACAACGCGGCGTGCGATAGAGTACGTCGCTTGTATTTTTACAGCCGTTGCAGAAATCTGCGTTTTACTGTGATTCCGCAAACTGTTTCACTATAATTCTGTCGCTCGCCGTCCGTTGCTTCAAGCAGACTTGCACGGATAATGCGGTACGCAGGCGGGGAACTTTCCTTTGTATATTCGCCGCTAAACAAAACAGCCTGTTTTGCTATGCTTTCCGGAACTTACCGACGGTAAATTCAAGGTTGGTAACGCAAACAATGCGCCGCCCTTGCATATTGTCCCTTTGCGGTGGTCAAATGCTATTGCCTTTTTTCTTTAATTTTGATATAATACCTGTATGTTAGCAGAAATAGAAGTGAAAACCCGTCAGCTGCTTTCCGACGCTATATCGGAAAACACCGACTTGGGGTACTACCGTATTCAGAAACTCATCAAGGCGCGCAGCGTGAAAATAAACGGTGTGCGCGTGGGCGCAGACATGAACGTCAATGCCGGCGACACAGTACACGTGTACTTTGCCGACAGAGAGAAAAACAGCATTGAGGTGGTCTACCGCGACGACAATATTCTGGTGGTGAACAAGGCCTCCGGCATAGAGGTGCAGGGCGCGGACTCCCTCACCGAGCGCATAAACAACCTGCTCACCGACGTGGTGGCGGCGCCCGTTCACCGTCTGGACAGAAACACTATGGGGCTGGTGGTGTTTGCGCTCAACAAGACGGCGGAAACGGAACTGCTTGCCTCCTTTAAGGAGCGGGAAATAGACAAAACCTATCAGTGCATAGTAGTGGGCACTCCCCGTCCTCCCGCAGCCAAGCTCAAAGCTTTTCTGTTCAAAGACGCGAAAAAAAGTCAGGTTTATATCTCCGACGTAAAGCAGCAGGGGTATCTTTCCGTCGAAACGCACTACAAAACGCTCAAAAACCTTGGGGAGCTGACGCTTTTGGAGGTCAAACCCATAACGGGCAGAACTCATCAGATACGCGCTCAGCTTGCGCACGTGCGCATTCCCATTTTGGGGGACGGCAAATACGGTATCAACAAAATAAACCGCAAATACCGTGTAAAAACGCAGCTGCTGTGCTGCACGCAGATAACCTTCCACTTTGCGCAGGGCGCGCTTAAATATCTGGACGGCAAAAGCGTGGTGCTCAAACCGGAGCTTACCCATTACTACAAAAAATAAGGCGGGCAAATCCCGCGCCCTTCGCCGCAATGGGGCAGTAAGCGCATTGCGGCACGTTTTTTGATATGCTGAAAATTTCCTTTGTAGAAAAAAAATCTCCCGCAATGCGCTGCGGGCTGAAAAAGGATGACGAAATTTTGCTCTTCGACGGAGAGAAGGCGCAGGATATGCTGGACGCCGCCTACTTCGATTCGCAAAGCAGTTTTACCATCACCGTCCTGCGCAGCGGCAAAACTGTGACGCTGCAAGTAGACAAGCCGTTGGAAATACCCATGGGGTGGGATTTTTACGACGAATGTTTTATCCGTCCCCGTTGGTGCGCCAACAAATGCATATTCTGCTTTGTGGATCAACTCCCCAAGGGGCAGCGCGAAACGCTGTACGTCAAGGACGACGACTGGCGTTTGTCCTTCGTTTCGGGCAATTTCGTCACCCTCACAAACGTCAGCGACAGCGACGTAAAGCGCATTGTGGACAAAAAGTTCTCTCCCTTGTACGTATCGGTGCACGCCACCGAAGAAGATTTGCGCAAGCGTCTGCTGGGTAACCCCAAAGCACGGGACATAATGCCGTTGCTCAAAACCTTTGCGCAGGCGGGAATATACATGTTTACGCAGGTTGTCATGTGCCCCGGCATAAACGACGGGGCGCACCTTGACAGGACGCTTGCCGACCTCTTTACGCTGTTTCCGTACGTCAGGAACGTTGCCGTCGTGCCGGTGGGACTTACTTCGCACCGCGAGGGACTGTGCAACCTTACGCCGGTAAGCAAGGAGGTTGCCTGCCGCACGCTGGACGAAGTGGAGAAGTTTGACGCGAAGTGCTTTGCGCAGACAGGCAGTCACTTTGCCTATTGTTCCGACGAAATGTACTTGTACGCTCAAAGGGAAGTTCCCGACTACGATTATTACGGCGACTTTGAACAGCTGGAAAACGGCGTAGGGCTGATAGCCGATTTCCGCTATCAGTTCGGTCTGGCGTTCGACGAGGCTACGGCGGCAAAAAAAGGCAGCTTCACCGCCGTTACGGGTATTTCGGCGGCGCCCCTTATCGAGCAGACGATAGCTAAAATGAAAAGCAGATTCCCCGACCTCAACGCCGACGTACTCGCCGTGAAAAACAGGTTTTTCGGAGAAACCGTCACCGTTGCAGGGCTGCTTGTCGGGCGGGACGTGGCGGACGCTGTGAATAACGCCAAGGTGGGGGACACGCTGCTCTTGCCCCGAGTTATGCTTAAAGAGACGGAAGACGTGTTTTTGGACGGCATGACGCTTGAGCGTCTTAAAGAGGAAACGGGCAAAAATATTATTATTACTGCGGACGGCTACGAATTTTGCCGCGCCGTATTGGAGTGTGAATAATGGCTAAACCTCTCGTTGCCATAGTAGGCAAACCCAACGTGGGCAAATCCACCTTTTTCAACAAGGTGTGCGGCGGCAGAATTTCCATAGTGTCCGATATGCCCGGAGTCACCCGCGACAGAATATACGGCGACGCCGAATGGCTGGACAAAAAATTTACGCTGATAGACACCGGCGGGATACAGTACAAAAGCGACGACGTCATGTTCCGTCACATAAGGGAGCAGGCGCTTATCGCATTGGAGCTTGCCGACGTGATATTGTTTTTCTGCGACCACAAAACGGGACTGACGGCGGAGGATCTGGACGTCGTGCCGCTGCTGCGCAAGACCAACAAGCCCGTTATACTTGTGGTAAACAAGGTGGATAACTATCTTGACTGCGACCTTTCGGACTTCTATGCGCTGGGGCTGGGGGACGTTTTTCCCATTGCGGCGGAGCAAAAACAGGGCGTAGGCGACCTTTTGGACGAGGTTGTGGCAAATTTTCCGTCGGAAGAAACGGACGAAGAGGACGCCGACAGCATAAAAATTGCAGTAGTGGGCAAGCCCAATGCGGGCAAGTCCTCGCTTGTCAACAAAATTTTAGGGTACGACAGAACGATAGTTTCCGACGTTGCAGGCACCACGCGGGACGCAATAGACACGCCCTTTACCTATCAGGGACAGAAGTACGTGATAATCGACACGGCGGGCATGCGCCGCAAACGCGCCATTCCCGACGACAGCGTCGAGCAATACAGCGTAATGCGTTCCTTGAACGCCGTGCGCCGAGCCGACGTGTGCCTTATCGTAATGGACGCAAACGAAGGGCTTTCGGAGCAGGACGTCAAAATTGCCGGTTTCATCCACGAAGAAGGCAAACCTTCCGTAGTGGTGGTAAACAAATGGGATCTTGTGGAAAAGGATACTCACACGGTGGAAAAATTCAAAAAGCAGCTGTCCTGCGACCTCGCCTTTATGGACTATTTCCGCTATATCACCGTTTCCGCCCTCACGGGGCAGCGCGTGGCAAAGCTTATGCAGGAAGTAAACTATGTTTACGCAAAATCCAACTTCCGCGTTTCTACGGGAGTGCTTAACGACGCTATTTTCGACGCCGTGCAGGCGGTGGAGCCGCCCTCTTATTCGGGCAAGCGGCTGAAAATCAAGTATGCCACGCAGCCCTCGACGCAGCCGCCCACCTTCGTCATTTTTGTCAACGACGCTTCACTCGTGCATTTTTCCTACCGCAGGTATTTGGAAAATTACATAAGAAAAGCCTTTGCTCTGGACGGCACGCCCATAAAACTTGTATTCAGAGGCGGCGAGCAGGAATGAGTTTTGCGGACTTCTTTGCAGAGTATTGGTGGCAGCTTGCGCTTGTGGCGGTGCTGTCCTATACCTTCGGGTGCGTAAACTACGCCGTTGTGTTTTCCAAAGCGTTCAAGCACTGCGACATACGCACTCTGGGCAGCAAAAACGCCGGCACCACAAATATGTTTCGCGTTTTCGGACTGCGAATGGGCGCCCTAACTTTTGTGTGCGACGCGCTTAAAGGCGTTATCCCCTGTCTGCTGTGCCTTGTCATTTTCAAAAACAGCGGAATGCAACTGCAATTTGCCTATTGGGCAGGACTGTTTGCCGTGGTGGGGCACGTTTTCCCCGTGCTGTACCGTTGGCGCGGAGGGAAAGGAGTGGCAACAAGTATCGGCGTGTGCTTCGCCGTGCAACCGTTGCTGTCGTTGTGCTGCGTGCTGCCTGCAATTGCGATAATTCTGATATTCGACAGAATGTCGGTAATGTCGCTGCTGCTTTCGGTGTTTATGATAGTGTGGCATTGGTGCGTGCTTTTTGACAGCGTGCAGGTGACGGGCTGTGTGTTTGCCACCGTCACGTTTTCCATAGTGATACTTGCCCATTGGCAGAATATAATTCGCATTTTCAGCGGAAAGGAACTAAAAACAGGGGTAAGAAAATCTATTTTCGGAAGAAAAAAATGACTTTTCAGGAAGAAGCGTCCCGCAGAAGGGACATTTTGAAGATCGTATGCAGCAGCCCCAAGGGGGCAAAGTGGCGCAAAATAACGTTGATTCCCACCGGACAAGCTTATTTTGCCGAAATGCTGACGGATACGCAGGCGTTTCACAAAGTCATTTCCTTTGAGGAAATGACTTTGTGGGCGGAGGACGTTGTTGGCAAATACAGGCAGATTGCGCTTTTCTGCAAAGAGGAAACGGTGACGTATCTGTTTTCCAAAAACAAATTCAAGCGGCTGTCGCACGCGGAGGAAAACAAAGAACAGTCTGCGCAGCGCAAGAAGAAATATATTCTGGACGAGGGCAGCGATATTCCCGCCTTCGTAGACCTTGGGGTGTTCACAAAAGACTTCAAGGTGGTGCGCTCCATGTACGACAAGTTCCGCCAAGTAAACAGGTTTATAGAAACGGTAGACGACCTCTTTAAGGACGGCGTGCCGAAAAAGCTGACCGTTGCCGACTTCGGCTGCGGCAAATCCTATCTTACCTTCTTTTTGTACCACTACCTGACTAACGTCAGAAAAATAGACGCTGAAATAGTGGGCTACGACCTGAAAGAGGACGTTGTGGCAAAATGCAATGATATTGCCGTTAAGTACGGCTACGGCAAACTTCATTTTGTAGCGGCGGACGTTTCGCGTGGGGAATTTTCCATGAAGCCCGATATGGTGGTTTCGCTGCACGCCTGCGACACAGCCACCGACTATGCCATTCATTACGCCGTCACAAGCGGCGCAAAATATCTGCTGTCCGTGCCGTGCTGTCAGCACGAGGTAAATCTTTCCATACGTAACGGCGGCGAAATGGACTTTCTGCTGCGTTACGGACTGATAAAGGAGCGCACCTCCGCCCTCATTACCGACAGCATACGCGCAATGCTGCTGGAAGACTGAGGCTACAAGGTGGACGTGCTGGAATTTATCGACTTTTCTCACTCTCCCAAAAACGTTATGATAAGGGCGATAAAAAGAGGCAGGAAAAAGCACAACGCCGAGGAAATACGAAGGCTTATGCAAAAGTACGGTTTTTCCCATACGCTGTTTGACCTGTTGCAGCGGGACGGACTGATATAGTTCAGGAATAATCAAAACACAAAACACCCGCCGAAAAGCGGGTGTTATTTCAACTTATCTGTGCAAGAGTATCCAACGTGTCCGAGCCTTTAACGTGCGCGGAGGGAGCATTATCTTACGCGCGTCAGCATGTAGCTGTCAAGCACGTCTTCCAGCAGGGAAACGTTGTCGCCGTAGCAGATGACGTGGTGGTTGCCGCAGGGACGGCGCAGCAGACAGTTTACGTCCTCGTCCAGCCTTACGGCTATCTGTGTGCGGCACAGATGCTTTTCGTCAAGGTTATATAAAAGCTCGCCGCCACTCAAAAAGTAGTGTTTAAGGTCGGCGGAAAGGCGCAGCACGGTGACGGCGCCCTTTTTCATTTCTCCCTTTACGGCTATGCCTTTGCCGCTTTCGAAGTGGGTGTCGAATTTGTAGCTTTCCGTCATGTCCAGCGGCAGGGTGCAGTGCGCAAACACGACGTGATTTTTTTCGGGATCTATTCGGGACGGGTTTGCCTGAAAGGAAGAACTGCCGCAGGCGGCGCGTATCACCGCCATGGACAGCATTGCCATGATATCCCCCTCGCAACAGGCGACCAACCTTTCGGAATTTAACAGCGCCAGCGCAAGACACCCCGTAGTGTCCGTTTGCAACAAATCGAAGCAGCGCAGCGTAAAGCCGTCCAGACGATATTTGTCTACAAGAAACTTTGCTCCGCCGTACAGGCAAAGCGCCTTTTGTTTTTCCTTCTCGTCCCAAGAGGGCAGCTGCCTGCTTTCCTGCCTGCGGTTATTCGTCAGTTGCTCTAAATTTATGTCTACAAGCTCCGTGCCGAACAGTTGCCTTACCTTGTCGTAGTCGGGCAGAGAGATAAGCCAATCGGAGGGCTTTCCTATTACTCCGAGGCGCATGTCGGCAATTTTTCTGCGGGCGCAATTCACCTTGCACAGTTGCGATATGCGGCGCGCCGCATGCTCTGCTCCGCCGTGTATAATTTCCCCGTCTATGCCGTTGTCTTTCAGGTAAGTCAGTATTTCCATTGCGGCGGCAAGACTGTTGTTCTGCCCGTTGGTAAGCAGATATATGGGCTGCCGCATATTTGGCAGCATGCGCAGAAACGTGCCCTCTACGCCGCCCGTCTGCACAAAAATGACGTCGAGGTCGCTCTGCTCGCAGTTGTCGGGCGAATTGACGACGAAGGTCACGTCGGCTGCCCTTGACACCGCATTCAAAAATACCCTCTGACTTTCATCAAAATTTCTGCCGTAGGCAAGCTGTGAACGCAAAGTGAATATTTTTACCTTCATACCTTTCTCCGTAGTTTGTTTTTATATATTGTAACACACTCTTTGGCTGTGCGCAATATCGCCTAATAAAATGAGCGGGAATGTTTTCGGCGTGTTCTAATGTAAAGGGCAATGACATACAATCTACCAAATGCTATGCGGAGGGCGGTATGAACATTTATCGGGAAATAGCCGAAAGAACGGGCGGAGATATCTACGTGGGCGTGGTGGGGCCGGTGCGCAGCGGCAAATCTACCTTTGTATTCAACTTTATGCAAAAGCTTGTGCTGCCGCACATTGCCGACGAAAACGACAGGAAGCGCGCTTTGGATCAGTTGCCGCAGTCTGCTGACGGCAAAACGATTATGACCACGCAGCCGAAATTCGTGCCGGACAGGGCGGTGAAGCTGTCTATGGATCAATATACTGCAAACGTCAGGCTTATAGACTGCGTAGGCTACCTTGTGGAGGGAGCCGAAGGGCACGTGCAGGATGGCAAGCTTCGCCTTGTGAACACTCCGTGGTCAGCTGACCCCATGCCCTTCGACGTGGCGGCGGAGACGGGCACCGAAAAGGTGGCGACGGAGCATTCTACCGTTGCGGTTGTGGTTACCACCGACGGCAGTTTTACCGATATTCCCCGCGCAAACTACGTGGCAGCGGAGGAAAAAAGCGTGCGTGCATTGCAACAGGCGGGCAAGCCTTTCACCGTGCTGCTCAACAGTGCGCACCCCGAAAGCGAAAACACCAAAGCGTTAGCCGCCGCCTTGTCGGAAAAGTACAACGTTTCCGTGTTGCCTCTGAATGTTGCTACTGCCACCGCTCAGCAGCTGGAGGAAGTAGTGCGGCAGTTGCTGCTGGAGTTTCCCGTGCGTCGCATTTGCGTGGATATGCCTAAATGGATGCGCGCGCTGGATCAGAGCAGCGAAATTATTTCCGCCATTTTGGAAAAAGTAAAAAACTCCGTAGGGCAGATAACAAAAATGAAGGACTGCAAAAAACTGACCGAACAGCTTAATTCCTGCGACGGAGTGGAAAATTGCCTGCTGACGGAATCGGATCTGGGAAGAGGAAAGGCTACTTACACCCTGACGGTCAAGGGAGACCTGTTCTTCCGCATGCTGTCACAGCAGGCGGAAGAGGACATTACGGACGAATTTTCCCTTATGAAATACGTTACGGCTTCGGCGGAGGCAAACAGGTGTTTCGGCGGAATGAAGGACGCATTGCAACAGGCGGACAATCTGGGCTACGGCATAGTTATGCCCAATTCGGAAAAAATGCAGCTGGACGAACCGCAGGTGGTAAAGCAGGGCAGCGTGTACGGAGTGCGGCTGAAAGCGTCCGCGCCGAGTTACCACATAATAAAGGTAGACGTAAACACCGAGGTCAGTCCCATGGTGGGCACCGAACAGCAAAGCAGATACCTGCTTGCGGAATACAAGCAGAACCCGCAATCGGTGTGGCATGCCAATATGTTCGGAAAAACTATGGCGGGGCTGGCAAAGGACGGATTGGAAGGCAAGTGCGCCGCTGTGCCCACAGAGGTGCGGGAAAAGCTTACCAAAACCGTTTCCCGCATTGTCAACGAAAACCGCGGCGGACTGATTTGCCTGCTGTTGTAAGCGGTGATTTCGTATTACAGGCGTATAGTTTTCTGTTCACGATGATTAACTTTTCCTTGTAAATGCTCATTTTGAGGCAGATAACTACTAATAACAGAGTTACAAAGAATACTATTTCAGACATAGCAAGTAGAAAGCGGCGTGAAAAACGTCGCTTTTCTTGTAAAATTCTGTCAGAACGCCGCAAAAGGGCAAAACAGACAAAAAAAAACGGCGAATTCAGTCGCCGTCGTACATTTCCCTCAGTTTTTTTATCACCTTGCTTTCCATGCGGGATATCTGCACCTGCGAAACGCCCATTTTGCGCGCTATCTCCCATTGAGTCATATCTCTGAAATAGCGCAGCACCACAAGCTTTCTTTCCCTTTCGGTAAGCTTGGACAGCATATCTTTCAGTATCAATTTGGATATCATCTGCTTGTCCTCGTCGGAGGGCAGCTTGTCCACAAGCGCCGTTTCCTTTCCCTCCTTGTCGGAGGTGGTTTCGTACAGCGAAACGGGGCGGCGCATAGCGTCCAGCGCGAATACCACCTCGGTAACGTCCGTGTCGAAGTGACGGGCTATTTTTTCCACGTCGGCGGTTTCTCCCTTCTGACAAAGCTCCTCGGTGTATTTCATTATTTTTGCGGCGAGGCTCTTTACGGTGCGCGACACCTTTATATATCCCTCGTCCCGCATGTAACGTTTCAGTTCTCCCAATATCATGGGCACGGCATAGGTAGAAAACTTCACGTCGTACTGCGCCGAAAAATTTTTTATGGCTTTAAGCAAGCCTATGTGCGCTATTTGCAGCAGGTCGTCGTACTCTACGCTTTTGCCCAGATACCTTTTTACAATGCTTTTGACAAGGGGCGTATTTTCCACAATGAGGGTAGTGCATGCCTGCTCGTCCCCCTGCTGTGCAAGCGCAATAAGGCGCATTGTTTCCTCGTGACTTATCATAACTGACTCCTAAGCTACTTTCTTGGTCAGTTTTACCGTCGTTTCGCCCTCTCGCGACTGTACTTCTACGCTGTCGCAAAACGCCTGCATAACAGTAAAGCCCATTCCCGATCTTTCGCCGCCCGAAACGGTAGTGTAGAAGGGTTGCATGGCTTTTTCCACGTCCTCGATACCTCTGCCGTAGTCTGTTATGCAAACGCAAAGCGTCCTTTCGGAAAGCTGACAGATAATATGTACCTTGCCTTCCTGTCTGCCTCCGTATGCGTGTACTATGCAGTTGGTCACCGCTTCGGAAACGGCGGTTTTGACGTCTTCCAACTGCTCCACGGTGGGGTTAAGCTGGGCAAAAAACGCACCTACGACGTTGCGCGCCAGTTTTTCGTTTTGCGATTGCGCCTGCATGATAAGTTCTATGCTGTTCGA
>DVOC01000065.1 GCA_018713905.1 Candidatus Fimimonas merdipullorum
TCGGCATATTGTTTTTTGTTAAGAACGGGAATCAAAAAATAAATTCCGACGCCTGCGCCCACCAACAGCAGACAGACTATCAGAAAAGCAATGTCAACCGGACTCATAATATTTCTCCTTATAAGATTCGTTTCCACGCGGACGTCCGCGATTATGCAAACGGACAAGCCCGTTTGCAAAGGTCTTATATGAGGGCTGAGTCGCACCTCAAAAATACAGCGTGACAATAATGGAAAGAATAATTCTTTTCCACGTTGATTATACCATCTGCGCAAGGAAAAATCAATGCTTTAAGAAAAATATTTGACTCTAAAATTTCACTGTTGCCAACAAAATGCGACAAATTGCGCTCACAGTCATTGCATATTTTGCCGTTTGTTGCCTTTTCCGAAATAATTTTCGCTTATTTCCTCCCCTTTTGGCGCCCGTGCCGAGGTAAGCGACCGCAAAACGCGGCATAGCTACGACCAAAAAAGCGCCGCGCAAAACGCCGAGTGCATACCATACTCGTTGTTAGCTTCCGCTTTAATTAGAGGCGGACAAGTACACTCCGTAGAAAGCGCGGCGCATATTTTTGTCGCCCGTTATCGGCTTTTGTTTTAATAGCGGCAAACAAAAAAGCACTCCGCGGTAAACGGAGCGCATACGCTTTTACCTTGTTTGTTTTTTTGCTTTATTAAATGTTTGTTACTTTTTATACTCTTCCTCTTTCAATACGCACACTTCGGGCAGGCCGCGAAGCTTTTCGGCAAAGTCCATGCCGTAGCCCACCACAAACTTGTCGGGGATTTCGAACCCGACGTATTTTACCTCCACCTGCGTTTTGCGACGGGAGGGCTTGGAAAGCAGCGCCGTTATTTCCACGCTTTGAGCCTGACGCGCGGCGATGGCGTCGCGCAGCTTGGAAAGGGTGACGCCGCTGTCTATTATGTCTTCCACTATGAGCACGTTTCTGCCGCGGCAGTCGCAGGAAAGGTCTTTAAGCACCTTGACTTCGCCGCTGGACTCCGTGCCGCTGCCGTAGCTGGATACCATCATAAAGTCCACGTCGCAGTCGATGGTAAGCTCCCTTACCAGATCCGCCATATACATCCAGCCGCCTTTAAGCACGCCCACCAGCAGCAGGTCTTTGCCCTCGTAGTCGCGGGAAATTTCCGCCGCCAGCTGTTTTATGCGCGCGCTTATTTTGTCTTTTCCTATGAGCACGCCGCTTGTTCTGTCGTACATTTTCATACACCGTACCTCGTTTTTCAGTCCGTTATCAGATTTTTGATATATCTCACGGAGGAATTTTGCTCCACCTTGACGTGGTCGGAAATTTCCACTCCGCAAATTATAAGCACGTTGCTGCCGTCCGCCACCAGCACAAGGCTGTCACGCAGACGGGCGGGTATTTTTTTGTCTATCAGATACCTGTTGAGCGCCTTTGTGCCGCCGCCGTACTTGCAGAAGACGTCCCCCTTGCGGCGCGTTCTGAATACCGCCGTGGGAGGGATTTTGCCTACGTCGAACTTGAGGGCGTCCTTTTGCCTGTGCCTGTACACCGCCACCGTGCCCACGGGAGTTTTTACAGTGCCTTCGCCGAAGGGCATTTCAAAGTCGAAAAACTTTTCCTCTGTCTGTTTGAGAATGGTCACCTTGTCGTAGTCGTTTACCGCCACGAGGTTGAAGGGCAAGGACAGCTTTTTTCCCCCGAAGTTGTCCGCCAGCTGAATTATGGCGTCGAAGTGCTGTTTTTCTATGTCGTACCAGATGTTGAGGCGCAAAAACACCTTGCGCAGCACGCGGTAGGCAATGGGTTTGGGCTGGGTGAGCAGATAGGAGGGTATTTCCGCTCTGTCACCGAATATCTTTACGTCGCCGTCGTCGGCAAGGCTTTCCAGATAGGCGTTGTCCTGCGCGACGTTTTCCGCCGTGCGCGTTATGTTGGAGGGGGCGTTTTCGTTTATTTTGCACAACAGAGGTATCACTTCGTTGCGCAGAAAGTTTCTGGCGTACTTTACCTGACTGTTGGTGGCGTCGTACACGTGCGGCACGCCGTGCTCGGCGGCGTATTGCTCGATATCCGCGCGGGAAAGGTGCAGCATGGGACGCAGAAATTTGCCCCGCTCCCTGCGTATGCCTTCCAGCCCGTTGGCTCCGCTGCCCCGTATGAGGTGCATGAGTATGGTTTCGGCGTTGTCGTCGGCATGGTGCGCCGTGCACACCCTGTCCACTTCCAGCGAATTGAGCACCCCCATGCGCAGCAGTCTTGCGCCCGTTTCCTCCGAAACCTTCATCGCCTGACAATAAGAGGGAACGTCTATGTTGAAGGTGCGACATTTAACTTTTAGCTTTCGGCAGTAGTCCTGCACGAACTTGCAGTCCGCCGACGCCTCCTTGCGCAGATTGTGGTTTACCGTCACCACGAAAAAATGCGGACGGGGCTTCATGGACGCAAACATATGCAGCATTACCATGGAGTCTATGCCGCCGGACACCGCCAGCGCATAGGACAGGGAAAGATCCACCTCTACGTTCATAAGTTTTCTCCTACGATGCGTGAAAGATTTACAAACTGCTCTACGGAAAGCTGTTCGCCTCGGCAGCCTGCGGGCAGTCCCGCCTGCGAAAGCACCTCCTCCGCCTGCTTTTTGTCAAAACCCAACGCGCACAAATTGTTTGCCAAAGTTTTGCGGCGCATGGCGAACGCCGCCTTTACCGTACGGCGGAACGTATCCCTGTCGGCAACGTCGTACTTGTCCCTGCGCAGAGTAATCCTTATGACGGCGCTGTCCACCTCCGGCGAGGGATAAAACGCTTCCTTGGGCAGCAGCCGCACTATTTCGGTGTCGGCAACGGCGTTGACCGCCACCGTTATGGCTCCGTACTGCTTGCTTGCCTCTTTGGCGCACAGCCTTTCCGCCACTTCCTTCTGCACCGTCAGCGTAAGACTTTTTACCTGCTTGCCCTGTTCCAGAAAATTCATAATGAGGGGCGTGGTGACGTAGTAGGGAATGTTTGCCACCACCGAATACTCCCCTCCGCACAGCTTTTCTATTTCGGAAACGGGATACTTCATTACGTCCCCCATTATCAGCGTGACGTTGTGCCTGTCCTTGAGCGTTACGTCCAGCACCTTTTTGAGGTTTTTGTCAATTTCAAAGGCTATGACCTTTTTTGCCCGCGCCGAAAGCGCCCTCGTAAGAGTGCCGGCGCCCGCGCCCACCTCCACTACGGTGCCCTTTTCGCCGGAGGCTTCGGCTATGCCGTCCAGTACGTCCTCGTCCAGCAGAAAGTTCTGCCCGAACTGCCTGTTGAAGCGAAAAGCTTTTTCTTTGAGTATGGTTTTGACGTCCATGCGCGTTAATCCTTTATGACTTTCAAAAATACCTGAGTGAATTTCTTTTCGTCCCACAGCTGCGGTACGGGGTAAAGGGGGTTTGCCTCCCTTGCCGCATGCGCCGCAAGAAAGGGCACGTCCGCCCTGCGCGCTTCGGCAAACGCGTCGGGAATGCCCGTTTTTTCGTTGAGGGCGCGAATTGCCTCAATAAATTTTTTTGCGGCGACGGACGCCTCGTCGGAAGAATGCGCCACGTTACACAAAACCGCAAGACGTGCCAGCTTTTTGTGTACGCATTTACCGTATTCTTCCAGCACCACCGGCAACAGCACGGCGTTTGCCACTCCGTGCGCAGTGCCGTATCTGCCGCCCAAGGAATGCGCCATTGCGTGAACGTTGCCCACGTAGGCGCGGGTAAAGGCAAGCCCTGCAAGATACGCCGCCCGCTGCATTTGCTGCCGCGCTTCTACGTTGCCGCCGTCGCAATAGGCCGCGTACAGATATCGGAAGATAAGCTCTGTCGCTTCCTCCGCCTGTTTTTTGGTGGCGGAAGTGTTGCTTCTGCCCACGTACGCCTCTACCGCGTGCGTCAGCGCGTCCATGCCGGTGGAAGCCGTGAGATGTGCGGGAAGTCCCACCGTCAGCAGAGGATCCAGCACGGCATACCGCGGAATAAGCGCAAAGTCGTTTATGGCGTATTTGTCCTGCTTTTCCGAGTCCGTTATCACGGCGGCGACGGTACATTCGCTGCCCGTGCCCGCCGTTGTGGGCACGGCGTACAGCGTAGGTATGGCTTTGCGCACTTTCAGCAGTCCGCGCAGTTGGTTTACGCTCTTATCGGGACGTGCGACGCGCGCCCCCACCGCTTTGGCGCAGTCCATAACGGAGCCGCCGCCCACGGCGACAATGCAGTCGCACCCGTTTTTTTCGTACAGCTTTACCGCTTCTTCCACCTGCGCTACGGTGGGGTTAGGCAAAACTCCGTCGTACAGGGGATAGTTCTCCAAGCCTTTGGTGACGCCGCGCGCCACACCCGATTTGTCGCATATCACGAGGGGAAAGCCCTTGCCCACCTTTTGCGGCAGCGACCTGAAACAGCCCTCGCCCGTAATAAGCTCCGGCTGACGCCACGGCATGAACACCATTGCCGTGCGCACCGCTGCCTGATATACTCTGCAAAAAACCTTTTTGTAAAACTTCATAACGCCTCGGAAGGTAATTTGAAGTATTATACAACAAATAACTGCGTTTGTAAACACCGAAAGAGCCATTATGCCGCGCGGCGCATGCCGTGCACGAAAAACGCCCGAATTGCTTTCGTCTTTGCCCGTATGCGCTCGGTGCGGTGTGCGCCGATACAAAACGCCCGCACGCCTCGGCGCTTTGCGGGACAAGCGTGCAAGCCTCTTTCTTTACGCAAATACGTATGCCCGCAAATGCTTTTTAATCCATTGCCCCGACCGTTCGTGCCACTATGGCAAGAGGGCGGCTGCGCCGCACCTGTTTCGGAAAGCATATAAAAAGGGTATAAAAAAATCTCACCGCGAAAGTGAGATTTTTGATTACGTCAGTCTGCCACGTAAGGAATGAGAGCCATCTGACGGGCGCGCTTGATTGCCACGGCAAGCTCTCTCTGGTGACGGGCGCATACTCCCGTCATACGGCGGGGAAGAATTTTGCCGTTTTCCATAAGATACTTTCTGAGTTTTGCCACGTCCTTGTAGTCGATGGTTTCAGCCTTTTCCACGCAGAAATTGCACACCTTGCGGCGGGCAGGCTTTCTGACAGGCCTTTTGATTTCCTTGTTTTCCATAATTATATCTCCTTATGTTTAGAAGGGCATGTCGTCGTCGGAATCGTCCACTTCTTTAAGCGTATCCACCGTCTTGGAGGAATTGCCCGTCGCCTGCGAAGAACCGCCGCCTGCGCGGGAAAGGAATTCCACCTGATCGGCGCGGATGTCGAAGGTCTGACGTTTGATACCGTCCCGCTCGTAACTGCCCGTTTGAATGCTGCCCATAACAGCCACCTGACTGCCTTTTTCCAGATATTTTACGCAGTTTTGCGCCAGAGTGTCCCACGTGATGATGTTGATGAAATCTGCGCGGCTTTCGCCGTCACGGGAAGAATAGCGGTTTACCGCAATGGAAAACCTGCAATAGGAATGTCCGGAAGCAACGGTGGATGCCGTCGGGTCTTGGGTGAGTCTGCCGATAAGAAATACTTTGTTCATGATATTCTCCTATTTTTTAACAACCAAAAACCGAACTACGCCGTCGGTGATACGCAAAACGCGTTCCACTTCGCTGGGCAGAGTTGCGGGGGCGGTGAAGTTTACCAAAACGTAGTAACCTTCCGACTTGTAGTTGATGGGATACGCCAGCTTTCTGGTGCCCCACTTGTCTACGCCGTCCACGGTGCCGCCATTATCGGTAACAACGGCGGATATCTTGGCGACGAGGTTTTCCTTGGCTTCGTCGGACAGGTCGTTGTCGATAATGTACAACAATTCGTAACTGTTCATATTTTTTTACCTCCTTATGGTCTTTTGGCCGCGGCAGGGTGCGCCGCAGCAAGGTCTTTTCAGACAGAGGTATTATAGCGCAAAGCGTTTTTTTTTGCAAGTAAAAATGAACGTTTTATTTAATAATATACGTCACGGCAAAAAACAGGCCGCACGGGCGGCGTTTGAGACGTCATTTTCGCGGCGGAGTGAAAAATAGCAGTCGCCGTGCAACGCCGCGTAAACCGACGTCGGCAAAGCCCGTCCGTTTTTACAAAAACAGCCGAGCCTCTTGCATTAAGAGGCTCGGCAAGCGTCGTTTTATCCGAATTTTTTCACAAGGTAATCTACGTAGTAGTGAGCGTCGAAGTCCTCGCCGGTGGCAAGGCGCAGTATCTCGTCGGGATATTTGCTGCAACCGTAACGGTGGATATGGGACGCCAGCCACTCGTTTATGCGCTGCGTGGTGCCGCTTTCCAAGCTCTTTTCCACGTCGAAATCCCTTTGCATGGCGGCGTACAGCTGCGCCGCAATTGCCGAGCCCAACGCGTAGGTGGGGAAATAGCCGAAGTTGCCGTACGCCCAATGCACGTCCTGCAACACGCCCAAAGTGTCGTTAGGGGGAGTTATGCCGAAGTACTGCGTAAACTTTTCCTTCCACGCCGCGGGCAGGTCTTCCGCCTGCAAGCTGCCCTCGATAAGCATTTTTTCCAGCTCGTAGCGCACCATGATGTGCAGCGGATAGGTCAGCTCGTCCGCCTCGGTGCGCACGAATGTGCGTTCGGTGCGGTTTACGTATTTGACGAACTGACTTTCCGAAACGTGCTTCAACTGCACGGGGAAGTGCTGCTGCAAGTGCTTGTAGTGCACCTTCCAGAAGGCGGCGCTTCTGCCTATCATGTTTTCGTAAAAGCGGGATTGGCTTTCGTGCATGCCCATGCTCGCCCCGCCGTAGGACAGGGTGCCGTTAAGACTTTTGTCGCACTGCTGCTCGTAAAGGGCGTGTCCCGTTTCGTGAATGACGGAAAAGATGGAGGAGGTGAAGTTGTTTTCGTAGTAGTGATTGGTTATACGCACGTCCTCGGTGCCGAAGCCGCTGGTGAAGGGGTGTTCGCTCTCCTTCATTATGCCGCGCGACTTGTCGAAGCACATAACGTCCCGCAGATATTCGCAGAACTTGCGCTGCCCCTCCTTGTAGTAGGGCTGCGTTGCCCATTCCGGCACCGACTCCGTTTTCGCCGTCGCCTTTTTTATTACGGGTACTATCTTTTCCTTCAACAGCGCAAAAAACTCGTCGTACTGCTTTTGAGTGTAGTTGGGCTCGAACATATCCAGCAGCACGTCGTAGCCCGAAAGCTTGTCCGTTTGGAGCCACTGCGTCGTTTTGCGCGCGTACTCCACCACCTTTTTGAGGTAGGGCAAAAAGGACGCGAAATCGTTTTTCCGTTTTGCCTCGACGTACACGGGATACGCTTCGGCAGTCAGCCTCTGGTAGGCGGCGTACTCCTCTTTGGGTATCTTTGCCGTTTCGTCGATGTGCTTTTTCATATCCGTCACTTCGTGACGCAGCACCTCGTCCAGCTCTGCCGCGCAGCCGCACAGCGTTTCCACCGCCTCGCGGAAGCAAGCGTCGGCGAAAAGCTCGTACTCCTGCTCGCCCAGCACGCCCATCTGCTCGGAATCGGCAATGACGCTTTGCGGAGCGGCGTCCGTCTGCATATCCCACGAGCACACGAAAGAGGCGTATCTGTTAGCCAACATTTTTCTTCTTTGTTTTGTGTAAACTTCCAATGCCTGTTGTTTGTTCATAACTACCTCACTGTTTAAGTGCTTTGCGCTTTTCTATGGCTTTCATTATCAATTTGCCGCATATTATCAACAGCGCCATTACCACGGCGTTTATTGCGATGAACAGCACGGCGTTGCCGTCGATATCCACGTACATGGGGGTGGGCTCCTCGCCGCCCGTCCAGCTTGCTATAAGTCCCAGCGCCCACGGGAACACAAAGTAACACGCCACCGTGCCCACGGTGCCCAAGGCGCCTATGCCTACGTTTATCAGGTCGTAGGGATAAAGCAGTATCCACAGCGCGAACACGCCGGTGACCGTCATGGAAAACATTGCCACGGTGCTTATTTTGTCGGCGTCGTTCTGTATGCCCAGCACGTTCATAAATGCGTAGGTCATGGCTACGGAAAGGAACATGGCTATGCCGCTGGGCAAAGTGCTTTTCAGGGTGTTTGCCACAAACCTGCCCTTGATGATATTGTGGTTAGGCTTCAGCGCCAGCAGGAAGGAGCAGATACCTATCACGAAAAATTCCATTGCGTACAGGTGCTGCGGCTCGAAGGGATAGGTGCGCTGCATTATGAGGCAGAGCACGGTGGTAAGCACCGTCATGGAGGTTTTCATCAAAAACAGCGAGGAGCTGTTCTGAATGTTGTTGACCACCTGCCTGCCCTCCGCCACTACCTTGGGCATAGAGCTGAACTTGTTGTTCATAAGCACGAGGTTGGCAACCGTCTTGGCTGCGTCGGTGCCGCAGCCTACGCTTATGGCGCAGTCGCTCTCCCTCATGGCGAGAATGTCGTTGACGCCGTCCCCCACCATGGCGACGGTTTTGCCCGCCGCTTTCATTGCCTTTACCAAAATTGCCTTCTGGTCGGGAGTGACTCTGCCGAAAACCGTATACCGAGTGGCTGCCTCCGCCACCTGTTGGTCGTCCATTCCTTCCAGCGAAACGTACTTGTCGGCGTTTCGTACTCCCACCTTGGCGGCAATTACCGACACCGAAAGGGGGTTGTCGCCGGAAATTATCTTTACGTCCACGTCGTTGTTTTTGAACCAGCCTATTATTTCCGTGGCGTCGTCGCGCACGGTGTCGGAAAGGGCGATGATGGCTGCCGGCACAAGTTGGGAAACGCCCTCTTCGATACCCTTGGAGGAAACGCCCACCGCCAGCACGCGCAAGCCCTGTCTGAGCAGTTCTTGGCTTTCTTTTTCAAATACGTCGTTTGTTTTTTTGAACATGAACTCCGCCGCGCCCACCGCTACGGTGCCGCTTTCCAGCCGCGCTGCGGAATATTTGCGCTGGGAGGAAAAGGGCAGAAACTCCGACGCTGCGGGAACGTCGCAGTCGCCGCAAAACCTTTTTAACGCCTGTGCGGTGGCATTGTCGTCGCCGGTGGCGTTTACCACGCCGCACACCATGGATTTTATCTGCTGCTCGGTAAAGCCCCTCAAAGGAATGACCTTTTCCACCGTCATGGTGCCGTCGGTGATGGTGCCCGTCTTGTCCAGACAGAGGGTGTCCACACGGGCAAGCATTTCTATGCAGGGAAGCTCCCTCACAAGCACCTTTTTGAGGGCAAGCTTCAATGCGGCTACGGCAAGGGCGACGCTGGTAAGCAGCACCATGCCGCTGGGCACCATGCCTATCATAGAGCCGCTCATTGCCTTTATGGCTTCGTTGATTTGGTACACCACGTCGGGATCGGGACTGACTACGTAGTTCTGCCACAGATTTACCCCTTCGCCCAGCAGTCCGCGCACCTGCGCGCTGGAAAAGAAGGTGGCGATGCCCAACGGGAAGATTATGACGGAGATGACCTTTATTATGCTCTTTATGCCCTTGATAAGTTGCGAGTTAGGCGTTTTGGATTTCTTTACCCGTTCGGAAAGCTGCTCTACGTAGTTTTCCTTGCCCACCTTGTCGCACCGCGCCACGCACCTGCCCGACACGACGTAGCTGCCGCTGTAAAGCACGTCGCCCGCGCGCTTTTTGACGGAGTCGCTTTCCCCCGTCAGCATGGATTCGTTTACCTCGACCTCGCCTTCCAGCACCACCGAGTCGGTGCATATCTGTCTGCCGGAGGAAAAAATGAGTATGTCGTCCAGCACTATGTCGCGGGTGGCGATTTCCTCTTCCTTGCCGTCGCGCACCGCAGTTGCCGTAGGCTCGCTGACTATGGACAGCTTTTCCACCGCGCGCTTGCTGCGTATTTCCTGAAAAATACCTATTACGGTGTTTGCCAGAATGATGACGATGAACATCATGTTGGTGACGCTTTTGCACAGCAGCATAAGCAGAAAGATGATGAAGCCCAACAAGTTGAAGAAGGTAAAAATGTTGCTTGCAAATATTGACAGGTAACTTTTTCCCACCACTTTTTTAGTCTTGTTGGTAAGCTTTTCCGCCACGCGCTGCTTTACCTGTTCGGAGGTCAATCCCTCTTTGGAGGGGCTGAACCGCGTTACGGTAGTTGCCGTTTTGTTTTTCATACTTTTCTCCTTTTTCAGTCGTGAGGTTTTTCGCCACGCAGCCGCAGCGTGGGGCAGGCGTTGAGGGTGAAGTCGGCAAACTGCCCTTTGAGGTAGTGAAAATACCCCCTCGACGCTATCATCGCCGCGTTGTCGCCGCACAGGTCAAGCCGAGGCAGGCACACGCGCACGCCGTCGTTCATTTGCAAAAGCCGTTTGCGCAGATAGCTGTTTGCCCCTACGCCCCCTGCCACAGCCACCGTATTCATGCCGCTTTTTTGCCTTTCCTGCTCCAGAGCCGTCACAAGTCCGTCCACGGCGGCAACGTTGAAGCTGGCGGCAACGTCCGCAGCGTTCAGCGCTTCGCCCCGTTGCTCGGCGTTGTGCACAAGGTTTATCACTGCGGTTTTAAGCCCGCTGTAACTGAAATTTCCGTTGGATATTACGACCGAATGAAAGTTGTACGTCCTTTCGCCCTGCGACGCCAGCCTGTCTATCTGCGGCCCGCCCGGATAGGGAAGTCCCAACACGCGCGCCACCTTGTCGAAGGCTTCGCCCACGGCGTCGTCCACGGTGCTGCGCAGCACGCATATGCCGTCGTAGTCGTCCACCCGCACCACCGCGGTGTGTCCCCCGCTGGTGAGCAGGCACATGTACGGCGGCTGTAAATCGGGATAGGTAAGGTAGTTGGCGCAGATATGCCCCTCGATATGGTTTACGGCAATCAAGGGCAGCCCCGACGCCTGACACACCGCCTTGGCGAAGGACACCCCCACCAGCAGCGCTCCCACAAGCCCCGCCCCGTAGGTGACCGCCACGGCGGAGATATCGGACAGAGTGACGCCTGCCTGTTGCAGCGCAAGCTCCGTCACCTTGTCGATGACGGCGATATGGTTGCGGCTGGCAATTTCCGGCACCACTCCCCCGTAAAGGCGGTGAACGTCTATCTGCGACCATACGACGTTGGACAGAATTTCCCTTCCGTTTTTGACGACGGACGCCGCCGTTTCGTCGCAGGAAGTTTCTATGCCCAAAATCAGCACGTCGCTTTTTTTGTCCGATTTGCAGTTGAAAACAGTTTGCATACAATAAAGATAATACGACACTGAAAGTTTTTTGTCAATTTTTTTAAGGAAAAAGAGCCCTTACGTCCGCCCCCTTCGTCCCGTTCGGATTTTGCTTTTCCGCACATTCGCTCTGCTTGCCCTTTTGCCCCTTGTTTCGCCGCCCGACAAACGGCGCCAAGCCGAGGAAATGGCAGGACGCGCCCATTTTTACGATAAACCGCATACGCCGTGCCTTTTTCGTTTACTCTCCGTTCGGGGCGAAACGTGTTTTCGCGTTTAGCGGCAAACGTTACGACGGTTGCCGGCGATGAATACCCGTATATACCGCCAAGGTAAAACGTCCTCGTCAGACGATAAGCTGCAAGCCGCCGCGCAATAAAAAAAAAACGAGTGTTGCAATTTGTGCCGTTATTTGGTAAAATATATGTTACGGCAATAATCAAAGGAGAAGAGTATGGGAAAAGTCCTGCGACTGATATTCAGCAGATTCACGTTGGTGTTTCTTGCCATTGTTTTGCAGGTGGCGGCGGCGATAGCCGTGGCGTACTACCTGAGCAGCTACTACCGCGTGATGAGCATAGTTTCCACGGCGGTGATGATATTTACGCTGCTGCTTATCATAAACCGCGACATGACGTGCGACGCAAAATTGCCGTGGTCCATTCTCGTTTCCATTGTGCCCATAGTGGGATTTTTGCTGTACCTGATGTTTTCCCGCAACTACGCCTCCTTGTCGGAACGCAAAATGTTTCGCCTGCTGCCGCAGATGAAGTTTGTGGAGCACCACCCCAACGCTCCGGCAAAGTACCTGCGGCAGGTGGAATACCTCAAAAGCGTGGGCGCGCCCACCTTTTCCGAAACGGACACAAGGTATTTCAGCTGCGGCGAGCAGTTTCTGGAAGACTTTTTGCAGGAGCTGGACAAGGCGCAGAAGTTTGTGTTTTTGGAGTATTTTATCGTAGAGGAAGGCAAAATGCTGTCTTCCATACTGGAAGTTCTGCGCAGAAAAATCGCCTGCGGGGTGGAAGTAAGACTGCTGTACGACGACGTGGGCAGCCTTACGCACGTAAAGCGCAAATTTTACAAACAAATGCGCAAGGAGGGTATATGGTGCGCCAAGTTTGCACCGCTGCGCCCCATGGTGTCCGCCGTGTACAACAACAGGGATCACCGCAAAATTGCCGTTATCGACGGCAAGGTGGGGTATATGAGCGGCCTTAACATTGCCGACGAATACATCAACCACACCCACCCCTTCGGCTATTGGAAGGACAGCGCAGTAAAGCTTTCGGGCAATGCGGTGACATCTCTTTGCACCATGTTTTTGCAGATGTTCGACATGGCGGTGAAGCAAAGGGAGGACTTTGACAAATATCTTGTGCGTTCGGAAACGGACGACTTTGCCGATAAAGGGCTGGTGACGCCCTTCGGGGACGGCCCCAACCCCCTTTACCCCGAACAGCTGGCAAGAGGAGTGTACCTCAACCTGATAGATCAGGCTTTGTACGACCTGTATATCTCCACTCCCTACCTTATCGTGGACGAATCGGTGACGGAAAGCCTGCGGCGGGCGGCAATGAGAGGGGTGAACGTGAACGTCATAATACCCGCCATACCGGACAAAAAGACGGTGTACGCCATGACAAAGCAAAGCTGCAAAAAGCTTATCAAGGCGGGGGTGAAAATTTACAGCTATACCGACGGCTTTATTCACGCCAAAAATATCGTGGCGGACGGCATAGCCGGCGTCGTGGGTACGATAAATCTGGACTACCGCAGTTTTGTGCACCACTACGAGTGCGGCGTGTATATGTACGACACGCAAGCGGTGCGGCAGATGTACGAGGATCTCACAGAAACGTGCAAAAAAAGCAAGCTTTTGGACGGCTCCTTCCGCCTTAAACTGTGGGAAAAGCTGGTGTGCATGGTGACGTACGTGTTCCGTCCCATGCTGTAAAACACTTGGAGAAATATTCTTAAGGGCGGTGCGCCGCCCTTTTTTTGCGCCTCTTTTTACCGCCTGCGGCAATTCCTAAAGCTGCATACGTCACAAATTGCCGCCGCATTGCAACGTTGCCGCAACCGCATGGCGAAAGTCGGTGCGCGGACTGACGTTTGCGACAGACGGCTTGCGGTAACAAAACTTCTGCGCCGCGCATACATTGTGTTGAAGCAATTACCGCCGCACCGTGCCGCAAAGGCTGCTGCGGAATGAGTCAACAAGGAGGTGTTATTTTGGCGGCATACTACATAGGCGCTAACGACGAACACGGGCAAAATCCGCCCACCGCAGGCAAACGGACGCCCGTTTTGCCATACGTAAACAGATCCTTTTACGAAAACGAATACAACCGCCCCGCAAAAAACTGCTTTATTCAGGCGTGTCTCAGGTGCGGGTTTGATGTTTTCGACGTCAAGCCGGAGCTGACGGATATTTCCGTGAGCAGGCGGGTGCAACGCATAAACGCCCAACGGCTGACGCTGCTGGTCACCTTCGGCTACAATGCCTTCGGCAGCGGAAGCTCCTTCAATTCGGCGGCGGGAATACTTACCTTTTACGCGCCGCAGGGCAGACGCCCCGAGGAAAGCAGAGTGCTGGCGGAGGAAACGTACCGCAGGCTTTCGGAAAACTCCTCGCAGCCGGGCAGAGGAGTGGCGCCGCTGTACAACGTGGGGGTGCTGCAAAGCGTAAACTGCCCCTCCACCCTTGTGGAGCCGGGGTTTATGACCAATTTCGACGAGGCAAAGCTGATGTTAGACCCCGACTACCACGTGCTGACGGCGGAGGACTGCTGCCAAGGCGTGTGCGAGTGTCTGGGTGCGGACTACCTGCCCCGCCACAGAGAAAACCTGCCCCTTTTAAGGACGGGCAGCAGAGGCAATTTTGTGGAGCTTTTGCAGTTTACGCTGAACACCGTGGGCTTTTCCCTTTCGGTGGACGGCATTTTCGGATCGGCTACCCGACAGGCGGTGACGCGCTACCAGACGGACAACGGACTCGTTGCCGACGGCATAGTGGGCAAAAACACGTGGAAAACGCTCATGTTCATGCCAACCTACCCCACCCTGCGCAGGGGCAACCGCGGCAGCTACGTCAGGTACCTTCAAAGCAAGCTTACCACCAAGCTTTACCCCTGCGGAATTATAGACGGCATTTTCGGCGGCGATACAGAAAGGGCATTGAAGCAATTTCAGCAGGAGAACGCCCTCGCGGCGGACGGCATAGCGGGCAAAAACACGTGGGAGGTGCTGAGCAAAATAGGCGGAGGCAGACCGCTGACGCAATAAAACGCATACGTATGGCGTTTTTCGGTACGCCTACGGCGTAACGCAGGCGGTAGCGCGGCAAAACGCCGTGGCGCAAGCACCCCCAAAAGCCGCGCTCGCACGGCACGCTTTGCTTGCGCCTTTTGCACAACAAAAAAGCGCCCTTAGTACACAAAGGCGCAAAAAAAACGAGGACAAAACCCTCGTTTTTAGAACGAGGACAAAACCCTCGTTTTCATCATCAAGTTATTTCTTGTCGAAGCCGTACTTTTTGTTGAACTTGTCTACGCGTCCGCCTGCGTCTACCAACTTTTGCTTGCCCGTAAAGTAGGGGTGACACTTATTGCAAATTTCCACCTTGATAACGTCGGTGTCTTTGGTAGTACCCGTCTGGAACGTGGCGCCACAAGCACATACAACAGTCGCCTGATGATAATTCGGATGTATACCTTGTTTCATGCTGCCATACCTCGCTATAATATTTTTGCTTTCACGCTAAAATATTCTACCCCAACGGGGAAAATAAGTCAAGCGTTTTGAAGGTCAGCCGAACATAATAAAATCGGCGTCCTTGCCCACCTCGATGGTGCCTATGCGGGAATCCAGCCCTATAAGCTTTGCGGGGTTGACCGTCCACAGCTTTATTGCCCTGTACAACGGCAGTCCGGAAAACTCCACTACGTTTGCCAGCCCCGTGTAGGCGTCCAGCGTGCTGCCGGCGCGCACCCCGTTGCTTTTCAGGCGGGCGTCGCCGTTTTTCACGGTGACCTCGTTGCCTGCCAGCGTATAGTCGCCGTCGGGAAGCCCCGTCGCCATTATGCTGTCCGTAATGCCCACTATTTTGTCCTCGCCTTTGGCTTTGAGCAGCAGACGGAAAACGTCCTTGTCCACGTGCTTGCCGTCGCAGATGACTTCACAGAAGTTGTCGTAAAGCAGCGCGCTGCCCGCCATGTTGAGGTCGTGCCTGTCCAGCGGCGACATTGCGTTGCCCCAATGCGTGAAGGAGCGCGCCCCCGCGCCGATAGCGCTTTTCACCCTTTCGCCGTCGGCGGCGCTGTGCCCCAGCGACACCGTCACTCCCGTTTGAGATACCTTGCGGATAAACTCTAACGCACCGTCCAATTCGGGCGCAACGGTGATAAGACGTATCATGCCCTGCGCCGCCTGCTGAAATTGCAAGAATTTGTCAAAATCAGGCTTTTGCAGATACCTGACGGGCATGGCGCCACAGTACTTTTCCGACAAAAACGGCCCCTCGAGGTGTATGCCCTTTATTTCCGGATAGCGCTTGGCAAGCTCGCATATAAGCTGCAACTGACGCATGATACGCCCTTCGTCGTCCGTCATTACCGTGGGCAGCACCGTGCCCACCCCGTGGGACACGTAAAACTTCATTATCTTTTGCATGCCCTCCGCGTCGGCGGTGTTGAAGTCGTAGCCGTCCGCGCCGTGAGTGTGCACGTCTACCAGCGCAGGCAAAATGTACTTGCCCGTGCAATCCACTATTTCCGTCTGTTGATCGGGAACGATGCCTCCCCATTCGGCAATTTCTATTATCTTGCCGCGGTTGACGAGTACGTCCCTTTTGACTAATCCCGCGCCGATAAGCGCCAATCCGTTTTTGTAAAGTATCATATCACGCCCGTGCGCCGTCGCGCACGCCCCTTTACCGTTATTTTACCACCGCCTGCCCTTGCCGTCAACGGGAAAAACGCGCAGGATAACCAAGCGTACTCTGCACGTTGAAACAAACAAAGGTAACAGGGCGCGGCACACTCGGATATTGCGGCAACGCCTTGCTGACCGTTACGCATATGGGCGCGGGTACGCCAAAAGCGGCGGGTGCGGCGACTTACGGAATTTGCTTGTTCGTCTGTCCGCAGAAGCACGCAGGCGCGTTCCGAATGAATTTGCTGTGGGTATGGAGCTTGCGCGGCTTGTCGCTCTCCGCTTTTCACCCGCGGCGATAAACTCGATGAAGGGCAAACACGTTTCGCGCGTCGCTTCGCACCTTGTAAAATACGAGCGTTCCGCCTCTTGCTAAGCCCTACGCCGCAGACACAAAGGCGGAGGCAGGAACAAGCCCTGCCTCCGCAACAATGGAGGATACTTATTTTTGTTTTTGTCTGTGTTTTGCCGCCCTGCGGAGCGCACCTTGACGTCGGTATGCGCCGCGCTTATTCGCAACGGCTGTCCTGCCGAAAATTATTCCGCCTTGGCGATAAACCGCGCCACAAGGTCGGCAAGGCGGGCGGCGTTATCGACGGGAAGCCCCTCTATTATCCTTGCCTGCTGATACAACACTTCGGCGGCTGTTTTAAGCTGCTCTTTGTCCTTTTCCAGCAGCTGCGTAAGCTTGGCGTACACGGGGTGGTTGACGTTTATTTCCAGCACCTTGGCGGCGGAAACCTTGCCGCCGTTGGGCATGGCGTTTAACACCTTTTCCATCTCGATGGAAAGCTCGCCTTCCGTGGTAAGGCAAACGGGATACTCTGCGGCGTTTTTGCAGCATTTTACCTTTGCCACCTCGTCGCCCAGCGCCTGTTTTATGAATGCCGACAGATCGGCGTTTTCCTCCGCCTGCTCGCTGTTGGCGTCGGACACCGAACGGAAGGGCTTGTCGGCGTACTTTTCCAGCATTTTTACGGCAAACTCGTCCACGTCGTCGGTGAAGCACAGCACGTCTGCGCCCTTTTCCCTTGCCTTTGCCACCTGCGGCAGGTTTTTGACGCTTTCGACGGTGGCGCCCGCGGCGTAGTAGATGGCGTCGCCGCACCCCTCCGCTTGGACGTATTCCTTGAGCGTCACGTACTTTTGCTGTTGCAGCGAATAGAACATCAGCAGATCTTTAAGCTGATCCTTTTTGGCGCCCCAACCGTCGTACACACCGAATTTGAGCTGCAAACCGAACTGCTGCCAGAAGGTGAGGTATTTTTCCCTGTCGTTGGCAAGCATATCGGCAAGCTCCGCCGTTATTTTCTTTTCGAGGTTTGCCGCAATAAGCTTTAGCTGTCTGTTTTGCTGAATGGTTTCTCGGGAAATGTTGAGGGAAAGCTGACAGTCCACTATGCCTCTGACAAAGCTGTAACAGTCGGGGAGCAAATCGGCGCATTTGTCGGTGATGAGCACGCCGTTGGTGTACAGTTTAAGCCCTTTTTCGTAGCTTTTGTTGTAGAAGTTGTAGGGAGCGTGAGAAGGCACGTACAACAGCGCCTTGTACTCTACTGCGCCTTCGGCGGAGGTATGTATCACCTTGAGAGGCTTTTCGTAGTCGAAAAAGTTTTCCTTGTAAAACTCGTCGTACTGCTCGGCGGTGATATCCTTTTTGTTCTTTTTCCACAAGGGCACCATGCTGTTTACCTTTTCGTACTGCTTTTCGGTGTGCTCGGCGCCGTCCTCGTGGGTGTGAGTGTGCTCGCACAGCAGCATTATGGGATAACGCACGTAGTCGGAATACTTTTTGATGAGGCTGCGCAGAGTGTACTCGTCCAGATACTTGGAGTAATCTTCCTCGTCGTCCTGTTTCAGGGTGAGGGTGACCACCGTTCCCCGCGTCGCCGCGGGCGCTTCCGTTATTTCGTACCCCTCGGCGCCGCTGCTGCTCCACAAATATGCCTTATCCGCCTTTTGCGAAAGCACCTGCACCTTGTCCGCCACCATAAAGGCGGAATAAAAGCCCACGCCGAACTGACCTATTATTTCCACGTCGCCGCTGTCCAGCCCCTGCTTGAACGCCTCGCTGCCGCTTTTGGCGATGGTGCCGAGGTTGTTTTCCAACTCCTCCTTGCCCATGCCTATGCCGTTATCCGATATGACAAGGGTGCGCGTCTGTTTGTCGGCGGAAATTTTTATTTCCAGCGTGCTCCTGTCCAGACCGCTGCCGTCGGTGAGGCTTTGATAGGCAAGTTTGTCCAGCGCGTCGCTGGCGTTGGAAATAAGCTCGCGCAGAAAAATGTCCTTGTTGGTGTAGATGGAATTTATCATTATGTTGAGCACTTTCTGCGATTCTGTTTTGAATTTTTTCATAACACACCTTCTTTGTTTGCATTTTGCCGCCGCAAAAAACCAAATTGGTACGCAAAAACGGCAACCGTTTGCGTTTTTTTATACAAAAAAAGACAAACCCTTCGTCGGCGGTCTGCGCCGCACGGCGAAGGGAAAAAGTCTTGCCGACCTGCCGCAAAGCCGTCAGTCTATGGTGATGGAATGACTGGTCTCCTGCGGTTTTTCTTTGGGAACGACGATTTGCAGCACGCCGTTCTCGTACTTTGCCTTTATGCTCTTTTCGTTTACGTCGCCAAGGTAGTAGCTTCTGCTGCAGCTGCAAGCGCGCTCTCTGCGAATGTACTTGCCCTCTTCCTGTTTGTCCGTCTTTTTGGCGGAAACGGTGAGGTAGCCCTTGTCGAATTTAAGCGTTATTTCGTTCTTGTCGAAACCCGCCATCTCAACGTCCATAAGATAGGCGCTGTCCGTCTCCTTGATGTCCGTTTTCATAAGATCCGCTTCCTCCTCGACGTAGAAAGGACGGAAAAAGCTGTTGAAAGTATCTTCGAATATGTCGTTGTTTCTTCTGGTAACATAGTTTTTCATGGTTTGGTATCTCCTTTTATAAGATTTGGTCAAGCTTGTCGGCACTTTGGCAATCTTCGTTTTAGATTGTTAGCACTCGCTCGCTTCAACTGCTAACATTATACCACCTTTCGGGGAATTGTCAATAGTTTTTACAAAATTTTTTCCGTTTTTTTTGAAAAAATTCACAAAAAATGAAATTTGCGCCCTGCGACGGGCGCGTTTTTCGATTTTTGCGTGCTGCCGACGCTTTTGCGGCTTTGAATTTTGCCTGAAAGCAAACGCTTGCGGCGAAGTTGCAGGCGGAAAAGCTATAAATTGCTTGGCGCAACGATACTTTTTGCAAGTGCGACGGAATTTGGCCGTCGGGCGCAGCCATTGGAGCGGTCATTGTCCTTTGCGGCGTACGGACGCTGCCTGACGCTATGCGCAACGCCGTAAAATCGGAGCGTATCCTCGCAATAAACCTCGAAAATCGTTTCTAACGCCACTCGTCCCGCACGTGAAACGATTTTCGTGGAGAAACAAAGTATAAAAACAAACTTGAACACCACGTCATTGGTAAACACTTTTTAAGCCAACGTCATAAAGGTCAGCCACACATAGATACACCACTCGTCCCACAAGTGAAACGATTTTCGTAGAGGAACAAAGTATAAAAACAAACTTGAACACCACTTCATTGGTAAACACTTTTTAAGCCAACGTCATAAAGGTCAGCCGCACATAGATACACCACTCGCCTCACCGTTAAATATCTTTTAAGTCAATGACATAAACGACAGTCGTAGACGAATACGCCACTCGTCCCGCCGACAAGGCGCGTCCCACCGTTAAACACCTTTCAAACCGAAGACAGAAATGTCAGGCGCACACAAATATGCCACTCGTCCAACACGTGAAACAATTTTCGCAGAGAAACAAAGCATAAAAACAGACTTAAACGCCACTTCATTGTTAAATACCTTTTAAGCCAGCGGCATAAACGACAGTCGTAGACGAATACGCCGGTCGCCCCACCGGCGAGGCGCGCCCCACCGGCGAGGTGCGGCGAGGTGAAAGGCGCGGCGAGGTGAAATAGCATTGCAATGTAGCGGCGGGTATGGTATAATAGAAGGCAGTTAACAATATATCGGCGCTTTTTATGGAAGAACAACGGCAAAACAACGCTGACGAGCAGCAAATAGGACAGGACGCCGCAGGCAACGAAAAGTGTGCGGAAGTTTTGTCCTGCAAAAAAACGGACGAACTGGAAGAAGCAAAGCGCAACTTTGCCGACAGGGACGTTGAAGAGCCAAAGCGCAAAAGGGCGTGGCTGGGCAATTTGTTTTTCGTTGTGGTGCTGGCGGTGACGCTGGTGCTGGTGTATCAGCTTTCGGCAAACGCCGCCGAGGGCGAGCAGAAAACGCTGAAAGAGATATTCGGCAATATGCGCACCGACTACGCCGTTATGGCGGTGGGCGCGCTGTTTGTGATGATATTTTTGGACAGCATGAAGTATTTTGTCATTCTGCACGCCACCAGCGGCAAAAAATACTTCGGCACCTCGCTGAAAACGAGTCTGTTAGGCAAATACTACGACAACATTACCCCTTTTGCCAGCGGCGGACAGCCTTTTCAGATACACTACCTGCACAAAAAAGGCTTTTCCGGCGGCGAAAGCACGGCGGTGATATTCATAAAATTCTGCTTTAACATACTCATCTGGCTGGCGATATGTCTTTGCCTGATGGTGTTCAACCGCGGCGCGCTGGACGTTTACGTCGCCGACGACACGCAGCGCAGGCTGTTTGTGGTGTTGGGCTGGATAGGCTTTGCCATAAATTGCAGCATTCCCATGGTGATAATTGCCTTTGCCGTTTTTCCTAAGCTTATGGAAACGCTGACGAGGTGGTTTTTGGCGTTGGGGCACAAGCTGAAAATCGTCAAAAGCCGCGACGCCGTGGTGATAAAGGCAAAGCGCATTGCCAAGGATTTCCGCGCCGCATTTGTAATAATGATACACAAGCCGCTGCACGCCTTGGGGCTGGCGCTGATTTGTGTTTGCGAGCAGTTTTTGTCCATAATGCTGCCCTACCTTGTAGTTGTTGCCATGGCGGGAGCGACGATAGAGCCCAACGTGCAGCTGATGTTTGCGATAATGACGATGAACGTGTACGTATCCATGAGCGTAACGGCGGTGCCCACGCCGGGCAATTCCGGCGCGCTGGAAACGGCGTTTTCGCTCGTGCTGACGTCTGTGGCGGAAGGCGTGCTGTTCTGGACAGTGTTCGGGTGGAGATTTTTGTCCTACTACTCCTTTATACTGATAGGACTTTGCATATTTATAGCCGATTTTATCAGGAAAAAAGCCAAACGATGAAGTGCACCATTTTTACCATGACCTCCGGCGAGGGGCACAACAGAATAGCCAAAGCCGTCGCAGAGGAATTTGAACGGCGAAGCGTACAGTGCAAAATAATAAACATTTTCCGCCACGACGGCATAGAGTACCGCTTTAACGATTGGGGCTACCGCTTTGTGTGCGAACGTTTTCCGCGCAGTTACGACTACTTTTGGAAAAAGCTCAAGTTTCGCGGCAACGACAAAAGGTACACGGGCATAGCGCAGAAGGAGATAGAACGCGCGGCGGACAAGGTTGCCGCACAGGTAGAGGACTGCGACTTTTTTTTGTGCGTCCACCCCTACTGCGCGGTGCTGTGCGACTACTGGAAGCGCACGGGCAGGTTCGGACAGAAAGTGTACGCGCTGCTGACGGACATTTTGCCCCACCCGCTGTGGGAATCGGCAGTAAAGTGCGACGTGGTGCTTACGCCCACACCTCACGCGCGGGAGCAGCTGATACAAAAGGGCTTTTCGTCGGAGCAGATAGAGGTGTGCGGGTTTCCCGTAGACAAAAAATTCGTCACGCGGCAGGACAAGGCACAGGCGCGAAAACAGCTGGGACTGCAAGACAAATTTACGGTGCTGGTGGCAAGCGGCGGCTACGGCATAGGCAAAAACTACAAGGTGGCGAAGCTGCTTTCGGGGGACGTGCAGGTAATATGCGCCAACGGCAGAAACAAAAGAGCGTTTGAAAGAACGGCAAAGCTGCAAAAGCGCAACGGCAACCTGGTAAACCTCGGATTTGTGAACAATATGGACAGCTACATGGACGCGGCGGACGTCGCCGTGACAAGGGCGGGCGCCACCACTTTGTTTGAATGTATGAGCAAAGGGCTGCCCGTAGTGATAAGGGAAAACGCCATAATCAACGAGAGGGAAAACGCCGAGGTGTTGGAAAAAGAGGGGTGCGCCGTCAGGCTGAAAAGGTTGAAGGACGTGCAGCAGACGATTGCCTGCCTCACGGAAGAGAAACGGGGAAAAATGCGGGACGCAGGCAAAGCGCTTACGCAGGGCAAATGCGTGGCAGATCTGTGCGAGTTCGTTTTGCGGGACGCAAGCAAACAGACGAATGAAATTTCTGGTAATAGATACGGAGACAAATTGGAACAATAGGGTGATGTCCATAGGCGTTGTGGTTTCGGGCGAAGGCATGACGCCCGAAGAATACGCTTACTTTTTGCTTGCGCCGGAATACACCGTGGGCGGAATGTATTCCTTTTCGCTGTTTGTCAGAGGCGCAATGCCCAAAATATGCGGCAGGGAGGAGGCGATAGCGGACATATCCGATATCTGCCGCCGCCACGGCATAACGGAAATTTTTGCCTACAACGCCGTATTTGACAAATTTATGCTGCCGGAGCTGCACTCTTTTTGCTGGCGGGACATAATGAGCGTTGCGGCGTATGCACAGTATAACACCAAAATACCCGTCGGCGCGCCGCTGTACTCGACGGGAAGGCTGAAACGCGGCTACGGCGTGCAGTCGGTGATGCGCATGCTGACGGGCGCAAGGTACTTTGAAACGCACAACGCCCTTTACGACGCTTTGGACGAATTGGAGATAATGCGGCTTTTGGGGTGCGCCGCCGAAAAGTACGGAGTTGTGCCTGCGGGAAAGTCGCAGGCGGAACGCCAACAAAAATAATTGCAGGAAAAAAGCCGACGAAACGTCGGCTTTTTGTGTTGCGGTTTTATTGCTCCGAAACAAACGCGCGGTTTATCCGCGCCGCATTCGGCGTATGACTTTCGCAGTCGCACGTCACAGCGCCTTTTGCAGATAGTCTTCGATGAAGGGCTGAATGTTGCCGTCCATTACGTCGGCGATGTTGGCGTTTTCAAAGTTGGTGCGATGATCCTTTACGAGGGTGTAGGGACAGAACACGTAGGAGCGAATCTGACTGCCCCACTCTATCTTTTTTATTTCCCCCTTTATGGCGGTGGCTTCCTCCATCTGTTCGCGCTCTTTCAGTTCGGCAAGCTTGCTTTTGAGCATAAGCATTGCCTGCTCTCTGTTTTGTATCTGACTGCGCTGCGTCTGGCAGGACACCACAATGCCCGTGGGAATATGCGTTATGCGAATGGCGCTTTCCGTCTTGTTGATGTGCTGTCCCCCCGCGCCGCTGGAACGGTAGGTATCTACCTTCAAGTCTTTGTCCTCTATCACTATGTCGTTGTCCTGCGGCAGTTCCGGCATGACTTCGAGGGAGGCAAAGCTGGTGTGGCGGCGTTTTTGCGCGTCGAAGGGGGAGATGCGCACCAGACGGTGCACGCCCTTTTCCGCTTTGAGATAGCCGTAGGCGTTTGCCCCGATAATGTTGAAGGTGACGGATTTTATGCCCGCTTCCTCGCCGGCAAGAAAGTCCGTTTCCTGCACCTTGTAGCCCCGTCTTTCGGCATAGCGGGTGTACATACGGTAAAGCATCTGCACCCAATCCTGCGCCTCGGTGCCGCCGGCTCCCGCGTGCAGCGTAAGTATGGCGTTGTTGGCGTCGTACTTGCCGGAAAGCAGCGTGGCTATGTGCAGCTCGTTTATTTCCTTTTCCAGCCTGTTGACCTCTTCCGCCGTTTCCGAAAGCATTGCTTCGTCGTCGCATATTTCCAGCAGCTCCTCTGCGTCTGCCGCCCTTGCAGTAAGCTTGGAATAGTTTTCTATCTTATCCTGCAGGTTTTTGGCGCGCTGACTTACCTGCTGGGCATTTTTTACGTCGTTCCAGAAGTCGGGGCTGTGCTGCTGCTCGGTGAGCGTTTGCAGTTCCTCCTTCATTTTGGGCAGATCGAGGCTTTCGCCCACGCCGTTAAGTTTAGATTGCAGCGCCTTTAACTGTTGTTTTACGTCTTCTATCTGAATCATATCACTTTCCCGCCTTGTCCTTTTTGCGTTGCAGGCGTTTTAAGGCGTATTCCTCCTGCTTGGTGAGCTGTTTTTCCGTCTGCTGCGCCTGTTTGGCAAGTTCTTTGGGATAGCAGCAGTTTTTGTACTTTTTGCCGCTGCCGCAGGGGCAGGGACCGTTGAGTTTTTTCTCGGGGTTTATTTCACCCTTTTGCTTGGGCTCCACCGTCACTTTGACCAACTTGCCGAAAAACAGCATACGCACCGTCCGCACCTTGATTTGTTCGTTAAGCTTTTGGAACATCTCGTAGGCTTCCTTTTTGTAGACGGAAAGAGGATCGTGCTGTCCGATAGATTGCAGTCCCACTCCCTGACGCAGTTCGTCCAGAGCCTCTATTTCGTCCATCCAAAGGTTGTCGGTGGAGTTGAGCAGAGCAAACCTTTCCAAATCGGCAAAGTCCTCGACGTTGCGGCGCTTTTCTTCCAGCAGTTCCCGCGTTTTTTGCGCAAGCACGTCGCACACGGCGCGGGCAGAGGTGACGTCGTCTTGTACGAGAGGCTGCTCGACGGGGAAGTACATTCTGAGCTTTTTGTTGACGGAGTCAACGTCCCACTCGGCAACGTTTTCCCGCGCGTCGCAGGCGTATTCCAGCGCATGGCGGGCGTATTCGTCGCTCATGGCAAGTATTTCGTCGTGCACGTCCGCGCCGTCCAGCACCCTGTTGCGCTCGCCGTAAATTATTTTGCGCTGCTGATTGTTTACGTCGTCGTATTGCAGCACGTTTTTGCGGGCGGAAAAGTGCATACCCTCCACCTTTTTTTGTGCGCTTTCCAGCGTTTTGCTGAACAGCGGATGCTGAATGGGGTTGTTGTCGTCGGCGCGTATGAACGCCACGGCGCGCTGCATTAAATCTCCGCCGAAGATACGCAGCAGGTCGTCCTCGGCAGACACGAAGAATATCGATTCGCCGGGATCGCCCTGACGGCCGGCACGGCCGCGCAGCTGATCGTCTATACGACGGGAATCGTGTTTGTCGGTGCCTATTACGCACAGACCGCCCGCCGCAATTACCTTTTTCTTTTCCTCGTCGGTGACGGCGGAAAACTTTTTGACAGTCTCGCGGAAAACGCGTTGCAGCTCCTCCGTTTCCTCGTCCTTTGCCACGAAGCCCGCCGCCGCCTCTATCTGCGCGTCGTCGTAGCCCTGTTTTTTCATTTCCTGACGGGCAAGAAACTCGGCGTTGCCGCCCAGCAGAATGTCGGTGCCGCGCCCCGCCATGTTGGTGGCTATGGTGACGGCGCCCAGACGTCCCGCCTGCGCTATTATGGCTGCCTCGCGGCGGTGGAATTTGGCGTTGAGCACGTTGTGCTGAATACCCTCGCGTTTGAGCAAGGCGGAAAGCTCTTCGCTTTTTTCCACCGTGACAGTGCCTGCCAGCACCGGCTGTCCCTTTTTGTTACGCTTTTTTATTTCCTCCACCACGGCTTTGAGCTTGCCCTGACGGGTGGCGAAGAACAAATCGTCCTTGTCTTGGCGTATCATGGGCAGGTGGGTGGGAATGACCACTACGTCTATGTTGTAGATGGTGTTGAACTCCTTTTCTTCCGTTTTGGCGGTACCCGTCATGCCGCTCATTTTGCGGTACTGACGGAAGTAGTTCTGCAAGGTTATGGTGGCGATGGTTCTGTCCTCCTCGCGCACGGTGAGGTGTTCCTTTGCCTCTATCGCCTGATGCAGTCCCTCGGAAAACCGTCTGCCCTCCATTTTGCGCCCCGTAAAGGTGTCTACTATCACCACTTCGCCCCGCTCGACGATATAATCCTCGTCGCGGTGCATTATGGCGTGCGCCCTCAGAGCGTTGTTGATATAGTGGTTTAGCTCGATATTGTCCGGATCGGAAAGATTTTCCAGCCCGAAAAACTTTTCCGCACGCGCTATGCCCTCGTCGGTGAGGCGGACGGATTTTGTTTTTCTGTCCACCACGTAGTGACCGTTGGGCTGTTCGTCGTCCTTGGTTTTGCCCTCGTTGTCGGTATTGGTGGAGTTGCGCAGCGTGCACACGAATCTGTTTGCCTTCTGATAGGTGTCCGCCGAACGCCTGCCGGGGCCGGAAATGATGAGGGGAGTGCGCGCTTCGTCGATAAGTATGCTGTCCACCTCGTCTATTATGACAAAGTTAAGCCCGCGCTGAACGCAATATTTGCGGGACTGCGCCTGATTGTCGCGCAGATAGTCGAAGCCGAATTCGCTGTTGGTACCGTAGGTGATGTCGCTGTCATAGGCTTTTTTCTTTTCGGCAACGGACATCTGACTCAACGTGACGCCCACAGTAAGCCCCAAAAACCTGAACACCTTGCCCATCCACTCCATATCGCGCGTGGCAAGATATTCGTTTACCGTCACTATGTGAACGCCTTTGCCGGTAAGAGCGTTGAGATACGCCGGCAGCGTTTCCGTAAGCGTTTTGCCTTCGCCTGTGGACATCTGGCATATGCGCCCCTGATGAATGGCAATGCCTCCCAGTATCTGCACGAAATAGTGGCGCTGATGCAGCACCCGCTTTGCCGCCTCGCGGCACACGGCAAAGGCGTCGGGCAAAAGCTTGTCCAACGATTCGCCCTTTTGGTAGCGCTGCCGAAGAATTTCCGTCTGCGCCGACAGCTGTTCGTTGTCCATCGCGGCGTAGAAAGGCTCCTTCGCCTCCACTTCCATTGCCGTTTTGTGCAGTTTTTTCACGGCGGAAGCGTTGCCGCCGCCGTATCTCTTTTTGGTGACGGCAAAAGACTTTTTGTAGTTATCGTCAACGTAGTTTTTCATACGTCCTCCTCTATTTCCCATACGGTGCGCTCCTCGCGGGAGGCGACCGTTATGCACACCACCGAGCGCGCTCCTTTGCGTTTGAGCGCCTGCGCGCACCTGTTGAGGGTGGAGCCGGTGGTTTTTATGTCGTCTATAAGCAGCACGTTTTTGCCCTTTGCCTCCGCCGAGGCGGCGAAAGCGCCCACAAGGTTTTCCTCACGCTGCTTTTTGTTAAGCGTTTCCTGACGCTGCGTTTCCTTTATCTTGGCAAGCAGCGCCACGGGAGGCGCTTTTTCCAGTATATCACAAAAGCTTTCGGCAAGCAACTGCGCCTGATTGTAGCCGCGGCTTTTCTGCGCGGCGGCAGTCATGGGCACAAAGGTGACGACGTCGAAGCCGACGTTGTTTTTGACGGCGCAATACGCCAGATACCGCGCCAGTACCTTGGCGTTGGTAGCAATACCGCCGAACTTCATCTGCAATATCGCCTGCTGCACCGCCCCTTCGTAGCAAAAGGGAGAATAACACCTGTCGAAATAATTCTTCTCGAAGGCGCACCTGCCGCAGTAGTTTTCCGCGCCGTGCAGCGCAACTCCGCACAGCAGACAGGTTTTGCCGTTGTTGAACTTGACCTTTTTGAGGCAGCGGGTGCAAAAGCCCGTTTGGTCGAATACGTCTGCTCCGCAGCTGACGCAGCGGAACTCGGCGGGAGCGACGGCTTCCTGAAAGCCTTCGTAAAGTTTTTTGAAAAAGCCTTTCACTGCTCCTCCTGCTGCGCAGAGGTGGACGTCGTGCCGAAAAACTTGCTGAAGCTGTCCTTCTGCTCCTTCAGAAATCTGCACAGATTGGTGGTTCTTGCCGCAACGTAGTTGTTGTGCACCATCATGGCAAGCACCTTTTTGCTGCCCACCAGCACCACGGCGCGCTTTGCGCGGGTAATTGCCGTGTACAGCAGATTTCTGTTTATGATGGTGGGCGGCCCGCTGAGCAGCGGCATCACCGCTACCTCGAACTCGCTGCCCTGACTTTTGTGTATGGTAATGGCGTAGGCGGGCTGTATGTCCCCCAAGTCCTGACGGGAATAGTACGCCCGTCTGCCGTCGTCGTACAGCACCGTCATGGCGCCCTCCGCTTTGTTTATGTCGAGCACCACCCCTATGTCGCCGTTAAACACTCCCTTGCCCTGTTCCGTACTGCCGTTTGCGCCAAGCTTTTCGTAGGGAAGCTCGTAGTTGTTCACCGTCTGCATCACCCTGTCCCCTTCGCGTATGACGTTTTTGCCCAGCAGCAATTCGTTTTTGCCGTAAGAGAAGGGATTCAATGCGTCCTGCAACATACGGTTGAGGTTTTCCACTCCGCACACGCCCCCCTTGAGGGCGGCGAGCACCTGTATTTCCGACGGGGGAAGTCCCGTAAACTTCGGCAATCTGTTTGTGACAAGGCTTACCACCGTCTGCGCCGCCTCGGCAAAGTTCGATTGGGCAAGCAGGAAAAAGTCCTTGCTGTGGTTGTTTATTTCCGGCATATGCCCGCCGTTGACGAGGTGGGCGTTGTAGGCAATGAGGCTGTCCTCCGACTGGCGGTAGATGTGCGTAAGGTACCTTACCTCCGCCACTCCGCTGTGAATAACGTCCGCCAGCACGTTGCCCGCGCCTACGCTGGGAAGCTGATCCTTGTCCCCCACGAGCACTATGCGCGTGCCCTTTTCCAGCGCCGAAAGCAGGCTGTTCATAAGGGACACGTCCACCATGGACACCTCGTCCACTATCACCACGTCGCAGGGCAAGCTTTCCCAGCGGTTGTAGCGGAAGGTCATCTGCCCGTTGACGAATTCGCACCCCAGCATGCGGTGAATGGTCTTCGCCTCGGCGCCTACGCTTTGCGACATGCGCTTTGCCGCCCTGCCCGTAGGAGCGCAAAATTCCAGCCGCAGCCCTGTTGCCGTAAGAATGTCGGCAATGCACTTGATGATGGTGGTTTTGCCCGTGCCCGGACCGCCCGTTATCACCGTCACGCCGTTTATCAGCGCGGCGCGCACCGCCCCCACCTGACTTGCGTGAAAGGTTATGCCGTTGATCTTTTCAAACTGCGCGATAAGCGCGTCGGCGTCTATCAGTATCCTCTTTGCCGAAGCGTTTAAGTCCAGCAGCTTGTAGGCAATGGATTTTTCCAGCTTGTAGTACTTTGCAAGGGAAACGCACTGCCTGCCCTCCGCCGAAAAGCATATCACCTGCGGCTCCAGCGCCAGACGGGACAAGGCGTCGTCGAACAGATCGCTTTCTGCAAGATCCAGCTGCAACAGCTCCGAGCACCTTGCCGCAAGGTCGTCCCTGTACAGATAGGTGTTGCCCTGTTTTTCCGCCGAATCTTTCAGCGTGTACACTATTGCCGCGCGTATGCGGAAACGGCTTTCCTGGGGCACCGACATGCTTTGCGCTATCTTGTCGGCGGTGATAAAGCCCACGCCGTTCACGTCGTCTATCAGCCTGTACGGATTTTGCGCAATCAGCGTCTGCGTTTCCTCTTTGTATATGTTGTATATTTTTACCGCAAGATTGGTGGTGATACCAAAAGACTGCAAAAACATTACCTGCTGCTGCATATCTTTAAGCTGCGCCACGGAATTGGCTATGTCCAGCGCTTTTTTTGCCGATATGCCCTTTACCTCGGCAAGCAATGCGGGGTTGCTTTCTATCACGCCGAAGGTATCGTCGCCGAAGCGGTCGTAAATGCGCTTGGCGGTCACCTCCCCCACGCCCTTTATCAGCCCTCCGGAAAGATAACGTATTATGCCCTCGCGGTTTGTGGGCGAGGAAATTTCGTAGCTTTGCGCCACTATCTGCTCGCCGTACTTCTGGTGAAAGGACATCTCCCCCGTCACGGTGAGCACCGCGCCTACGGTAAGCATGGGAAAGGTGCCCACGCAGACAAGATTTTCTCCGTCGGCTGCCAAAGTGACAACGGTGTAGCCGTTTTCCTCGTTGCGGAACACTATGCCCGCAACTACTCCCTTTACCGTGACTGTGCGTGTCATCTATTTCTCCGCGGCGGCGTACTTTTTCAGTTGCTCCGCCATATCAGTCTGTTCCCACGGGAACTGCTCTCTGCCAAAGTGTCCGTAGCTTGCCGTCGCCTTGTATATGGGACGCTGCAAGTCGAATTTGTTTATTATTGCGCGGGGACGAAGGTCGAACTCCTTCGTTATCGCGTCGGAAAGCGCCCCGTCGCTTATTACGCCCGTGCCGAAGGTGTTTACGTCCACCGAAACGGGCTTGCTGCGCCCTATGGCATAGGAAACCTGAATCTGTATGCGCTTTGCCAGCCCTGCCGCCACGACGTTTTTGCATATATACCTTGCCATGTACGCCGCCGAACGGTCCACCTTGGTGGGATCCTTGCCGGAAAAGGCGCCGCCGCCGTGCGCACAGTAGCCGCCGTAGGTGTCTACGATAAGCTTTCTGCCCGTAAGCCCGCTGTCCGCCGCGGGGCCGCCGATTTCAAAACGCCCCGTGGGGTTGATGTAGTACTTTGTCTTTTCGTCCAGCAGCTCCAGCGGCACCACGTCGCGTATTACGAAACGTATCATGTCCCGCGCAATGGTCTGACTGTCAACGTCGGGGCTGTGCTGTGCCGAAAGCACTATGGCGTCTACCCTTGCGGGCTTGTCGCCGTCGTATTCCACCGTCACCTGACACTTGCCGTCGGGACGAAGATAACCGAGTATGCCCTGCTTGCGCACCTCCGCCAGCCGTTTGCTTATTTTCTGCGCCAGCGTTATCGCCATGGGCATGTATTCCGACGTTTCGTCGCAGGCGTAGCCGAACATCATGCCTTGGTCGCCCGCGCCGTAAATGTCCAGCACGTCCCCCTCCGTGCGGTATTCCCCCGATTTGTCTACGCCGAGGGCAATATCCGGCGATTGCTTATCCAGCGAGATGATTACGCCGCAGCTGTCGGCGTCAAAGCCGTACTTGGCGCGGGTGTAGCCAATTTCGCGCACCGTGTCACGCACTATGGAGGCGTAGTCCACTATCGCCGTGGTGGTTATTTGCCCCATCACAAACACCGTGCCCGTGCATACCACCGTTTCGCACGCCACGCGCGCGTCGGGATCCTGCGCTAAAATGGCGTCTAAAATGGCGTCGGAAATCTGGTCGCACATTTTGTCGGGGTGTCCTTCGGTAACGCTTTCCGAAGTGAAAAATCTTCTTTTGTTCGTCATTTTTTCTCCTTTTAACCATCGAAGGCGTATCGGCCGAGGCAATAAAAAACGGCTTGCCGCGTGGGACAAGACCGGTTTGCACTCCATTCCTTTCGCCGTCCCATCTTTCAGGGTGATTGCCCTGCGGAAATTAGCACCTAACGGTATTTTAGGTTGCTGTGACTTCATCGAGTCCGTCTCTCTGTCACTCTCGATAGGTTATTGCCCATATTATACTATAAACGATCTTTCCTGTCAACTCACCTTGCCGCACCTTGCCGGTGGGGCGAGTAGCGCACCTTGCCGGTGGGGCGACCGACGTATCTGCTTGTGGCTGACGTTTATGCTATCGGCTTGAATGCGCTTTCGTGAAACATACGGCATTTGTGGCTGACGTTCGTGTTTTACCCTTTTATATACTTAATTTGACGAACGGGTATGTTATTCGTTTGTAACTGCCTTTTATTTTGGCCAAGCTGTTTTGTCCTTAAAACAGGCGTCTTTGGCGACTTGCCTTTTGTGACAACAGAATTGCAGCTGAAAGAACGTCCATTGTTGCCCTTGCGTTTTGCAAAAATGCCTTGTCCGAACGAGCGGCGTTTGCGCCCCTTTACGTTTTGTGCAAACGCTTTTGTTTTTGAGGCGTTTATATTTGCGCCCGTGAGCTTGCGTTCGTTTGCCCGCTTTTTGACGCCTTTTGCAAGCGTAAAACTGCCGCATTGTTACAAAAAACCCAATACGTATGCAAAAAATAACGCCTGCAAGAGCAGGCGTCAGAAAAATTGTTATTCTGCCGAGGCTGTCTGAGCTTCGTCGGACTGTTTGCGTTTTTCTATTTCGGAAAGCATCATGTCGTAGTAGTCTTCGTCTATGATGAACTTTTTGTTTTGCACCAGCAGCGAAAGCAGCAGGAATATCATGGGCGCAACGGTGACGGACATTCTTATCCACAATCGCATGGACAGGTCGCCCTCCGCCTTGAAGTTGTCGTTGGCGGCGTTGAAGTCGTTGCCGCTGCCGTCCTTGCCGGAAATTGCCATGACGTATTTGCTGTCTGCGTCCAGCGCTACCCCCGACATATCTTTGAGGTACCCCACAAATTCCGTGCCCTCCGCAGTCTGCTTCATTATCGCCACGTCGCCCAAAGCCGCAAGGTATTTGCCGTCTATCTGCTTGCCTTTTAGCGCGTCGTTGTTCTGCATAAGCTCCGTTATCTCGTCCAAATCGACGTTGGGATCGTCCAGCATGACGAGGTATTCCGTAACGGCGTCGATATACTGCACCTGCTCCGCCGTCGTTTCCATTCTGTCGAAATGCCCTTTTTGCACTTCCAGCGTGGAGATGTTTTGCGACAGCCCGTACACCATAGACACCGTAAGCACCAGCGTGACTATGCCGTACTTCAAAGCGTCGGCAAACTTCGCCATGAAGGGGCGCAGGGTGGAAACCACCGCTTCGTTGCGTTCGCCCCGCTTGTATTCGTTGTATTCCACGCAGTTGGTCATGTTGATGATGCTTGCCATATAGAACAGCGCCTGCCCCACAAACACGAACACGCCGAAAATACTAAGCGTTATCAGATTGAAGGGAAGAATGTTCGTCCAGCCCAACAGCGCAATGCCGAGGTAACCGAAGCACGCCACAAGGATAGACCACGTCTGCAATTTCTTTCTGCCCAGCTTTTGCGCCAGCTTGGGATAAAACGCCTGCGCCGCAATGTTGAATATGCCGAAAATGGCAATGAACACTATGGCGTTGCCGTCGTAGCCTATTTCAAGGTAGTACAGGTTGTATGCCAATCCTACAAGCAGGCTGCTGCCCACGTTGTAGAACAGCATAGACAGCGTCATCCACAGCACCTGATCGTTTTTGCGAATGGTATCCCACATTTGCTTTAAGGACACTTTTTCGTTCTTTTCCATTGAGGCGCGGGGACGCTCCCTTATGAACAGCACCATTATCGTCTGCATTGCCACGAATATCAGCGCCACGGCAATGGATATCCAGCGGAAAGCCTGCCGCACGTTGCCGGGATACAGGAAGGAAATTCCCCCTTGGGCGATGAAGGCGCCTACGCCGGCGAACACCACCGTAAGCATGGTGGCGGAGTTTCGCTGCTCCTTTTTGCTGGAAAGGCTGGCAAGCATGGACCAGTAGCCTATGTCGTTCATGGTGAATGCGCTTTCCCACAACAGGTACATCACCGCCATGAATACCACAAACGACCAGCCCGAAAGGCTTTGCACGTTGAACATGGCTATGATGATTGCCCCCGTAAGCACGGCGCCCATAAGTATCCACGGACGGAACTTGCCGAACTTCATATGCGAGCCTTCGATTATCGCCCCCATCATGGGATCGTTCACCGCGTCCCAGATACGGCCGCCGACGCCAATCAGCAGACTGATCGTGGTAAACTGCACTATGGACAGCGTCATGCCGAACTGTATGTAGGTGAGCAGGAAGGACGCAATGAGCTGATAGGACATATCTCTGCCTATGCCGGACACGCCGAACAGCCATTTGTTGCGATTGAATTGCCTGTCTTCTGCCGAGACAGCAACTGCTTTTGTCATACGTTTTCCCCCTTGTAGGTTTTACACGGTTAGTATATCATATACGAAGGACTTTTTGTTAAAAAATGAAAAAGGGAGTTTGCGTTTCTCTTTTGACGGACAAGTTGTCGACTGCGAGGGCGGCGAGGTTTTTCGAGAAGGCCTACGGCCGCTTTTTGCCCGAAAAGGGTGCGCGGCAAAAACGTGCTTTGGCGCTTTGCAAGGGGCGCTTTACGCCCTTTGACGGGAGTGCCGCAGTTGCAGCGCAAAGGCAAAACACAAAAATATTACCGCCCGCGCCGCGGCATTGAAACAGCCTGCCGCGCATACGAAAACCGCCGCGGAACACGGCAAGCCGCAATGAGCACGTGAAATTTTCCGAGTTTTGTGCCCGCCCTCTGCCGCTTGACGCAAAAATCGTACCCGTCGATACGGACGGCGTTTTCTCCGATTGCTTCACCTCAAAACAAAACCCCGCAAAAAGCGGGGCTAAAATACGATATGGGGCGCAGGCGTCAACGTTTTTCGCAGTCGTAGTATTGCAATGCTTTTCTTTCCAGCTCCGTCACAAACTGCGCCTTGCCGTCGCAATAGCTTTGTATGTCGTAGGGAAACTGCGCGGCCAGACGCTTTTTCAGCTGCGCATAGGCGCTTGCTTCGTCGGGGTGGGTGCGCAGATAGTCCCTTACGGCAAGGTGACGGCAGACGTTTTGCCTGTCGGAAACGTGAAATACGTGCACCTGATGGGTGCGCTCGTCGCCCCCTTTGCGCATATACCTTCTGCCCTTTATGCCAAATTCGCCAAGATACTCGTAGCCTGTCTGTTCAAACGCGCCTTTTACTTCGTCCACAGCAGACAAGCTGTACACCACCGGCATGACGTCTATTATCGGCTTGGCGGCAAGTCCGTCTACGGCGGTGGAGCCTATGTGATATATTTCTGCGGCGTTATCCCCTAAAATTGACGCTATGAGCCTTTTTTCCTCTTCAAAAAGCTTTTCCCAGCGGGGGTCGTACTCTGTAACCGTTACGTGCTGCATTACTTTGTGCCGTCCTTGAACCCTTTGTCGTCCGGCGTATAGCGCGTTTCGTAGCCGCGGTTGACGTCGGGGCGCAGTTCGTTGGGGAAATAGGTGTCCGTCTTTATGTCGTGCACCACCTTTTGCAGTGCCGTTGCCACCTCGTAGGGCTTTTCCACGTCCCACAGCACCTGCGCCTTGAAGGTGCCTGTGATGTAGATATCCCCCACTTTGAATATTTTGTCCGAAAGCCCCACCCTCACGTTGACGTTGGACACGTCGGCGTAGTAGATGTTTACCACGTCCACGCCTATTACGCCGCTTTTGATTATTATGCGGGAATCGGTGAATACGTATTCGGTGTTCTGCTGGCGCTTTGCCGCGGTCAAGACGTTGTACAGCCATATCCACACGGGAGTAAGGTGCAGAACGAAAAATACCGCGATCGCCACAAGTAGGGGAACGGGTATTTCCTTTACCGCCCCCGTGGCAAACATTATGGCAATAAAAGCCGAATCGAAAATAAGCCAGATGACGGCAAAGGGCAGCATGCGGAACACCTGCGACATTATGAAGGCTTTTTTGTTGGGTTTGCCCCGCCACACCACCTGCTCGTTTTCCGACAGCATGTTTTCTACGTCGTAGGGCTGGCTTTCGCCGAAATATCTTTCATCGAACTTCGCCATGGCTGTTTCCTCCTTGAATAAATTTACCAAATATCGCCGCCGTTGTCAATAGGGAAAGGCTTTTGGCAGGGGAAGATTGACGAGAAGCAAAAATACCTGCGCCTTGCGTCGCTTACTGCCCGCGCGCTTTTTGCCCGCGCCCGTTTACTTGCCCTTTGCCCAAACGCACGGAAGCTTTGAAAAAAGCCGCACAAACAAGCGTAATGCGGCGGCAGGTTCATCGCCTTGCCGCATTTGCGCCACAAGCGCTACGCACATGATTCTGCGGTTAAGCAAGCACGTTGCTTTGTCACAATACGCCGCCTTTGCGTTTTTACGGCTTGCAACGCAGCAAAATATGTATTATAATGTAAGAAAACGGTTGGAGAAAGGTAATGAAAGGTTTTTTTGCCGATTTGGGAAGAGGGATAACCTCGGTGTTCAGAAAAGGAGGCAACCTGTTCGAATCGGACGGCATACCCCCTTTGGGCAAAGCCATACCCTTCGGAATACAGCATATTTTGGCAATGTTCGTCGCAAACGTGACGCCTATACTTATCGTGCTGGAAAGCTTGGGACTGCAAAACAGCGACGTCGCCACGCAGGCAATGCTGGGAGCGTTGTTTATGGCGGGGCTGGGCACGGCAATGCAGCTGCTGATGGGCGCAAGGCTACCCATAGTGATAGGCACCTCCTTTACCTTTGTGGGAGTGTTCTGCACGGTGGGCGCTTCGGCAGGGGGCGGCGAAGCGGGATACTACACCATTTTGGGCTCGGTGCTGGCGGGCGGACTTATTTCCACCTTTTTGTGCCTGTTCGTCAGATGGTGGGGAAAGCTGATAAAGCCCGTGGTGCCCTGCGTGGTGGTGTTTGCCATCGGTCTTAGCCTGCTCAACAGCGGCGCGACGCAGTTCATAGGGGGAGAGGGAGCGCTTGCGCAGACGCAGCTGCCCTACTTTGTCTATCCCTTGGTGGCGGCGGCTACGCTGGCGGCGGCTTTGCTGTGGCAGCTTTTGGCAAAGGGGGTATGGAAAAACCTCAACGTGGTGTTCGGCATAGCGGTAGGCTACCTTATTTGCCTGTGCATACCCGGCATGATAGATTTTTCCGCCGTGACGGTGACGGGAGTAGAGGACGTGATAACCTATCCCCACCTTGCCGACGTGACCAAAATGAAGTTTGAGGCGGTGCCCATTGCCCTGACGACGGCGTACTTTTTGATGTCTGTGGTGGAGGGCATAGGGGACTGCACCGCTCTTTGCACCGACGTGCTGGGCAGGCAGCCCACTACCCGCGAAATCACCGGCACGGTGGTGACGGACGGATTCAATTCGGTGCTGTGCAGCCTGTTCGGGGCGCTGCCGCTGACCACCTTTGCGCAAAATGTGGGAATAGTCACCCAGACGAAGGTGGTAAACCGCTTTACGGTGCTTATAGGCGCCATTTTGCTGCTGCTTGTGTCGCTGTTTCCCGTGGCGGCAAACGTGCTGCTTACCATTCCGCAATGCGTGCTGGGCGGCGCAATGGTGATACTGTTCGGATCCATTGCCGTGGTGGGCATAAAAATGTTTGCCAAGGCGGGCTTTTCGCAAAAGAACGTGCTGATACTTTCCCTGTCGCTGTGCCTCGGCTTCGGTATAACGCTGGTGCCGCAGTTTTTTGAATATCTGCGCTCGGCAGGGCTGAACAACCTTGCGGATATGCTGTCCAACAACGTGCTGAATATGTTTGTGATAGCCTTTGTGCTGTCGTGGGTGCTGCCCGACGACATGGATATATCCTTTAAGCGCAAAAAGCAAGGGGAAGAATAACTCCCCTTGCGCCAAAAGCCCTATACCGCAAGGCGTGGGCAACGCCGCTACAAAAAAAGAACTTTATCCCGCGATAAAGTTCTTTTTTTCAACTGTTTTTTACGTGTTTTGCGGCTACGCACGAGGGTTTCGGCATGCGCAGCTTAACGGCAACGCACGAAGGGTTTACTCCGTGTGCGAATTTGCGGCACGGATGTAGTTTTTGTACCGTGCGCAAAAATTACCGTGACGTATGCGGTTTTTTTGTGACGGGCGGCAATTACGCTTTGAAGTCCGATATATAGGCGGCTATCTGTTCTGCCGTAAGTCCGTTACGGGCAAGCAACTCGTCGGGGATAAAATCTCCGAAGAAGGATTTTTCCAGACCGAAGTTTTTGACCTTGACGTCTTTGTCCCCCAGCAGGGACGCCACCTTTTGCCCGTAGCCGCCGTCCAGAATACCCTCCTCGACGGTGACGATGAGGCTGTGCGTTTCAGCAAGCTCGTTAAGCAGTTTTTCGTCCACCGACGTGAGGCATACGGGGTTTACCAGAGTGGCGTGCACACCCTTTTGCGCCAACAGCTCCGCCGCCTGCTCCGCCGTGCGGTACATACTGCCGACGGCAAGAATGGCTACTCCGCTGCCTTTTTTTGTCACCACGCTGCGCTGTGCCGAATAGTCCGTCGCCACAAAGCTGCCGTGATAAACCTTGGCGGGTACGCGAATCGCCACCGAACGCTGCGTCTGATCTATCGCCCAGTCCAGCATGGCAAGGTATTCCTCGACGCAGGTGGGGGCAAGATACAGCAAGTTGGGAATGTTGGAAAGCTCCGCCACGTCGTAAAGTCCGTTGTGCGTCGCACCGCCCATACCGTAGACGCTGTCCCAGAAGGACAAAATTACGGCGGGGTTGTTGTCTAATGCCAGATCCTGATGCAGTTGATCGAAGCTGCGCTGCAAAAAGGAGCCGAACACGGCGTAGACGGGTTTTGCCCCGCCCTTTGCCGCGCCTGAGGCAAAAGCCACGGCGTGCTCCTCCGCAATGCCCACGTCCACAAAATTTTTGCCCATTGCCTCGCGACGAGGAGCGTCCAACGCCAGCACGGCGGGAGTGCCCGACGAAATGACGAACACGCTTTTGTCCGACGCTATTTTGTTTTGCAAATAATCTCTCGTTATGGAGTTGTAGCTTTCCTCGGGGGCTTTGAGCATTTCTCCCGTCTGCAAGCAGAAGGGCCCGCAGGAGTGGAATTTTTCCGTATTCTGCTCGGCGGGAGGGTAGCCCTTGCCCTTTTGAGTGTGCAGGTGAACCGCCACGGGGCGAGAGCAGTCCTTTATCTTGCGGAAAAGGTTGACCAGCCTGTTGACGTCGTTGCCCTCTTCCTCGTAGAGGTAGTCCAGCCCCAAAGCCAAAAACATATTATGCTTGGCTTTGCCCTTTGTGCGGCGCAGCTCGCCAAGGTTTTTGGCGTAGCCGCCGTGATTTTCCGCAATGGACATTTCGTTGTCGTTGATGACGGCGATAAAGTTTGTGCCCTGCTCGGCAATATTGTTAAGTCCCTCGTACGCCTCGCCTCCGGAAAGGGAGCCGTCCCCCACCACAGCCACCACGTTGTGTTTTTGCCCCAACAGGTCGCGCGCCTTTGCCAGCCCGCAGGCAAGGGAAAGGGCGGTGGAGGTGTGCCCCACCGTGAACAGGTCGTACGCACTTTCCGACGGATTGGTAAAGCCGTTGGCCTGACCGTAGCACTGCTCGTACAAAAAAGCCTGCTTGCGCCCCGTGAGCATTTTGTGGGTGTAGCACTGATGAGAAACGTCGAATACTATTTTGTCCTGCGGGGCGTCGAAAACGTAGTGAAGCGCCACCGTCAGCTCCACCGCACCGAGGTTGGGACCGGCATGACCGCCCTTTTTGCTCAGCCTTTGCAACAGAGCCGTGCGAATTTCCTCGCACAACGACGGAAGATCCTTGCGACGCAGTTTTTTGACATCCTTCGGACTGTTTATTTTTTCCAGAAACATTACTTTTCTCCTTTCGGCAAAGCCTTGAAACAGCGCATTTTTGCCTTTTGGCGAAAATACGCATTATATTATACCATATATTGAAGGGAAAATCAGCAAATAATTGAAATTTACGGGATAAAGGGCTAAATTTTTTGCCGTGCAAAACGGAAAGGCGATTTCGGACTGTTTTGTGCAAAGGTCAGAGAAAGGGAGCAAGCGTTTTTTTGCGCAGAGGAGCACGCAAACAATTTTGCGTAAAGGACGGCGAAAGGCTATCTTTTGCCGTGACAGGCTTTTTGAGTAATACAAAGCTTTTGCATTTTTCCTCTTTGTTTTGTCACCGTCGTACGAACCGTTGTTGCGGACATCGCACTTGACGCAATAAGCGCGGCTCGGCATTGCCTTTGCGTTCGGGTGAGCCGTGAAGGCGGGGCGTTGCGCCTGACAACGTAATTCACCGCAAAAAAAAGCAGGTTCCGTTGCGAACCTGCTTTAACGTTTTATTTCTTTTTTGCCTTGCTGCACGCCGAACAGGCGGCGCAGGAAGCGCAGTCGCAGCTGCAACCCCCTTTGCGCCTGCGTATGACGGCGGCGGCTATTGCTCCCGCCACCACGGCCACGCAGCATACTATGAGTATTATTTCCGCTGCTCCCATTATGCGTAAACCTCCCTTTTGACTGCTTTTTTGTTGCGTAACACTATCACGGCGGTCACTGCGGCGGCGACAGCCAGCCATATGAAGCAGCTCCACCACCACGTGCCGACGGTGTACACCGCCGTAGCCACAACGTAGCTTGCCGCCAGCCAGAACAGCAGCGTCATGTGATAGCGCTTTTTGCTTTGTAATTCCGCGCCTGCCGTGCCCACCGCCGCAAAGCAGGGAATGGTGGTCATGTTGAAGGCAATGAAGGAAATGAGCGCGGGTACGGAAATGCCTGTGGCAAGTATCATTGCCTGCACCGCGTCTACGCCGTCGGCGGCGGACACGTCCAGACCGCCCAATTCCAGCCCTGCGACCTTAACAAGGCACAGCGCAAGCGTTCCGAAGGTGGCAATGACGTTTTCCTTGGCGATAAGCCCCGCCACCACCGCCACGCCGAACACCCAGCCGTAGGCGCCCAGCTGACTGCCGAAGCCCATAGGGGTAAACAGCGGCTGCACAAGGCTGCTGATCCCTGCCAGAATGCTTTGGTTGACGTCCTCGTCGGCAAGCAGTTGCCAATTGAAAGTGAAGTGGGTAAGCACCCAGATGACTATGGTGGAGGCAAGAATTATGGTAAACGCCTTTTTAACAAAGTGCTTTGTCTTGTCCCACAGGTGCAGCATAAGGTTTTTGAACTGCGGCGCATGGTAGGCAGGCAGTTCCATTATGAAGGGAGGCGTTTCCCCCTTCAAAGAGGTGCTGCGCATAAGCAATACCGAAACTATTGCCGTAACTATGCCCAACAGATACATTCCGTAGGTGATAAGGTCGGCGTTGCCTATACCGAAAAACGCCACTATCGCCCCCGCAACCGCCGTAAGAATGGGCAGCTTTGCCCCGCAGGAGAAGAAGGGGATCACCCTTATGGTCGCCGTGCGTTCCTTTTCGTCTGCAAGAGTGCGGGTGTTTATCATAGCGGGTACGGAGCAGCCGAAGCCCATTATCATGGGCATGAAGGCTCTGCCGGAAAGCCCGAAGCGGCGGAATACCCTGTCCAGAATGAAGGCGATACGCGCCATGTAGCCGCTGTCTTCCAAAATGGAGAAGAACAAAAACAGCACGAGTATGGGAGGCAGGAAGGACAGCACCGAGCCTAAGCCGTCAATTATACCGCTGTTGATAAGCCCTATTGCCCAATCTTCCATACCGCTGTTTTCCACCACGCCCTGCAACGCTCCCAGAGCCTCGCCCACCAGCATATCGTTCCAGATATTGTTGATGATTACGCCGGGCGAATACACCACGCCGTCGTAGAGACAGGCAAGCCATCTGACGCCGTAGCTTATCGGCTCTCCTTCCGAATCCAGCAGTCCCAGCGTTTCCAGCGTGGGCAGGTTGAATATGCTGCCCAGATACAAAAAGTTTTCGCTGAAAGTAAGGTGGAACACGGCGAACAGTATCACCAGAAATATGGGAATACCCCATATTTTGTGAGTCAGCACCTTGTCAGCCCTGTCGGAAGCAGTCGTCTGAAACTTTTGCTGCGACTTGCGCTTTAAGGCGCTTTTGAAGTTGTCGGCTATGTACCTGTAACGCGCGTCCGCCACCAGAGCCTCGTAGTCGGAGCCGAACGCCGAATGGGGGTGCGCCTGCTGAAATTCCTCTACCATGGCAAGAAGCGAAGGGTGCTCCTTTGTTTCCAGCTCGTCCTTTTCCACAAGCTTTACGGCGTGGAACAGCGGGTTGGGCACGTTTTGCCCTTTGAGCGCAATGGTGACGTCCTTGATGAGGTGCGAGAGCTCCGTGTGGGAAAGCACCGTGCTGCCAGTGCGCGGACGGCTGCAATATTCGTAGGCGCGGTTCATCAGCTCCGCAAGGCCTTCGCCTTTCAAGGCGGAAATTCTTACGACAGGCACGCCCAGCGCCTTTTCCAGCTTTTTGTCCTCTATCTCGTCGCCGTTTTTGGTAAGGGCGTCCATCATGTTGAGCGCCACCACTACCGGTACGTCCAGCTCCAGCAGCTGCGTGGTGAGATACAGGTTGCGTTCCAGATTGGTAACGTCCACCACGTTGATGACGCAGTCGGGCTTTTCGTTGAGCAGATATCCGCGGGCGATGACTTCCTCGTCGGTGTAGGGGGAAAGAGAATATATTCCCGGCAAATCTACTACGGAAACGGGCTTAGCGCACTTTTTGTACGTTCCTTCGCGCTTGTCTACCGTTACTCCCGGCCAGTTGCCCACGTGCGCCGTAGAGCCTGTAAGGCTGTTGAACAGCGTGGTTTTGCCGCAGTTGGGATTGCCCGCCAATGCAAATTTAATCATTTTTCACCTCCATGGTTATGCAAGCCGCCTCCGTCTTGCGCAAGGTAAGCTCGTAGCCTCTTACCGTCACTTCCAGCGGATCGCCCAGAGGCGCTTTTTTGCGAAGCAGAATTTCCGCACCGGGCGTTATGCCCATGTCGAAAAGTCTGCGCCTGATTTTGTTTTCGCCGTCTACCGCAGTCACTACCCCGTGACTGCCCACGGCAAACTTGTCTAACGTTGTCATAGTAGTCTCCTTTTAGTTGTATTAAAGGGCTTGCGCCCTGTTAATCGTTGTGTAACGGCACCTGCAAATACATTTGAAGCCGACGACAAAAACGTCAGGCATAGGCATATACGCCAGTCGCCCCACCGGCAAGGTGCCACACCGGCAAATACATTTGAAGCCGACGACAAAAACGTCAGGCATAGGCATATACGCCGGTCGCCCCACCGGCTAGGTGGCCTCACCGGCTAGGTGCGCCGGCAAAACAACTTAAAGCCGATAGCGTAAACGTCGGCAACAAGCATATACGCCACTCGCCCCACCGGCAAGGTGGCCTCACCGGCTAGGTGCGGCAAGGTGTGACGAATATTTTGCTGCACAGCTGTCCGTCCAAAGCCAGCTTGACGCCCTTTACAACGCACACCACGCTGCTGCCCGAGGACACCACCGTCAGCTGCGAATTGAGGGCAATGCCCAGACTTTCCAGATAGGTTTTGGTTTTGCCCTCTACCGCCAGCCTGATCACTTTCAAAGTTATTCCCGTGGGTGCTACCGTTAACGGCATGATTCCTCCTTAAAATCCGAAACATTTTTCGCTTTCGCATTTATGCTACCACCGCGAGAAAATTTTGTCAAACAAAAATGCGAAACTTTTTTCATATTTTTCTTGTTTTTTTATGCCGCGAGGAAGCCCGCCGAAACAAAAGGAAAGAGCATTTGCATTTTACGCAAAAAGATAGTATAATACGCTTATGAAAAACAACGTAAGACAGCCGCAGCAGGAGCGGTCGATAGAAAAGAAGAACAAAATTATACAAGCAGGCTACAAGCTGTTTGCCGAGGTGGGCTATCACGGCACCAACACGGCGGAAATTGCCAAAGAGGCGGGAGTTTCCACGGGGGCGGTGTACGACTACTTTTGCGACAAAAGGGACATTATGATAAGCGTGCTGCACCTGTACGTGGAAAACGCCAGCCGCCCCGTGATGCAGATACTGACGGAGGCAAAGCCGCTGGACGTACCCAAGGTGGCGGCGGAAATTTTGGACAAAACGGTGAGCATTCACCGCGAAAACGCCCGACTGCACAACACGTTGCACGCCCTTGCCGCCGCCGACGAGGCGGTGAACGCGGCGTTTATTGCGCTTGAAGACCACGTGACGCAAAAGGTGGCGGAGGCGCTTGCGGCAAACGGCATACAACGGCAGCATGCCGCGGAAAGGGTGCACCTTGCAATGAACATGATACAGAGCTTTGCGCACGAATACGTGTTTGACAAGCACGAATACATAGACTACGCCGCCATGCGGGACATAGTGTGCAAGCAGATAGTGTCGCTTTTCGAGTGACTTACAACGAAAAAACGGGTTCGCCCGTTTTTTTGTTGCCCTTTTTCCTGTTTTCCGTTGTCGTTTTGTGGTGTTTTGTCGCCGTTTTCAGTCCCGTGCTTGCAGTAATTTTGGCACAGAAGGTATTTTGTTTTGCAAACGTATGAGATTTTTGGTGACGATCTGCCGACAGCAAGGGGTTTTACGCAGCAGCGCCTATGATTTTTTTAACGACTGTGGAAGAACCTTGGTGAAGGGAGTGGAAAATCACCTCTTTTGCGCAGAGAATTGCAAAGCCGCATTTGCAGGCGGACTGCACAAGAAAGATAAACGCCCGATAAGCTTTGCAACGTTTTTCCGCGCGAAATTTGAAAGTCACGCCTTTTCAAAATTACGTAGTAAATATTATTTTGCAAGCGACGGAATACATTCGCGGGCGCCACAATCGTTAAGGCTGCGGAGGAACTTGACGCACCGCACGACGAAATTGTGGGGCACAAAAACCGTCAAAAACTCAACGGCATATCCGATATGCCGACGGGCTCTCGCCCTGCCATAAGAAAAACGGCATATGCCGGATTTTGATGGGAGCATAGGTCAATATTGAAAATAAATTTGTAAGGCTTCCCTATTGGCGCACAGCCGCGCCTTATTTACAAAACAATTAAAGCCGATAGCGTAAACGCCCTGCACCTTCAAACACTTAAAGGCAAGGGCAACGATAGCCACCAGCACATATGCCCTTCAAAATACGTATAAAGCCGATAGCGTAAACGTCAGCCACCAACAAATACGCCAATCGCCCCACCGGCAAGGCGCGCCAGTCGCCCCACCGGCAAGGTGCGCTCGGCGCGTAGCCGCGGCAAAGTGAAACTCTTTTAGTGGAGAACTTAAACGTAAGCCACACACTCAAACGTCACTCGCCCCACCGGCAAGGTGCCACACCGGCAAGGTGCGCTCGGCGCGTAGCCGCGGCAAGGTGAAACTCTTTTAGTGGAGAACTCAAGCGTAAGCCACACACTCAAACGTCGCTCGCCCCACCGGCGAGGTGCCACACCGGCAAGGTGCGCCGGCAAAACAACTTAAAGCCGATAGCGTAAACGTCGGCAACAAGCATATACGCCACTCGCCTCGCCGGCAAGGCGCGCCAGTCGCCCCACCGGCAAGGTGAAAAATGCCCGCTATCGTAGATAGGGGGCATAATAGGTTATTATAGATGATTTTGCCGAAAACCGCACAGGCAGGTTTAGGGCTTGAGGCGGTTAGGCCCGCGGAAGAGGAAGGTGACGTCCTTTACGCTGGGCAGCTCGAACAGCTTAACCAGAGTGCGGGTGATACCCAGTCCGAAGCCGCCGTGAGTGGGCGCGCCGTAGCGGAAAAATTCCAGATACTCGCTCATGACGGCGGGATCGATGCCCTGTTCGGCAATGTTTTGTTTAAGCCGCTCGTAACGGTGCTCGCGCTGTGCGCCGCTGGTTATCTCTATGCCGCGGAACAGCAGGTCGTAGGTTTTGGTGATTTCGGGGTTATCCTCGTACTTCATAGAGTAGAAGGCTCTCGCTTTGGCGGGGAAGTCGGTGATAAACACGAAGTCGCTGCCGTACTTTTCCTTTACGTAGCGGCAGATAAGGCGCTCGCCGTCGGGATCGAGGTCGCCTTTCAGGGCACGGGGAACCTCGTGCCCCATTTGGTTTTTCAGAATATCGTACGCCTCGTACAGCGTTATGCGGGGAATTTTGCAGTCTATGTCCAGAATATCCTTGCCGAAGTACTTTTTGTACTCGTCGTTATACTGCTTTTTTATTCCCTTGACGATATACGTAAGCAGTTTTTCTTCCAGATCCATCACTTCGTGGTGAGATTCGATAAAGGAAATTTCCACGTCTATGCCGGTAAATTCCGTGTCGTGACGGTTGGTAAAGCTGGGGTTGGCGCGGAAGTATTCGCCTATCTCGAAGGTCTTGTCGAAGCCCGCCATCATGCTCATCTGCTTGTACAGCTGAGGGCTTTGGGTGAGGTAGGCTTTTTGTCCGAAGTAGTCTTTAAGCTCGAACACCTCGCTGCCCCCTTCGCTGGAAAGCGCCGTGATTTTGGGGGTGTGGATCTCTATGAAGCCGTTGTCGTTGAAAAATTCCACGGCGTACTTTTCAAACGCCGTCTGAATTTTGAAGAGGAAGGTCTTTTTGTCGTCGCGCAGGTCTATCCAGCGATAGTCCATTCGGAGATCCTGACCGCTGTCCGCCTGAATGGGCAGCACGTCGGCTATACTCATTATTTCCAGCGCAGTGGGATAAATTTCCTTGCCGCCGTTGCGCACGTAGGTGGAGAACACGCACTGTCCCTCTACCGTGACGAAGCTGTGCGGAGTAAGTTCTTTTGCCTGTTCGTACACGTCGGGGCACTTGTCCTTTTCCACCGTCACCTGCACGCTGCCGGTAACGTCGCGTATTACCAAAAACATTATTTTTTTGTCGCGAATGGTTTCCACCATTCCCTTTATTTTGCATTGACCTTCGGTCAGATCCTTTATATACGTTCTGTTCATTATTTATTCTCCTTGTCAGCGAAGTTCGTTTTTGGCGCGGGGGAAGGCGATGGTATCGCGTATGTTGCCCATACCGGTGACGTACATCAGAATACGCTCCAATCCCAGCCCGAAGCCGCTGTGAGGCACGCTGCCGTACCTGCGCAGATCCAGATAGTTTTTGTAGTCGTCCAGCTTCATATGGCGGTCGGTAATGGCTTTAAGCAGCTTGTCGTAGTCCGCCTCGCGCTCGCTGCACCCTATTATTTCGCCCACGCCCGGCACAAGCAGGTCTGTGGCGGCGACGGTGCGCCCGTCGACATTTTGCTTCATATAGAAGGACTTTATATCCTTGGGGTAGTTTACCACAAACACGGGACGCTTGTACACCACGTCGGTGAGGTAGCGCTCGTGCTCCGTTTGCAGATCCTTGCCCCAATCGACGGGATACTGGAAGCTCTGACCGCTATTTTTTAGTATCTCCACCGCCTGTGCGTAGTCCACCACGGCGAAGTCGTTGTCCACCACGTTACGCAGCTTTTCGCGCAGTCCCTGTTCGTAAAATTTTTCCAAAAAGGCAAGTTCCTCGCCGCAGCCGTCCAGCACCGACGCAATTATGTGCTTGATAAAATCGGTGGCTATTTCCATGATGTCGGGCAACTCGGCAAAAGCCACTTCCGGCTCTATCTGCCAGAACTCCGCCGCGTGCCGCGTGGTGTTGCTGTTTTCCGCGCGGAAGGTGGGGCCGAAGGTATAAATTTTGCCGAAAGCCGTAGCCATAACTTCCCCTTCCAGCTGACCGGACACGGTGAGTCCGGCGCGCTGACCGAAAAAGTCCTTGGCGTCGTATTCCTGCTGCGTCTTGACGGAGGGATCGAACCCTACGGTAGTCACCTGAAAGATTTCCCCCGCGCCCTCGCAGTCGCTGCCCGTAATTATGGGCGTGTGCACGTACAGAAAGCCTCTTTGCTGAAAAAATTCGTGTATGGCGGCGGAAAGCTTGCTGCGTATGCGGAAAACGGCGTTGAAGGTGTTGGTGCGCACCCGAAGATGTGGCAGCGTGCGCAAAAAGTCCAGCGACGTTTTGGTTTTCTGAATGGGATAGTCCTGCGGACACGCCCCCAAAAGAGTGACTTGCGAAGCGTTTACCTCCACCGCCTGATTGGCGTTGAAAGATTTTACCGCAACGCCCTTTACCGCTACCGACGCGCCGGTAGACAGCGCCGAAAGGTCGGCAGAGCAGGAATTTTTGTCCACCACTATTTGCAGGTGCTGCAAGCTCGTGCCGTCGTTCAACGCCATAAACGCCATATTTTTGCCGTCGCGGAAGGTGCGTATCCAGCCGCACACCGTGACGTCTTTGTCAAAGTAGCTTTCGGGGCTGCCCAGAATAAGACTTATATCCGTGTGTTTCATATTTACCTCTTGCGGATTTACCGCTACCGATTATTATAACATCGGGCAAAAGCGTTGTCAATTATTGTACCTTCGTTTGAAAGAGTTGCACGCCCTTTTTACGGAAAAAATGCGCCGCAGTTACTCTGCGACGCACCTTGCCGAAGGAAACGCGCCCGTCAGTCAACAAAAGTTACCGTTACCGTGGCGCTTTGGTTGGTGATACTTTCCACCTTTACGTCGAAATTTACGGCTTTGCCGTCGTTGCGGCAGTAGTTGAACACCGCAGACAGACTGCCGCCCGCCTGCCACAAGTCGCTTGCCGCGGCGTAGCCGTTGGTGCTGCGGAACTTGGTTTCGCCGTCCGCCTCCACCAGCTTGAGCAGCGGCTCGGAGGTGAGAGAGTTGTTGCAGTCGGTAAAGGAGCCGTATTCGTCGGAATAGGGGTTATTTGCCCACCCCGTCACGTGGTAGATACGCACGCCCTTTTGCGCCCCGCCGTAAAGCAGGCTGTCCGGCTGCATTGCGTGCATCTGGTTGAGCCCGGTCGCCGTGTAGAAGTCTATCAGCAGGTACTCGGAAAAATAGGAGTTGTCGAAGTTGAGCATTATAAGCAGGCAGTCGCCGCTTTCGGCAAAGGGGGACAGCGTAAAGGTGCCGTTTTGCGTGACTATCTGCGGAGTCGTCCACCCCAGCATTATTTTGGAATAGGCGCTGTGGTCGCCCACCGTGTAGTCCATCATATCGGCGCCGCCCACACCCTCGTCGCTGCCGCTGTCGGGATAGTAGTCGTAGTAGTCGTCCAGCCCCAAAAGGTGCCCCGTTTCGTGAATATAGGTAGAGGCGTTTATTTGCAGCCCGTCTATTTTGCCGTTGTATTCAAAACCGTCGGCTCTGTCGGCGTCCTCGTCCATAAAGTCAAAACCGGCAAACAGATAGTAGTAGGCGTCCAGCCCGTCGTACTGTTCGGCGCCCATATACCACGTTACGTACGCCCAATAGAAGGAGTCGGCGGAATAGTCCACGTCGGCGGAATAGATGAGGTACACCGCGTCTATGCAGCCGTCGCCGTTGGAGTCGTACTGCGAAAGGTCTATTCTGCCTTCCAGCCACGCCAGCACTTCCCTGAACAAGGCGTCGCTGCCGTACTCGGTGTATTGGTAGTCGCCGTCGGAAACCGTTTCGTTGTAGTTGGCGTAGTAGGAGGAGTTGTGCTGCGCCGTGTAGACGGAATTTACCCCCGCAAGGTTGTAGCCGGCAATATCGAAGCTGACGTTCAGCTTGCCGTAGGAAGATGCGGCGTAGTAGGTGTTGACGCTTTGCCAGCCCGTGTCGTCGCCGCTGCCGTTGAAGGCAAGGTTGAGCTTGTTCAGATCCGCCGAGGTTATCGCCGCCACGTCGGAAAACTGCACCGGCACCACAAGGCAGTCGTAGGTGCCCTGCGAGGGCAGTCCCACCACGTTTTCGTACCCCATAAGCTTGTCCTGCAAGCGAGAATCGTCAAAGGTCTGCTCATCGTAGCTTTGCGACGGCATGACGTTGCCTTCGCCACCGCCGCCAAGCTTGCCGTTTATCGACACGGCGGAGATATACATGGATTTTTCCGTGTTGGTGGGGGTAAGAACTATCGTCACAAGCCCGCTCGCCTGCCCGTCAGGCACAAAGTTTAGGGTGGTGTTTTCGGAAAAATGCGTCTGCTGCGCCACCATCACTTCCGTCTGCCCGTCGCATTTGAGAGCGGCGCTGCCCACAAACACCTGAACCGTCATTCCCGTAGAGCAGTTGGTGGCTACAATTACGCTTACCGTGGTCACTTCCGTGACGGAAGCCTCGGAAACTATGGTTACCGCGCCGTTTCTTTGCAGAAACTGCACGCCGCGGTTGCCGTCGAAGCCGTTGGACACGGCGTCCGTCGTGTAGCCCAGCTGCCCCGCCGCCACCGTAAGGCGGTTGTCGGTAAACACCGATTTCATATCCGTCGCCGACTCTACGTCCTCGCCGCCCGTGCCGCCGCTGCCGTCGTCGGGCAAAGTGAACGAGGCGTTGCCGTAGTCGGAAAATTCCGCCACGAACAGGTAGCTGCCGCCGTACTCTGCGGAGGTGTCGCTCTGCTCCGCCACTATCTTGGCTATTTTGCCCTGCTCCACGTACAGCGCAAGGGACGTCCACGTGCTGTCTTCGTACTCGCCGAAAATCAGGTTGCCCGCCGCATTTGCGTCCGCCGCAGCGTAGCCGTCGCCGTCGGCAACGAATTTAAGACTGCCCAACCCCTGAACGTTTACGTAATCCATAGAGTAGTAATAGTCCATAAAGTAGGCGTCCGTCTGGTCTATTACGGTATAACTGCCGCCGCCGTTGTCGTAGTAGTAGAAGTAACCGTTCAGGTCCGCCCTGTATTCCAAGTAGTCGGTGTACCACGCGCCTTCGTATTCGTACGTCATAGCCACGTCGTCGCCGTACATTTTCAAGGTGTCGGTGTAGCTTACTTCCCCTTCGTAATACATGGTGTACTGCACCTTGAAGTTGTACAGGCTTGCGTCTTCGTACTGCGCAAACACGTCGGAAAGGTCGGCGTCCTCGCCAATGGCGGGGTTGCTCCACTTGGCGTACACGTCCACGTTGCCCGAAAGGCTTTGCGGCACGCTCCACGGAATTGTGCATGCGCTGTCGGCATACCAGCCGCCGAACACCATGCTGCCGTTGGTGGGCTGCGCCGGCAATGCAAAGTTGTCGTCGAAACGCACCACTGTGCTTTCGTCGCCGTTTTGCGGATGGAAAATTACGTAATACGCCGTCTGCGGCTCGCCCCACTTGGCGTACACCACCACGTTTTGGCTTAGGCTTTCAGGAACGCTCCACGGCGTGGTGCCTTGCTTGTCGGCAAACCACCCCAAAAATTGCTTGTCGCCGTTGGTGGGCTGCGCCGGCAACGTAAAGTTGTCGTCAAATGCCACCGTCTGCGGCTGCGTGCCGTTTTGCGCGTCGAACGTCACCGTAAAGGTGAGCGGCTGACACGCCGTAAGCACCAGACACAGCAACAGCACCGTTGCCGTTACAAAAGACAGTTTTTTCATATGCACTCCTGCGGCGCAAACTGCGCCTGTCGTTATGCCTACATTTTACTATCTCGCACGCCACTTGTCAACTCACCTTGCCGCACCTTGCCGCACCTCGCCGGTGAGGCGAGTAGCGTATTTGCTTGTGCCTGACGTTTACGCTATCGGCTTCAAGTTGTTTTTTTTGTGAGACGCCTTGCCGCACCTTGCCGGTGGGGCACCTCGCCGGTGGGGCGACCGGCGTATTTGCTTATGCCTGACGTTTACGCTATCGGCTTTAAGTTGCAGCATTCGCCCTGCAAGCACCGTCGGATTGTTGCCCCGCAAGCGCTTTTGACACAAAAACTCGCCACCGTATGCAAAAACTCCGCACAAGGCGGAGCTTTTGCGTTTAACGTTGCGGCGTTCTGTTCGTCGAGAATATGCTATTTTGTCGCTTTAACGTTTATGATAAGCGTCAATTCTCTGTCGGGAAATTCATTTTCTCCCCAGACAGAAATTTTACGGATATATTGTCCCGGCGTATCTATTTCACTATACGGATCGGGCACATTGCCGTATCTCTCTATATATCTGTATGCTGTATATGTGACGCGTATCGGTTCACCTGCCCCTCCTGAACCGGCAGGTGTAAACCAACTGTTATATCTCGGATCGCCGGGTACGCGAATTAATCCCTCTCCAAACCACACGTATTCCGTCAAGTAATCCACGGTTATTTCTATCTTGTCCGTTTTGTCGTCGAAAACTATTTCCACTGGAAACGCGTACTCTATTTTAGACTCCCGTTCACCATAATAGAATGTCGGCTTAAACCAAACTGCCGGTTCGTATTTGTCGTAACATGCGGCAAGGGAGAAAGCCGCAACGAGCAACAATACCGACACTAAAACTACCGCTAACTTTTTCATGATGCCCTCCTCAGTTCAGATAGGCGGAGTATCTTTCCGCCAACGCAATCAGCGTTTCTGTGTCTATCATTCCTTTGCCCACGGCAATTTTAAGATAACTGCCGTTAAACGCTTCGAATACCTGCTGCGACACGGGTACAAGCTGCGAAAATTCCTCGTAAGTGTACAATCCGTATTCCGCTATATCTTCTGCCATTTTTGCTTGATCTATCTTCATGGTGTCTTTGTCCACTTCAAAGATATTAAACATTCCGTCTATTCCGCCCGGCACGGACAACATTCCGTTGACGTAGTAGCACAAATGGCTGTACGTGATCGGGATGTGAGCCATGGTTACAATTTTTTTCGACATGATTATCTCCTCATCGGTTTTAGGTATATTTATGTTGTATATGCACGTCTGACTGATTTGTCGCACTACTCTTCTATATCAATGTCGGCAAGTTTGATTTCGAGATGGATTTTGCGTGAAGGTACACTTTTTACTCCGGCATCAAACTCTATATCAAACACGTATATTCCTTTTCCTGACACAAGCTCAATTGCGCTGTCGGGATAAATATAATCGGGTATTCCTCCTGCAGAAGCTAACCAACTCGGATCACTGTCCTTTTCATGCTCGAGATAGTGTGAAGTCATGTGGATCGACAAGTAATCCAAGTAGTCTTCGGCGAATTTCCATTCTCCGTCTTTGTCTTTTTGTGGAACGCAAAATTGATAGAAGCTGAGTTCTGCCGCAGGTGCGTCTATCGTCAGATAAACTCTGTTTACCCCCGGATAAAAGGTGACTATCTGCTTGTTTCCCTCCCCATACGTAATAAGCATGGAGAAGGAGGTGTGCCGCTTTTCCTCTTCGCATGCGCCAAAGGCAAGGCACGTTATCAGCAGCAGTACTGCCAATGCTACCACAGCCGACTTTTTGATTTTGGTCATAGAACTTCCTCCCTTTATTTTTACGGACAGCGTCCGCAAGAATCAAAAAATACAAATTTTGCACGAAATAAAGCCCTCGTTGCAAATATATTATATAACTTATAAATGATTTTTGCAATAGTAATTATCAATAATGAACCAAGTTTTTTATTGAAACACCTCGCCGCACCTCGCCGGCGAGGCGACTGACGTTTGAGTTTATTACTTGCGTTCACGTCCTCTACTAAAAGAGTTTTGCCGGTGGGGCGACCGGCGTATTTGCTTGTGCCTGACGTTTACGCTATCGGCTTCAAGTTATTTTTTTGTGAGACGCCTTGCCGGTGGGGCGAGTGGCGTCTATGCCTATGACTGACGTTGGGTAATCCACTAAAAACACCTTCCGGTGGGGAGAGTAGCGTATTTGCTGCCTGTGCCTGACGTTTACGCTATCGGCTTCAAGTTGCAGCGTTCGCCCTGCAAGCACCGTCGGATTGTTGCCCCGCAAGCGCTTTTGTCGCAAAAACTCGCCGCCGTTTGCAAAATTCCCGTCACCATGCCGACGTTCCCCACAACAAAAAAACAGGTTGTTTACAAACGGATTTTGTGGTAAAATAGGCGTATAACCTTTGGGGGGAAAAATGTTTGCCATAAAAACGGAAGGTCTTTGCAAGGCATACGGCGGCGCCGTTGCCGTGAAAGACGTCAACATTGAAATAGCCGAAGGCAGCATAACGGGGCTTGTAGGCAAAAACGGGGCGGGGAAAACCACCCTGATAAAGCTGCTGGCGGGGCTTACCAACCCCACTGCCGGCAGAGTGTGCGTTTTGCCCAACGGCAGAACTGCCGGTTCGGTGGCGGCGCTGGTGGAAAGTCCCGCGCTGTACGAAACGCTGACTGCGCGGCAAAACCTTGAGGCGCAATGCCTGCTTTTGGGAATTGCCCCCGACAGAGAGTATCTGCGCAAAACGCTGGAGCTTGTGGGGTTGCAGGAAGATGCCAAAAAGGTGAAATATTTTTCGTTGGGAATGAAACAGCGGCTGGCTTTGGCGGTGGCTTTGGTGGGAAAACCGTCGTTGCTGCTTTTGGACGAGCCCACAAACGGGCTGGACCCGCAGGGAATACACGACGTGCGGCAGTTGCTGTTGCAGATAAACGCCGCCACTGGGGCGACGATAGTAATTTCCAGCCACCTGCTTACGGAGCTTTCCAAGCTGGCACAAACCTTTTTGTTTATGGACAAGGGCAGCATTGTGGCAACCGCCACGGCGGAGCAGCTGCAAAGCCTGAACCTGCGCCGCACGAGAATTGTCTTTGCCGACGCGTCGGAAGCGCAAAAGGCTTTGCCCCTTTTGAGCGAATTTGGCGAAACAAGCGTTATGGGCGCCATTGCCGAGGTGCAGACGCAAGCTCCCCTGACGCAGATACTGCTTGTTTTGGCACAGCAGGGGGCAAAGGTCACAGGCGTTTCCGAAAGTACAGACGGACTGGAAGAATACTTTTTGCGGCTGGTGGGAGGTAACAAATGATAAATTTGCTTCGCGTACAGTTTTTTCGCATAAAGAGGGCGGCGTATTTTTGGATAATGCTGGCTTTGTGCGCCGCTTTGCCGCTGCTTTCGGTGGGGGTGCTTTACCTTTCGGCTTTGGCGCTTTCGGTCACGGGCGGCGTGCCCGCAGATAGCGTTATGTCGCAGCTTAAAAGCAGCGATCTGACCTCGGCGCAGCTGTCGGGCATGGCGTATTTGCCCTCTAACTCGACGATTATGGCGGCAATTTGCGTTGCCGTGCTGCTTTGCGCGGAATTTCGTCAGCACACCGTGCGCAACGCCGTTACGGCGGGGGTGACTGCCCGTGAAACGGGTTTTGCCTACCTTTTGACGTCGCTGTTTGTGGGGGCGGTGTATTTTTTGACGGAGTTTGTCTTTACGTTGACCTTTTTCGGCATATTTTTCGGCTTTGGCAACACCGCCGCCGGCACGGCGACTACGCAGGTGCTGATAAGCTTTGCGGGAGGCATGGCGTGCACGGCGTTTTCCGTCTGCCTGACCTGCGCTTTCGTGCTGGGCACGCGAAGAACCTCCGTTGCGGTGACGCTGCCGCTGGTGATACTCGCCTTGGGCATAAGCATGATTTCGTCGGCATGCCACTACGCCGCTACGGCGATATTGAAAAACGCCTCGTCGCAGCTACTGCAATGCCTGCCCTTGGTGAACGTGGCGGAAGCCACCGCCGCTGTCACGCAAGGAGCATTACCCACCCACCTGAACGTGGCGATGACGGCTTTGTACTACCTTTTGGGCGGGGCGGCGATAATTTTGCCGATGACGCTATCCACCTTTCCCAAAAACAACGTCAACTGACCTTTGGCAAAACACACGCCACCTTGCCTGAACGCAAAAGCTATATATTTGCGAACGTAAAGTCGAAAATACGCAAATATAA
>DVOC01000066.1 GCA_018713905.1 Candidatus Fimimonas merdipullorum
GTCGAGGACATACTTAAAGGGCTTCGTCAGGCGTTGGAAAAGGACGTTCTTTTTAGCAAAATGAAGATAAACGCCGACGAGGACGCTTTGCAATACATTGCGGAAACGGCGACGGGAGATTTGCGCAACGCCTACAATGCGCTGGAGCTTGCGGTAATTACCACCGACGTGCAGAGCGACGGCACTATTCACGTAGACAAGCTTGCCGCAACCCAATCCATGCAGAAAAAGGCTCTTTCGGTAGATACGGGAATGTACTACGACATGATAAGCGCCTTTATAAAAAGCATGCGGGGCAGCGACGCCAACGCCGCCATGTTCTGGTTCGAGAGGCTGCTGGAAGCGGGCACCGATCCGCTGCTGCTGGCTCGCCGCATAGTCATTCACGCCGCCGAAGACGTAGGGCTTGCCGATCCCATGGCTTTGCCCGTTGCCGTTTCGGCGCTTACGGCATTTCAGAACATAGGTCTGCCGGAGGGACGAATACCCCTTTCGGAGGCGATATTGTACATCTGCAACGCTCCCAAGTCCAACTCGGTGGTAGTGGCGTTGGAAGGGGCGCAAAAGTGCGCCAAGCAGCACCCGCAGGCAAGGGTGCCCGCGCACCTTATGGACAAAAACTACGCTCGGGACACCGAAACGGAGGATGAAACGCCATATAAATATCCGCACAACTACGGCGGCTGGGTAGAGCAGCAATATCTGCCCGACGAGGTTGCCGACGCGCAGTTTTATACGCCCAGCGGCATAGGGCAGGACGTAGGCTGTCGTCAGCGCAAGAACAAACGCAAGTGAGGTAACTATGATAACTTTGCACAACGTAAGCAAGCGGTACGGCAAGTCGCAGGATTTTGCGGTAAAAAACCTGTCGCTGGAAATAAAGGACGGCGAGATATTCGGCTTTTTAGGGCCTAACGGCGCGGGCAAGTCTACCACGATAAAGATGATAACGGGCATTTTACTTCCCACCCAAGGCACGATAGAGGTCAACGGTATTTCGTTGCAGCAGCGTCCTACGGAGGCAAAAAACCTCATAGGCTTCGTGCCGGACAACCACGAGCTTTACGATACCCTAAAAGGAATAGAGTACCTCAACTTTATAGGCGCAATGTACGGGGTGGACAGCGCAACGCTCAAAAGCCGCGTAGAGGAATACGCATCGGCGTTTGCCATAAAGGATGCCCTGCCCAACCTTATTTCCACCTACTCGCACGGCATGAAGCAGAAGCTTTGCGTTGTAGCCGCGCTTATACACAGTCCCAAGGTGTGGATATTGGACGAGCCGCTTACGGGGCTGGATCCGCAGTCGGCATACGTGCTCAAACAGCTTATGCGCAAGCACGCCGACCAAGGCAACACGGTGTTTTTCAGCTCCCACGTCATTGACGTGGTGGAAAAGGTGTGCGACAGGATAGCCATCATCAACAAGGGCGAGCTTGTGGCGGTGGACACCCTCGACAACATTCGCGCAGACCAAAACGTGTCGTTGGAAAGTATATTCCTTACCATGACCGCCTCGCCTGCCGCAACGGGGGAAATTTCATGACAAAGTACCGCGCATTGGTAAAAATGCTGCTTGTACAGCAGCTGCGAAGGGTATCACACTCGGTAAAGGGCAAAAAACGCGGCGGCACTATAGCGGCGTGCATACTGCTTGCGGTGTGCTTTGCTCCCTTGCTGGTGGGAATGTTCGTGCTTATGCTGGCTGTGGGAGGCATGGCGGGAAGGGACGCAAACGTGCTTTCCATGCTGCTGCTGTGCTGTCAGGGCGCGGTGTTTCTGCTGGGCTCGCTCACCTCTGTGGCGAGTATATTCGACAGCAGAGATTCCGACAGGCTGCTGTACCTTCCCATACGCAGCATAACGGCGTTTTGGGCAAGGTTTACGGTGGTATATCTGGGGGAGCTGATAGTGTCCGCCGCATGTATGGTGTGCGTGATCGTTCCCTACGGCATAGGGGCGCTTGCAACGTTGCACTTCTGGGCGTTGTTGCCGCTGATATTTTTGCTTATCCCGCTGTTTCCCACTTTGCTGGGAGTGATAGTCACCGTGCCCGTCAGCGCGCTGTTTGCTTCGCTAAAAGCAAATCCCGTGGTGAAAAACGCCCTGCGCATAGCGCTGTACGTGGTGTTTATGATTGTCTACGTCGCCGTGTTTATGTCCTTCGGACTTTCAAGCGACTCTTCCGATACGTCGCAGAACGACATAGCGCACGTTGTGGAGTTTCTTAGTTCGGTGGGGGAAAAGACGAAATTCTGTCATTGGAACTATACCTTGGCAACTGCGGCTACTGCTTCGCTGTTTACCGCATGGGCGGCGGGAACGGCGTTGTGTCTGGCGGAAAACGCCGCCATATTCGCCGTGGCGTCGCTGTTGGCTTTGGCTTTTTACAGAAGGATAATATCCTCCTCGACGGAAGGCTCTCCGTCGGCAGAGGGCAAAAAGGTGGTGTACGGCGGCGGAAGCGTGCTGCGGCAGCTTATCTCCTGCGATTTTAAGCGGGTGTTAAGGGACAAGCAACTCAGTTTTCAGTCTTTCGGCGGACTGTTGGCAATACCCTTCGTGCTGGTATTTATGTTTATTGCTCTTTCCGCCAACGTGGGGGAAGAAGGGCAGACCATACTTGCGCTGCTGGTGCAACAACCGCTGTATCAGGGGGTTGCCCCCGTAGTGCTGCTGGCGTATATGGCGCTTATGGGCGTGGGCACCAACGTCTTGGGAGTTTACCCCATAACGCGGGAAAACTACGCCGTGGCTCTGCTGAAAACCTACCCCGTGCCCTTTGAAAAGATCCTGTTGGCAAAGGTTATACTGGCTTCGGCGGTAATGCTGGTGTCCGACTTGGTGATATGCGTGCTGTGCGTGGCGCTGTTGGCAATAAAGTGGTACTACGGCATTGCCATGTTGGTCGCGCTGTTGTTCTTGTCCTTCGGTTCTATGTGCGTAACTACCTTGTTGGACGTCAAAAACCCCGATATAGGGTGGACGACCTTTGCCAAAACGTCGCATCAGGGCATAGCCGCTATGAAAGCCATGCTCGTTTCCGCCCTTTGTATGTCCGGCTTGGGAGCCGTTTCGTCGGGCTTTATAGTGTGGTTTGCTCTGACGCAAAGCCCTTTGCCGCTGCTGCTTATGTGGACGGCGGTAATAGGTTTTTCGGTGGCGTTTGCCGCTGTGGCATACCGCATAATGAGCCAAAAGGCGCAGTACTACTTTGAAAGAATAGAGGCGTAAAGCCGTCGTAACGAGGAGGAAAATATGGACGTAAAAAAGATACAGGAGCTGTTATTCAAGCAACTTCAAGCAGACGGCTACAAAAAGGGCAGAAGCTGGAAAGGTTACGAGGTGTACGTTCCCACCTACGAGCAGGATACGTACTCGGGCTTCCCTCTTGTGGTGCTGTCAAAGGAAGGGGAAACGCGGGTGTGCACCGTGGACGAATCTATAGAGTACTTGGAATACTGTCAAAGCAAATAGTAAATTTTGCGCAGCGCAAAAGCGTTGCGCGTATATGAGAATATTAGCTACGCGCGTCTTAAAGCAGACGTAAAGGAGAAAAAATGAGCAACGTTCTGGACGTATTGAAACAGAGAGGCTACCTTAAACAGGTAGTGTACGAGGAAGAACTGTACAAACTTTTAGACGAGGAAAAGGTCACGTTTTATACCGGCTACGATCCTACGGCGGACAGTCTGCACGTGGGGCACTTCGTCACGCTTATGGCTATGGCGCATATGCAGCGCGCCGGACACCGCCCCATTGTGCTTATCGGGGGCGGCACGGCTATGGTGGGTGATCCCAGCGGCAGGACGGATATGCGCAAGATGATGACCAAGGAAACCATAAGCCACAACGTAGAGTGCTTCAAAAAGCAGATGGCGCGTTTCATAGACGTTTCCGACGGCAAAGCTGTTTTCGAGGACAACGCCGACTGGCTGTGCGACTTGAACTACATAGATTTTCTGCGCGACGTCGGGGCGAGCTTTTCCGTCAACAAAATGCTGACGGCGGAGTGCTACAAACAGCGTCTGGAAAAGGGACTTACCTTTTTGGAGTTCAACTATATGCTTATGCAGGCATACGACTTTCTTCACCTCAACCGCAAGTACGGCTGCGTGCTGCAAATGGGAGGCGACGACCAATGGAGCAACATGCTTGCCGGAGCCGATCTGGTGCGCAGAAAGGAACAGAAGGTGGCGTATGCGGCTACTTTTGCGCTGCTTACCACCTCCGAAGGCAAAAAAATGGGCAAAACGGCAAAGGGCGCGGTGTGGCTGGACGCAGAAAAAACGCCCCCCTACGAATTTTTCCAATATTGGCGCAACGTGGAGGACGACAGGGTGGAAACGTGCATGAAGCTGCTCACCTTTATGCCGCTGGAAGAAATAGCCGAGCTTTGCCGTTACCGCGACGAGCGTATGAACGCCGCCAAGGAAAGGCTGGCATACGAGGTTACGGCGATTGTGCACGGCAAAGACGTCGCGGAGGCGGCGCTGAAACAGGCTCGCGCGGCATTTTCGCAGGACGTGGACAACATGCCGTCGGTGGAGATATCTTCCCCCTCCAATATTATCGACGTATTGGTAAAGTGCGGATTGTGCAAATCCAACGGCGAGGCGCGCAGGCTGGTTGAAGGGGGCGGCGTTTCGGTAAACGACGACAAAATAGACAGCATCGGCTGGACGCTTCCGCAAGAAGTTGCGCAAAAGGGCGAGTTCGTGCTGCACAAGGGTAAAAAGGTTCACCTGAAAGTTGTTGTAAAATGAAAGAATACGTAACGGCGGCGGAGCGGTGCAGTGCCGAAAAGGTCATAGAGAAATCTCGCTTCATAGCCAACCTTGCGCCTGCAGAAAGCGTGGAGCAGGCGGCGGAATTTGTGGCGCAGTGCCGCAAAAGGTACTACGACGCTACCCATAACTGCTACGCCTACGTTGTGGACGGCAAAATGAAATACAGCGACGACGGCGAGCCGCAGGGCACCGCCGGCATGCCTATTTTGGAATGTATAAAAAACAACGGACTTGACAGAGTGTGCGTGGTGGTCACCCGATATTTCGGCGGCGTAAAGCTGGGAGCGGGCGGACTTGTGCGCGCCTATTCCGGCAGCTGCGCCGAGGTGCTGAAGTCGTGCAGACGCATAAAAATGTCCGACTGCACCAAGCTGAGCCTTTCGGTAGATTATTCGCTGCTTTCCGCCGTCAGAAGGGCAGCATCTCCCCATTGCAGGGAAATTTCCGTCCAATACGGCGATAAAGTTCTGTTAGTATTCCTGTTTCCTACGGCTTCATTGAATACTATTACAGACATAGTAACGGAAACTACGGCAGGAAAGGCGGTTTTTGAGGGGCAAGAACGGCTGCTCTGCCCGTATGAGCCGTTGTGAGGGAATTTTTGCGACTAAATTTTTTTGACTGCGTCAGAACATATCTGTGAGAGCGGCAATGAAACTACAAAATCTCAATCAGGCGCAGCTTGCGGCGGTACAGGCTCCGATGGGAGCGACGATGGTGCTTGCAGGCGCGGGCACGGGCAAAACGCGCGTGCTTACAAACAGAATACTTTATCTCGTGGAGGAGTGCGGAGTGCACCCTTCGGAGATACTTGCCATAACGTTTACCAACAAAGCGGCAAACGAGATGAAAAAGAGGCTGTACGAATTTGAGTGTCATGCGGAATATATGCATATTTCCACCATACACTCTTTTTGTGCTTTCGTGCTGCGCCGCGAGGCGGAACGCATAGGCAGGAGCCGCAGCTTTTCCATCTACGACGAAGAGGAAAAGAAAAGCGTTTTGAAAAGGCTGGTGCGCGAAAGCTGCGACGACAGCTCCTCCGGCATTGTGGACAAAATTGCCGACGGCATTTCCAACATAAAGAACAACGCTCCGGAGGCAATGGTCAGTCTTGCGCAAAACGCAGACGTATGCGTGCAGTCGGAATTGGACTCTATGAGCAAGGTCACGGAGTTGGGCGAAGGGGGCGTAATCAAAATCATAGAGGAATACAACGCCCGACTCAAAGGCAACAACGCCGTTGACTTTGACGATCTGCTATACTTTGTTCACACCCTTTTCAAAAACTATCCGGAGGTGCTTGCGCAGTACCGCGAAAGGTACAGGCACGTGCTGATAGACGAATTTCAGGACACAAACAGGGTACAGTACGAAATTTTTCGTATGCTTGCCGGCGACGGTGACATCTTCGTGGTGGGGGACGACGACCAATCCATATACAGCTGGAGGGGCGCCGACGCCTACAATCTGATGAAGTTTTCCAAGGATTACCCTAATTGCTCCGTCTACAAATTGCAGCAGAACTACCGTTCTACGCAAGCCATTTTGGACGTTGCCAACGACATCATTGCGCAAAACGACAACCGCTTTGAAAAGACGCTGTTTACCGAAAGAAAGGGCGGGGTAAAGGTTCAGACCTTTTCCGCCTATAACGAGCAGGACGAGGCGTACTTCGTGTGCGAACAGATTCAGGGACTGCTGGCGCGCGGGGCGACCTACAAAGATTTCGCCCTGCTTATGCGCATAAATGCGTTGAGTTTCAGCTTTGAACAGCAATTCCGCCGCTACAATATACCCTACAAGGTGTTCGGCGGTTTCAAATTTTTCGAGAGAAAGGAAATAAAGGATGCGGTGGCGTACCTTCGTCTTGTCGTCAACCCCTACGACAACGAGGCGTTTATGCGGGTGATCAACGTTCCTGCGCGCCGAGGCATAGGGGACGCTACCCTTTCGGCGTTGCGCAATTTGTCCGCCGAATACGGCTTGCCCGTGATAGACGTCATTTCCGACGAACGCAATTTGGAAAGTATAAGCGGGGCGGCAAGAAAAAAGCTTGCGGCTTTTTACGCTTTGTACGTCGAACTCGTCCAAGCCTCTGAAAATATGCGGGTGGCGGATTTCGTGCATTTTATGCTGGAAAAGCTGCGGTTCCGCGAAACGTATATGCAGGCGGACGAGGAGGAAAGGGCGCTGAACATAGACGCCTTCGAGCAGTCCGTCATTGTCTTTGCCAGAGAAAATCCCGACGTGTCACTGTCGGAGTATTTGCAGTCGGTATCGCTGCTTTCCGACGCCGATCAGGCAGAGGACGGCAACTACGTCACGATTGCCACCATACACGCCGTGAAGGGGCTGGAATTCAAAACGGTGTTCATCGTGGGTATGGAGGAAGGCATTTTCCCTTCCACAAGGTCAACCTACTCCAAAGAAAGAATGCAGGAGGAACGCCGTCTGATGTACGTGGCGGCAACGCGGGCGGAGGACAGGCTGTATCTTACCAGAGCCATATCCCGTTTTTTGTGGGGACAGCGCAAAGAAACCTTTGCCAGCAGGTATTTTACGCAGGTACAAAAGTTTTTGCAGCCCCCGAAACCTCCCGCCACCGAGTGGCAGCTGCAGGACAACGCCTATTTAGACAAATTGGAAAGAACGCCCGCCTCTCACGACGGCAAAAAGGACGTAAGCGCCTTCAAGGTGGGGCAGGTGGTAATGCATCAGTCCTTCGGCAGGGGAATAATACTGAATCTCAAAGGGGACGACGCCCAGATATTTTTCGACAATGCGGGTAAAAAGACGCTGAATTTGCGCTTTGCCCCCATGACTATCGTAAAGTAAGGAGAGTGTCACATGACGCTTAAAGAAAATAATGCCGCCGACATGCGGCAAATGGTGGATCAGCTGAACAGGTGGGCGCACGAGTACTACGTGCTGGACGCCCCTTCCGTGCCCGACACCGTCTACGACGCGCTGTACGATAGGCTGGTGTTGCTGGAAAAACAGACGGGAGTAACGCTGCCGGACAGCCCCACGCACAGAGTGGGAGGGCAGCCTCTCAAAAGCTTTTCCCAGCATCGTCATCTCAAACGACTGTACAGCCTCGACAAGGTGCAAAGCTTCGGGCAGCTGCGCGAATGGCTGCAAAAGGTGAACGCAGCCGTGGGCGAGGTGCTGTTTACGGTGGAACTGAAATACGACGGGCTTACCATAAACGTCACCTACGATGACGGCAACTTCGTCGGCGCCGCCACAAGGGGAAACGGAGTGGTGGGCGAAGACGTCACGCAGCAGGTAAAGACCATACGCACCGTTCCGCTGTCCATTCCCTTCAAGGGGAAGTGCGAATTGCAGGGCGAAGGCATAATGAAGCTGTCGGAATTGGACAGATACAACCATAAGCACCCCTCCGACAGGCTGAAAAACGCCCGCAACGCCGCGGCGGGGGCGATACGCAACCTCGATCCCAAGGTGACGGCGGAGAGAAATCTGGACGTGGTGTTTTACAGCAGCGGCTACGAAGAAGGGCTGGGCGTCGCTTCGCAGCGGGAGCTTGTAGAGTTTTTGCGCCGCAACGGCATGGTGACCAACCACGTTTTCCGCACGGCAAAAACCTTCGAGGAAATAAAGGCGGCAATAGAAGAAATAGGCGCCATGCGTTCCTCGCTGGACTTTCTGATAGACGGCGTGGTGATAAAGGTGGACGACTTTGCCATTCGCGAACAGCTGGGCTTCACCGATAAATTTCCGAGGTGGGCGGTGGCGTACAAATTTGACGCGGAACAGGTTACAACCCGCCTTGTGGACGTGGAGTGGCAGGTGGGACGCACGGGAAAGCTCACTCCGATAGGCAATCTGGAGGCGGTGGAGCTGTGCGGCGCCACTATACGCCGCGCCACCCTCAATAACTACGGAGATATCCTGCGCAAAAAGCTGAAACGCGACGCGCTGGTGTTCGTACGCAGAAGCAACGACGTCATACCGGAAATTCTCGGCGCGGCGGAAAAAGGGGGAGAGGAAATACCCATGCCCGAACGCTGCCCCGCTTGCGGCGGAGAATTGCAGCAGGCGGGAGCCAACCTGTACTGCGTCAACGCCGAGAACTGTCCTCCGCAGATAGCGGCGAGAATATCTCATTATTGCAGCAGACCTGCCTGCGACATAGAGGGCATAAGCGACAAAACCGTCTATCAACTGATGAAGCTGGGAGTGACGAGTGTTGCCGATTTGTACGACCTTACCAAGGAACAGCTTTTGCGGCTGGAAGGCTTCAAGGAAAAAAAGGCGCAGAACATACTGGACGCGTTGGAAAAGAGCAAGTCGGTGGGGCTGGCGCAGTTTATTTATGCATTGGGGCTGGATAACGTCGGCGTCGTCACCGCAAGAGATCTGGCGGCGAAATTCGGAAGCGTAGAGGCTCTGCGGCAGGCTACGCAGCAGCAGTTGACGGAAATAGAGGGCGTAGGCGAAGTGGTTGCCGAAGGCATTGTGCAGTATTTTTCCGAAAAGCAGAACCTCGACATTATAGCAAAACTGCGCGATGCAGGCATAGATCCGCAGCTTCAAAAGGCGGCGACGGGAGTTTTTTCCGGCAAAAAGGTGGTGCTGACGGGAAAATTGCTGAATTACACGCGGGAGGAGGCTTCAAAAATCATACAAAACCTCGGCGGCGAAGTGTCTTCTTCCGTGTCCAAGACGGTAAACCTCGTGCTGGCGGGAGAGGACGCAGGCAGCAAGCTGGACAAGGCGCGCGCCTTGGGCATAGAAATAATAGACGAGGAAGCCTTCCGTTTGATGACGGCTTCCGAAGCGGAGCGGCATTGACGTGCGTAGTGGCATTTACCCCTTTTGAAGGAAGTTGTTTCTTTCGCAGCGTCGGAAAACGTTTTGAAATGTAAGTTTTCCCAAAGGGCGTTGCCTTCTCTGCGGAGGGGCGTGAGGATATAAATTATTATCAAATACGCTTTAACTGTTGAAAAAAACAAATATTTGTGTTAAACTGTATTGATAAAAGAACTTGCGAGGCTGTATGAAAAGCATGACGGGTTACGGCAAGGCAGTGGTTTGCGACGGCGAACTGGAACTTACCGTAGAATTGAAAAGCGTTAATCACCGTTTTCTGGACGTTGCGACAAAGGCTTCGAGGATAATTTCCGCTCACGAGGACGTTATCCGCAGCGTCATAGGCAGATACGTGGTGCGCGGGCACGTGGACGTGTTCGTAAACTATCGGCTGCTTACCGATTCGGACAAAAAGGTAAGCGTAGACGTGGGGCTTGCGCGCGGCTATGCCGAGGCGGCAAAAACCTTGCGGGAGGAGTTTCCGCAGCTTCACGACGACTTTACCGTCACTTCCCTTATGAAGTGCGCCGAGGTGCTGTCTTTGGAGCAGGAACCGCTCAAAGAGGAGCAGCTGCGTTTGCTTTTGGAAAAGGGCGTGTCGGAGTGCTGCGTAATGCTGGATCAGATGCGGTGCGCCGAAGGGGAAAAGCTCAAGGAGGATATACTGAAAAAACTGGGAGTGCTGCGGGAACTTATTTCGCAGGCGGAAAAAAGCTCCTCCGTCGTGGTGGAAAACTACCGCGAAAAACTTACCCGCCGCATAGAAGAAGCGCTCAAAGAGGTACAGTTGGATCAGTCCCGACTTGCCAACGAGGTGTGCTTTTTCGCAGACAAATGCTGCATAGACGAGGAACTCACCCGTCTTAAAACGCACGTGGAAAACGCCGAAAAGATAATCGCGCAGTCCGGCGCAGTGGGCAAAAAGCTGGATTTTCTGGTGCAGGAATTCAACCGCGAAGCCAACACTATTTGCAGCAAGTCCTCCGACGTGCAGCTTACGCAAACGGCGTTGGATATGAAAAACGAAATAGAAAAAATACGAGAACAGGTGCAAAATCTGGAATAGAGAGGTACGTATGAAGGATAAAAAAATAGGCAAACTCATCATTATTTCCGGTCCGAGCGGCGCAGGAAAGGGCACAATTTGCGCGGAGCTGCTTCGCCACATGCCCGACCTTGTCATTTCCCGTTCGGTAACGACGCGCGCGCCTCGTCCTAACGAGAGAAAGGACAGAAGCTACTTTTTCGTGTCTACGGAAACCTTTTTGGAAATGGTGAAAAACAACGAGCTGTTGGAATACGATCAACATTTTGAAAACTACTACGGCACGCCCAAAAAGTTCGTGGTGGACATGCTGAGCTTCGGCAAGGACGTAATTTTGGAAATTGACGTCAAAGGCGCCCTGCAGGTAAAGCAAAATTATCCCGACAGTCTGCTGTTCTTTATCGAAGCGCCCAGCGAACAGGCGCTTTACGAAAGATTGGTGCAGCGCGGTTCGGAAACTCCGGACAAAATTCAGATACGAATGGCGCGCAACAAGCTGGAACTGGCTCAACGCAGTAAGTACGACTATTGCATTATGAACGACAGCGTTGACAGGGCAGTAAAGGAAATTATAGACATTTTGAAGGAGAAAAGACAATGATAACCAAACCTCCCATTGACGAACTTACGGAAAAGGCGGGCGACAAGTACGCTTTGTGCTGCGTGATTGCCAAGCGCGCCAAGGAACTCAACAACAAGGCGGAGCTTCCGCAAAACACCAAAACCATTTCCTATGCGGCTAACGAATTTGCCGAAGGACTTACTGAAATCAAAAAATGATGTTAAAGGGTAAAAAGATAGTTATCGGCGTATCGGGCGGCATTGCCGCCTACAAGGCGTGCGAGGTGGTGCGCGGGCTGAAAAAACTCGGCGCGGAGGTGGACGTCGTCATGACGGCTCACGCCGCGCAATTTGTCACGCCCCTTACTTTCGGCACTCTTGCCGACAGCGTGTGTTGCGAGATGTTCGACGGCGTCGTGCACGGCGAGGTCAGGCATATTGCGCTTGCAAAAAAAGCCGACCTGTTTTTGGTGTGCCCCGCCACGGCAAATATCATAGGAAAAATCGCCTGCGGAATTGCCGACGATATGCTTTCTACGACGTTGCTCGCCACAAAAGCGCAGGTGCTGCTTTGTCCTTCGATGAACGTCAATATGTACCACAACGGCTTTTTCCGTGAAAACCTGCAAAAGCTGATGGACAGCGGCATGAAGGTAGTGGAGGGGGACAGCGGTTTTCTTGCCTGCGGCGACCACGGCGAGGGACGTCTGGCAGAGCCGCAGAAAATAGTGGACGCCTGCATTTCCCTGCTTACGGCAAAAAAAGATCTTGCCGGCAAAAAGGTGCTCGTTACCTGCGGCGCCACGCTTGAAAAACTTGACGACGTGCGTTTTGTCACCAACTTTTCCAGCGGAAAAATGGGCGCGGCGCTGGTAAGACGCGCTTTGGACAGGGGTGCGGAGGTCACCGTCGTAGCCGCAAGGCACAGCGTACCTTTGGACGGCAGAGCCAAAGTCGTAGACGTTTCCACCACGCAGCAAATGCTGGAAAGCGTCATGGCGCTACTGCCCGAGCAGGACGTTGTGGTAATGGCGGCTGCTCCCTGCGACTACAAACCCAAAGTCTTTTCCGAAACTAAAATAAAATCGGAGCGTCTTGTGGTGGAGTTTGAAAAAAATCCCGACGTTGCGCAGGCGGTAGGACAGGCGAAGGGAAACAGGTTTTTGTGCATTTTTGCCGCAGAAACGGACAACGGCTTGGCAAATGCAAGGCAAAAACTTGTCAAAAAACACGCAGACCTTGCCGTTTTGAACGACGTCAAGCACAACAACGTGTTCGGCAGCGACACCGACGTGGTGAC
>DVOC01000067.1 GCA_018713905.1 Candidatus Fimimonas merdipullorum
TCAAAATAGTGCACGGACAAAATCGGACGTCGGGAAAAGTGCGCACAGGCAAAAAATCAAAGCAGTTTGCCGCAGCGTTTGTTTTTTAAGTACAATGGCTTCTTCCCGCAACTAAGGCGTAGAGATAAACATATATATATGTTTTCCTGCGGCACATTGTTAGTTGTTATTCGAAGGAAGGTACTGCTTGCGTATCGGCTTGCGGGCAAGGTGTATCCCGCGCTTATATCGGCTCAATCAAAAAGCCAAGGCGCATTTGCCTTGGCTTTGGTCTTTGGTATGCTATTCTTCCTCGTCCTCCTGCTTTGCCGCCTTTTTCTTCTTTACGAAAAGCACCGCAAACACTATGGTAAGGGCAATGGCGACAGCCAGCACGGAAAGTCCCACAATGGCGTTGGTGGTCATGCTGTGCTGACCTATAAGGTTGTTTGTGGGTATCCAGCCGTAGGAAACGGAACCGTCCTTTTCACGTATTTCCACAAAGGTGGCTGCGCCCTCTGCGCGTACCGCCACAAGCAGCGTTCCGGAATACAGCTTTATTTCCTCGCCCTGCGCGTTGTATATAACTTCGTCTTCCGCCATGTCCTTGGTGAGGTATATCTTCACCGCTTCAAACAGCGAGGCGTTTATCTTTTTGTACCCGATGACGTCAACGGGCTGCTGTGTGGAAGCGTCGGCATAGAACAGTCCCACGTTGCCGCTGTTGACAAAGCCCTTTTTGCCTTCGCCGTACTGAACGTAGTACCACTTGGTAACGCTGCCGTCCGAATGCGTTTCCTCAAACTGCTGCAACAGCGTCACTTCCTGCGCTTCCGTTATCGTCTGACTGAAACTGTCGCAGTGGTCTATGTCGGTGAGGGGCAGGGGATAGACGTACACGGTGTTCAACGAGGTAAACTTGGCTTTGTAGGTGACGTCCACGCTTATGCGCGTGTCGTAGACGGTAAGCTCGGGATCTTCTTCGGGAGAGGTAATGCCGTCGCTTTTCTGTATCCAGCCCAGCTTGTCGCCTATAAGCACGTAGTAGAAGGGAACGTCCTCCGCCCCGTCAAAATCCAAAATGATAAACTGCCCGTCGTAGTCCGTCATTATTTCCGCAATGGAGGTGTCGGCGTCGGTGGTTTTGTAAACCACGTTGGTGGGGTAGCCGTTGGAGCTTGCCAGCGTAAAGCCGGTAAACTGCGTGGGCAGCTGCCTGTCTATGGTAATGGTGTCGGTGCCGATGGTGTCTTCGCTGCGCACAAAACGCTTGTCCTGCGCGTTATAGGTAAAAATTTCCACCTCGTTTGCGCCGTTGAGCAAAAATATCTTGCCGCTGCCAAAGCACATATCCTTTACGCCGCTGCCCGAAACCAGCACTCTTGTTGCGGCAAAGCCGCTTGCCGTCTGTTCCAGCACGTAGGCGCCGTTATCTCCGTACAGCGCAATGTGACGCTCGTCGGCGGTGTAGGCAAACATTCCCGAAACGTCGGTGGCGGTAACTATGCCGTCGGCGTTTACGGGATCGTCCGTGTTGTATTGGGGAGTGGCGGAGATGTCCACGCGGAACACGCGCCCGTTTTTCAAAAAGTACAGAAAGTCGTCCTGCGCCAGACACTGCTGCGCCCCTTCCGTGGCGGTGTCCAGACCGGTGCCGGCGCCGTTGCGCAAAGCGTACATTCTTTCCCCCTCCACGGCGTAGTAGGGCACGTCGGCGCTTTCGTAGTTGCCGAAGGTGAAGTCCAGCGCATTGTGTATGGCAAGCGTTTCCTCTAACTGCAAGGCTTGCCCGACGGCGTAAATTTCCACGCTGTCGGCGTACATGACGTAAAGCTTGCCGTCCACTTCTGCGAGATTGACTATCTCCTTGGCTACGGTGTGAGTGTAGCAGTATTCCGGCGTGGCGGACACGTCAAAGCACAAAATGGCGCTTTGCTGACCGGCGTCCACGTTATCCGCAACGAAAACGTAGTCGCCCACCGCGGCTACAGCCACGGGGTTTATCAGGCTGCGGTTGTCCTCCGCCGACAAAGCCGACGCTCCCGTGCCGAACAATGCCAACGAAAAGACAAGCGCCGTTATAAATATCAATATCAAATTTTTTTTCATTATTCCAAGTACCTCGCAGTTCTTTGGCGTGCGCCCTTACGCGCAAGAGGTCAAAATGCCCTCCGCATAGGGCGGCAAAACGCAGTTTATATTGCGTTTTGTTTAATAATTATATATTATATCAAAACTTACGTCAATTTTCAACGGTTTTTGTGTAATTGCGTATACCTCATTATTTAATGCGACAGGCACGGCATTGCCCTTCTTAAAGGTCGGTGTACTTCGTCGTAAAATTGTGCCTGCGCCCTTTGTACGGGTAAAGGAAGGAGACGCGCAGTTTCGCAAGGCTGTCGGCAACGTCCGAAGCTTCCATCAGGCTGTGCAAAACCACCTTGTTTTGTGCAGTCACAACAACGGCTGACGGCAAAGCGCTTGCGTGACGGCAATCATGTCGTGGGCTTATAGCCAAAGCGGACGTTGGTCGTTATGTGCATATCGCCGCATAATTGCAGGTATGTTTGCGCTGTCAAAGAGGGCGCTTTAATTTGAGAGAAATAGCAGTGTAGAAATTAACAAGTGGTATGTGTCGGCGCTTGCTTCGTAAAGGGCAAAACGCATGGGAAAGCGGTGTGCTGCTCGTGAAAAAGAAATGGAGATAAGGCCTTTTGCAGTGACGATAAAATATGGAATGCCTGTCCGGTCAAAGAGGCGTTATTCGTTATGCGACAACGTCGCCGCAAAGGGTAAATATGCCGACGTTGTCAAGGCGACGTCCGACGGCAAAGTTTTCCCCGACAATAAACACCCCGTATCTTTCGTGGTCAAGGCGGGCATTATTTGTCGCGTGACAGCGTCGCCATAAATTTGCGGATATGCTTGCTCTGCCAAGGGGGTATTGAGGGTAAATAAAGAGGAAGGGTAACGTCAAGCCGGTCTGTTCCGCGAAGTGTTATTTTGACTGAAAGGAAAAGCCAAGAGGGAGAACGCAAAGGCGAAGGTCGGTAGGGCTGTGTGTGTCCGGCGGCGTTTGATAAGGAAAGGACGCAATCGTAACGGCGGTGTACCCTGCCACGTCCTTGCGTAACGCCAAACTACGCAGGCTTTGGCTCATTGCGGCAAACAAGGCTACGTCCGACGGCGAAGTTTTCTCCCAATAAACACTCCGTATCTTTCGTGAAGGCGGGCGTTATTTGTTGCACGGCAACGCCGCTTAATAATTTGTCGGTATACTTACACAATCAAGGTAACTGCGAAGGAGGAATCTGCCCGACAATATATCCGCCGTATGTTTGCGCAGGCAAAGAGCGCGTTTATGTCCTGCGACGCGTCGTCGTACAATGTGCGGTAAGTGTGCACGGACAAAACGACACCTGACGGCAAAGCGTTAGCCGTAGTGTACGCGCAAAGTTCGTCAGCACATTCAAAACGGTTTATGTGCGTTTGCATAAAATTTCCCGCAAAAAATGACAAAATATTTTTCGGTAAAAAATATAATGTCTGCCATACAGTTGGACAACATTGTTTGTTATTATGCCCGTGCAATAGAACAAATGTTCAATTTAGAAACAAGGAGGTGACGGAATGAATCACGAATTGGTTATTTTGAGAGGTTTAGGATATTTCGCTCATGCGGCGAGGCGGTTGCATCGGCAGTGCGTGGCTGCGGCGTTGTCCAGCGCGCGCGACAGAAGCGGAGCGTACAATCAGACGCTGAAAGTGGCGGAGCTTGCCGTAAAGAGGGACAGCTTTGCCTATTTGCTGGACGTAACAAAGTGGGCGCTTAAAAATCTGGAAAGAGAAAAGGCAAAATTGCTTGCGGAGGTTTACGTGCGCCGAAAGCCCAAAGGGGAAGTGGCGGCAAGGTACAACGTATCCCTGCCTACGCTTTACCGACGTCTGGCGCAGGCGCGCGATAGTTTCAGCAAAAAGTTGCAGGAGGCGGGCTGTACCGAACAGTGGTTCTCCGAAACCTACGGCTGTTGTCCCTTCGTGCAAAAGCTTTTGCTGCGGGAAAACGGTTCGCGCATAGAGGAGTAGGTCGCAGCTTGTCTTGTGGTACGCAATTTTGCAAACGGTTTCAATATTTTGGTACATAAAAACGCTTTGCCGCAGGGCAGAGCGTTTTGCTTGGGGCAGTTTTTGGCGCGTGTATTGCTGTTAATGCCGTTGCTTGCGGGGCTGAAAGCAAGCAGTCGAACCTCTGCTCGGCATTTGTGTTTGGGCGGCAATTGCCGAAAGCAAACCTCGCGTCATAACGCCGCTCCGTGTGGTGTATGCGTAGTACGCTTAGGCGTGTTTTGCAAGGCGCGAGGCAGAGGAAATCAAAAGGAATCTGCTTATGAGGCGCTTTCTTTCCGTTGAACTTGCGTATTGTGCCGCGGTTCGGTTTTGCCTGTAGTGGTATATGTGGCGCGGACAGAACAAAACCTATCCGTTTGTGCTACGTCTTTCATCGTGCGCTTGCGGTCGCGCCGTGTCATAACGCCTGACGGTTGTGGTGTGGGCTTTGGCGTTTTACAGGTCTTGAAAAGCGCAAGGCGGGCTACATATCCTTGTCGTAAGCGTCCTTCTTTTTGACGTTTCCCGGCAAAAATACCGCAAGGCACACAGCCGCCGCCAGTACGGCAACGAATATTATCAGAAATATCTCCGTTCCGCCCTGTTGCTCGGCAGGCTGCTGCTCCGACGGCTGTTCCGGCGTTTGCGGCGGGGTGACGACGTCCTGCGGCAACGGCGTGGGGTGAGGACTTATTACGGGCTGCGTGACGGCGTCCGCCTGCACGTAGCCGAAAGTGCCGCCGAAGTAGACGTAGTACCAAAGCTGTCCGTAGGAGGTAATCTCGCCGTAGTAACTCATGCTTTGGGTGTTGGTGACGGTCACCAGCGTCTGCGCAGAGGGCAGCGGCGACAGTTTTACGGGAGCGGAGTGCGAATTTACCGTAATTTTGACGGTGGGGTAGTAGGGGGTGACGGGCGCCAGATCGCAGTCGTCCACTTCGCCTATCCACACATAGCCGGTAATTTGCGGAAAATCCGCCGTATTGGGCATTACGGCAACCTGATACATGCCGTTCTGTTCGGAAAGCACCTGCAAATAGTAGCTTTTTTCCAGTAGGAAAATCACCTTGGAGCTTTCGCAGGTGGCGTACAGGTTTACTCCCTCCTCCGTCACTCTTACCCATTGTCCTTCGGCATTCGCCACGGGCAGGAAAAACGTCAGCAGCAGACAAATCAAAATGCAAACAAATTTCACGGCAGTCACCTCTTTGCGGGGAATTATAACTCATTCGCCGTAGCGGATAAAATCGAAAAAAGCCGACTGCGCACGAGTATTGACTGCCGAGAGGTGTGGTATGAAAAGAGAATTGCAACTTTTAAGGCGTATATACGCCGAACAGCAGCGGCGCAAAAACAGTGCGCTGTCGCTGTATAACAAGGAAATAATACACCAAAAGCAGATGGCTTTTCACAGGTGCACCAAGCGCAACAGGTGGGTGTTCGGCGGCAACCGCAGCGGCAAAACGGAGTGCGGAGCCGTGGAAACGGTGTGGCTGGCAAGAGGTATTCACCCCTTTCGTCCCAACAGAAAGGAAATAAGCTGTTGGGTAGTGTCCCTCTCGCAGCAGGTGCAGCGAGAGGTGGCGCAGCAGAAGGTGCTTCACTATCTGGACAAATCGTGGATAGAGGAAATTGCCATGCTGTCCGGCTCCAAGGGTAGTCCTCAATACGGCGTCATAGACTATCTCATCATACGCAACGTGTTCGGCGGCACCTCCAAAATAGCCTTCAAAAGCTGCGAGGCGGGCAGGGAAAAATTTCAGGGCGCTTCGCTGGACTTCGTGTGGTTTGACGAAGAGCCGCCGCAGGACGTCTACGAGGAGTGCCGCATGCGCGTGCTGGACAGGGAAGGGGAAATTTTCGGCACGATGACGCCCCTCAAGGGGCTCACGTGGGTGTACGACGAAATTTACCTCAACAGCAAAAACAGCAAGGAGGTTTGGTACGAGTTTATGGAGTGGGCGGACAACCCTTTTCTTTCCGCAAGCGAGGTGCAGGCAATGACGGAAACGCTCTCCGCCGACAGTCTGGAAAGCCGCCGCTACGGCAGATTCCGCTCGGTGGGAGGAATGGTGTACCCCGAATTTGACGAGGTAAACGTCATTCAGCCCTTTTCCGTCCCGCCCGACTGGCAGGACAAGCTTTCCATCGATCCGGGGCTTAACAACCCCCTCTCCTGCCATTGGTACGCGCGGGACTACGACGGCAACGTGTACGTGGTGGCGGAGCACTACGAGGCGCAGCGTGACGTGCAGTATCACGCGCAAAAAATAAAGGAAATAAGCCGCGCCCTGAACTGGCACACCGACGGCAGAGGCAATTACGAGGCGCTTATGGACAGCGCCGCCAACCAACGCACCCTTTCGGGTACGCGCAGCGTGGCGGAATTGTTTTCCGACAACGGCATAAGCGTGGATACCCGCGTCAACAAGGACGTGTACACCGGCGTAAACAAGGTAAAAGCGCTGCTTAAATCCGCCTCCGGAAGGCCGCGTCTGTTTGTCTTTGCCAGCTGCGTCAATATGATACGCGAATTCAAGGGCTACTTCTGGGGCAGCGGCGACAGACCGATAAAAAAAGACGACCACGCCATGGACGAGCTTCGCTACTACGTGTGTTCCTTGCAGGAGCCGCCCAAAAAGAGGCAGGAAAAAAGCGTGATTTCGCAGGATAAGGAACGGCTGGCAAAGAGACTGAGGCTTGGAGTATAAGAGAAGGGAAAGTGTCACTAAAAATGGCTACCGTTTTCAAATTTTGTGACAAAAGGAGGTATATGAAGGATTACAGAGAATTGCTTACGAGGGTGCTGCTCAAAAAGGCAAAGGGCTACACCTACAAGGAAAAGACGGAGGAATACAACGTCAGCGACGGCGAGGCGGCGCTGGTAAAGCGCAAGATAGCCACCAAACATATGCACCCCGACGTTGCCGCCGTCAAGGCGCTGTTGCAAATTTCGCAGGACGAAGTTGACGTGTCGCAGATGACGGACGAGCAGCTTCAGGTGGAAAAACTGCGTCTGTTGGCGCTTATCAACGCCTGCGACAGCGTCGATCAGCCGTCGCAACAGATCACGCCGCAAGGCGAAAGGAGAGATTATGATATTTGAAACGCAGCATAAAACGGCATGCGACGTAAAGAACTGCCGTAACACGGCGGAGTTTTATCTCCCCGCAAAGACTATTTGCGGCAGGTTCTATATTTGCGGCAGTTGCGCCCGAAAATTGGCGGAAGAACTTGCTCCGCGGGCGCCCAAAAGTCCCAAAAGCGTGATAAAACGCAAAATGGAGGAGAAGATATGAAGCAATTTGCCGAGGACGTGGTGGAAAGCGTCCGCGCCGATTTTGCCCAAAGGCAGTTGCAGCGCCGTCCGTATGAATTGACTTGGCAGCTCAACATGAATTTTCTTATGGGCAACCAGTATTGTCGGATAACGCCGCGCGGCAGCATAGAACAGGAGGAAAAATTTTATTTCTGGCAGGAAAAGCAGGTGTACAACCACGTTGCTCCCATTGTGGAAACTCGCCTGTCCCGTCTCAACCACGTGCGTCCCCGCCCCATAGCGCGCCCCTTTTCCAACAGCGACGCCGACGTAAACTCCGCTTTGGTATCCACCAAAATTCTGGACAGCGCGCGGGAAAAGGTGCATTTAGACGAGCTTATCACCCGCGCCACGCTGTGGAGCGAGGTGTGCGGCACGGCATTTTACAAAATCGCATGGGAAGACGACGTGCAGGACGTGGCGTTGAGCGTGTGCTCCCCCTTTGAAATTTACCCCGATTCCAACGTGTCGCAGGGGCTGGAGGAGTGCCGTTCCCTCATTCACGCCAAGGTGCTGCCGCAAAAGGAAGCGGAAGACAAATGGGGCGTAAAGCTTAAAGGAGAGGAAATAAAGGTCTTTGCCCTGTCCTCTGCAACGGGCGTAGGGGGCTTGGGGTACAATTCCGTAGTGCCATCCGTGACGCAGGAAAGCAAAAAGGATCAGGTGCTGGTGCTGGAAAGGTACACCCTGCCCGACGCCGACAACCCCAACGGCAGGCTGGAAATAGTGGCGGGGGACGCGCTGCTTTATTGCGGCGAGCTGCCCTATATGCTGGGAGAGGATGGACGGCGGGTGTTCCCCTTCGTGCGGCAGATATCCGCCGAGCAGGCGGGCTGCTTTTGGGGCGCAAGCGTAGTGGAGCGCGTCATTCCCATTCAGCGCGCCTACAACGCCGTCAAAAACCGCAAGCACGAGTTTATGAACAGGCTGGCAATGGGGGTGCTGACGGTGGAGGACGGTTCGGTGGATACGGAAAACCTCGAAGAAGAGGGGCTGTCGCCGGGCAAGATACTGGTGTACCGCCAAGGCTCCGTCAAGCCGCAGCTTATGGACAGCGGCGCCGTGCCCGACGACTTTTCCACCGAGGAAGACAGGCTGTTGCAGGAGTTCGTCACCGTTTCCGGCGTGTCGGAGTTTGCCCGCAACAGCACAACGCCTACGACTGTCACCAGCGGTCTGGCGTTGCAGCTTATAGCCGAGCAGGACGATATGCGCCTTGCCGGCTCCATAGACAGCGTCAAGCTGTGCATAAAAAAGATAGCCAAATACGTTTTGCGAATGTACAAACAGTTTGTGTCGGCAAAAAAGCTTATGCGGTTTGCCGACGGGCAGCACGGCGCGGAGATATTTTATTTCAGCGGCAGCGACATAGGCAGCGACGACGTGGTGTTCGAAACGGAAAACGAGTTTACCGAAACTCCCACCACACGCAGAACCATGGTGATGGATCTGCTGCACGCCGGCGTGCTCAACGACAAAAACGGCAAGCTGTCGGAAAGCGCCAAAGCCAAAATACTCACTCTTATGGGCTTTGGTAACTGGGAAAACGCGCAGGACGTAACGCAGCTGCACATAAAGAGAGCGGCAGCGGAAAACGTGGACGTGGACAGCGCGGAAATACTGCCTGTGGACGACCACGCGCTGCACGTGGAGGAGCACACCCGATACGTAATATCGGGGCAGGCGGACGGCGACGTGAAGTATCGCGACAAGCTGCTGGAACACATACGCCGTCATCAGGAATATATCAAGGGAGATATTTAACACATGGAATACGGAAAATTTTCCTCTTTGGAGGAACTGCTGAAAGGGTACGACGAATTGGAAAAAAGTTTTACCAAAAAATGTCAGCAGCTTGCGGAACTCAAAAACAGCATATCGGACGGTACAAACGCGACGGCGTCACCGTCCGACGCGCGGCAGACAGCGACGGCTGGTGCCGATACAGTCCCACAGGGCGGCGAAGACGCCGTCGCCGCTTCGGACGGCAGTGCGCGCGCGTCACAGGCTGCTTCGTCTTGCGGGCAACAATGCCAACAGGCACTGCGACAGGACGAAGTCAGACCTCCCTCCGTCATGAACGGCGGGGGAAACGTGTCCATGGCGATGCCTTCCCGCCCTCGGACACTGAAAGAGGCGTCAGAGATGGCAAAAGAATTTTTCAAATAAGGAGAAAACTATGGTAACACTTACCAGTGCGGAAAACGCACTCAAAACACTGTATCTGGGCGTAGTGGCGGATCAGCTCAACACCAACGTCAACCCGCTGCTTGCCCGAATTGCGCAGACCTCCTCCGACGTGTGGGGCAAGGAGATACGCAAGCTTGCACCCTTCGGCATAAACGGCGGCATAGGCGCGGGCACCGAGGACGGCGAACTGCCGGGCGCGGCGTCCAATAACTATGCGCAGTTCGTGCTTACCCTCAAAAACCTTTACGGCACGATAGAAATTTCCGACAAGGCGATACGCGCCAGCCAGAACAGCGCGGGAGCGTTCGTCAACCTGCTGGAAGCGGAAATGGAGGGGCTTATCAAGGCGTCCCGCTTCAACTTCGGCAGAATGCTGTTCGGCGACGGCAGCGGCGTAATTGCCAAAGCCGCTTCGCAGGCGGGCAACGTCATCACGGTGGATTCCGTCAAAAACGTCATAGAGGGCATGGTGGTGGACGTCGTTTCGGCAACCTCCCAAAGCGTTACCGTGTCCGCCCGCCGCATAACGGACGTGGACAGAAGCGCCAAAACCGTCACGCTGTCCGGCGCGTCCATAGCCGCTTCTACCGTGGCGGAGGGGGACTATCTTACCGTGCAGGGCAGCTACGGCAACGAGCTTACGGGACTGGGAGCCATTTTCGGTTCTTCGGAAAAGCTGTACGGGCTTACCCGCACCGCCAACAAGTGGCTGGCTCCCTACAAGGCGACGGCTTCCGCCATTACCGACGTGGTGATACAAAAGGCGATAGACACGCTGGACGAAGTGGCAGGCTCCGCCGCCGACTTCATAGTGTGCTCCGCAGGAGTAAAGCGCGCCTATCAGGAATACCTTGTTACCAACCGCAGCAACGTCGACGTGATGAACCTGCAAGGGGGCTACAAAGCCATTTCCTACAACGGCATACCCATCGTGTCGGACAGATTTGCGCCGGACGGAACTATGTACATACTCAACACCTCCGACTTCCATCTTCATCAGCTGTGCGACTGGCGCTGGCTGGAAGGGGACGACGGCAGAGTGATAAAGCAGGTCGCCAACAAGCCGGTGTACACCGCAACGCTGGTGAAATACGCCGATATGATTTGCGACAGACCTATCGGTCAGGCAATGATAAGCGGCATAACGGAAAAATAACTTTTTTGCGCAGGGGGAGATTTTCTCCCCCGTTTGCGCGGAGGAAAAATGTGCCTGATAAGAATAACGGAGGACGTATTCGACGTCTGCGACAGACTTAAAAGCGTTGACGAAAGGTACAAGCTGTTCTACAACGCAAAAAAGCGCCGCTACGAGGTGTACACGGAAGATAAATTGGCTTTCGTCGTGCCCTTCGACAGCTTGGACGCGCGGACGGTGGAATACGCAAGAATGACGCGGGTGGAACGCGCGGCGGAAATTTTCCGCGAAACGGAGTGGTAACGCCGTAACGGCAAAAGGATTTTCACCGTGCGCTTTGCCGCAAAGGAGAAGTATGAAAATTTATGAAATTTTAAGCTTGTGCAACGATATGGCAAAACTGGGATTGCCTGCGGAGTATTTTACGGCAAACAATCAAAGCGCGCTTGCCGACGAAAGGATAAGAGCGATGCTCACCTGCTGCGCAACCGTTTCGGAGGAGCTGTACTGCGACTACGCCGCCGCCGTCAAAAAATGCAGGGTGCGGGCGGAAAACGGTTTTATAGACTGCTCGAAGCTGCGCCTTTGCAGGGTGATAAGCCTTACCGACAGCATGGGAAACGCCGCCAAGTACCGTTACACCGAGGGCGGGCTGATAACGGACGAGGGGGAGTACACCGTGGTTTATGCAGCGCTGCCCCCAAAGACGGAGTGGGATGGCGAGATAAAGCTTACTCCCCGCATAACTCCCCGCATTTTCGCCTACGGCATAATTGCCGAATACTGCTTTATTTCGGGGGACGTAGTGGCGCAGAAGTCGTGGGCGCAGCGTTACTATGACGCTCTGCGCCTTGCCGAGATAAAAACCTCGTTGCAGACGATGCCCGCGGGGAGGTGGTAAAATGTTTATACCCAAAACGCCCTTTTTTCCTGCAATGAAAAAGACCGTTTTCACTTTGGACGTAGCGGAAGCGGCGGCGGAGTTTTGCAATATGCGTCCCGCCGAGGGACGTTCGGCAGAGGACTTTGTAGGCGTTGCGGACGCGGCTCCGGCATACGGCGCTTACGAAACGGATAACTACGCCCTGATTTGCACGGACAGCGGAATTTACGTCAGGCGGGACGGGGAGGAAAAGATAGAAAGCGACGAGCTGAAAAACCCCTGCTTTTGCTACTGTAAAAATCAAAACGCGCTGGTGGTGTCGGACGAGCAAGGCATTTTCCTTTACGACGGCGGCTGGAACAGGGTAAGCGAGTACGGCGCGACAAGCCTCGTGTTTTTCAAGGAAAGGGTGTTCGGCGTCTACGGCGACGGGCTTTACTATTCGGCGCGCGACGACGCTTCCCTTTGGGAGGGAAAAATCAGCCTGCCGCAAAACGTCACCTGCCTTGCTGCGGGAGAAAAGCTGTACGCTGCGGGCAGCGAGCTGTACGAGATAGACTTTGACGACAACGAGGAAAAGACGCAGATAAAGTACGTGCGGGGAGCGTTGCCCACGCCCTATGCCATGGCAATTTGCGGCAAAAAGCTGTTTTTCGTCGCAGGCGAAGGGCTGTATATGCTTTCCGGCAAAGAGCTGCGGCTTGTTTACCGGCAGGACACTTCCTCTGCGGAGATATGCTTTGTCAATAACCGCTGCTACGCCCGAATGGGGGATAAAATCGTCGAGGCTGACTGCGACGGCAGGGTGACCTGCCTTTGGCAGGGGGATTTTCGTTGCCTGCAAGGGGGCAAAAGAGTGATTTTCGTCCACGAAAACACCGTCAAGACCTTTGGCTCGGGACGGGCGGACGGCTGGTGGAAAAGCCGCGAAATAAATCTCGGCACGCCGCAGTACAAGCTGCTCAAAAACCTGCGCATAGAGGCGAAGGGCAAAATAGACGTACACCTCGTCACCGACGGCGACAGGCGCATTTTTCACTTTAACGGCGGCGGCAAGGCTGCGGTGGGGGCGAAATTTCGCAGCCTTTCGGTGGAAATTTTCTTAGGCGACGGCTTAGTGGGCAGCGTCACGCTGGAAGCCGCCCTGCCCAAGGAGGTGTGGTATGGCTGAGATAACTCCCGAAAGACAGCAGCAGCTGATAGAGGAATACGCTCAACTTAAAGAAAAGATATTGGACGTAGACCACAAATACAGCCTGTCCTACTACGAGCCGGAATTGGAATTCGAGCCGTCGCTGGGGCTGGAAAAGCTTACCTTCACCCCGCTGACGGAAACGGAGCTGCAACAGCTGGCGCAGCAGGAGGTAAATCCCCGTTATCTGGAAAAACAGCGTTCGCTGGACAAAAGCTACGCTACCGCCAAAGCCAACGTGTTGCTTTCCGTGGACAGACAGGCGGAAAAGCACCGCAAAAACCTTGTGAAGCTTGCCGATCAATATGCGGAAGATTACAAAAAGCGACAGCACGCTCTGGCAAACGGCGGAATGTGGCACTCCTCCGCCGCGGAAAAAGCCTTGAAAAGCATTGACGACGCCTACGACGGCGACGTAGAGGAGGAAAACAAACGCTACACCGCCGAATACGAGGCGCTTTACGACAAGCTGGACGCTCTGGAAGACAGCTACGAGCAGGGCACCGCCTCCATTGCACAGCAGAAACAGCTGGCGATAGCGGCGGAAGTGGCGGCGTTGGAGGAAAAACAGGAGAAAAACCGTATCAGCATAGAAAAGTACAACAATACGGTGGACGAAAAGGAAATAAAATATCAGGCAAGCTGCCGAAGATACCTTCAATACGCCATTCAGGCGGAATACGAAAGGGCGTTGGAGGCGGCGAAGCTGCATGCCGAGCTGGGCGAAAGCGGCGTAAAACAGCAGATGCTTTCGGAAAAGCTCAATTGCTGCAAGGCGCATTTCACCGGTTACAGGCAGTACGAAGCGCAGTTCGTGTTGCAGATAGACACTTTTTTGCAGGCTAATCTGGAAGACTACTACACGGCGCTTACCGATTGGGTAACGCAGATACTTATTCCCTAATACACTAAAACAAAAGCAACTTCCTCAGCACAAGGGGAAAAGCACCGTTGCCCGCTTTATGCGCCCAACGCCTCCGCATTTTTTGCGGGGGCGTTTTTTGTACGTAAAAAATACATACGTATGCGATTTTTCGTGACATCTGCGCTCGGATTTACTTCCTCTTTTCGTAAACGCGCCGACGTTTTTTTTCGATTTTACGTTGCAGCGGGAAAGCGCACAAATGCCCTTTTGTCGGAAGAAGACGGGCGAACCCGTCCTTGTCGGGCGGAGATACGTCGGCTGATTTTTGCGGCTTAAAGCTCTCTTTCGGGGGCGCCGCGGCTTATCGCCGCCAAAGGCTTGCGCAAATGACGTATTTGCTGTATAATATATAAGCAAAAATATTGCCGCACGCGAAACGTTTCGGCGGGAGGCAAAATACGGAGAATAATCGTGAGAGATCAAAGCAAATCTGCCGTCGCGTATATTTTCAGAAACTTTCTGCACCTTGCTCCTTGGGCGCTGGTAAGTGCGGCGCTTATGGGAATGTTCTTTAACGGGAGCAACTACGTTTCGCTGTTTTCGCACTTGCAGGCGGACAACGTAAACGACTACAATGCGGCGGGCACGGTGCTGCATTATTTCAGTGTGCTGCGCTTCAGGGACTTCGACTCCTACTGGTGGGGCGCGATAGTCGCCATAGTGGTGCTTGCCTTTACGCAAAGTCTGCTTATGGTAAAGGTGGAAAGGCACATGCAGATAGGGGAAATGAAAGTGCTTCCGCTGCGCCGCACAATGGCGGTGTTTCCCGCAATGCTGCTGTTCGTGGTGTGTGTCGCCCTCTTTGTGGAGGGGTGCAACCTTGTGACGGCGGGCATTGCCTATCTGCTGCGCTCTCTGGGAGCGACCGTGGTGGTGTCGGTAAGCTTTGCGCTGGCGTTTCTGTTCAGAATGCTGTTCATGCTGGTGCTGGGCACGCTTATGGTGGCGTTCCCCATAATGTTCGTGGAGCACTACGCGCTTAATCAGGCGTTGTCCTACTCGGTGCGGCTGATGAGCGAAAAGCGCAGGTTTTTGTGGACGATAGCCACCGTGTATCCTCTTTGCGAGGCGGCGCTTACGGCAATATGCGGCTTCATAGGCGTGCAGGCGGTGACCATCACGCTGTTTTCGGTGATGTACCTGTTCTGCATGCTGCTTATCCCCGCAGTCACCTTCCGCATCTACTTTGAATGCGTCGGCGGCGAGCGGCGGGATATCGGGCGCAAAATTTTCGGCTGAGGGAGGCGCAAAAATGATTTTCAACAAAATTTTGTCCCTGTCGGCACACAACTGGAAGGTAATGCTGAAAGCGCTGTTCTGTCAGGTGGTGATACTTGCCCTTATACTTGCGCTGGGCTTTTTGGTGTTCGGCGGCGTGCTGGACGAATTGGTAAAGGTGGTTCAGGCAGGCGGCTGGGGAGATTTTATCTCCGAAACGGTGATAAGCATAAGCGACGGCACCTTTTCCGGCACGGCTTTTTCCGGCAGTCTTGCCTACTGCATAGAGCAGACGCGCGCGGCAATAGAGTCTATCCCCAACATGTGGGACAGGATAGAGTGGTCGTATATCTCGGTGATAGTGCTGTTTTTGGTGTACCGCATGCTGGTGTCCTTCTCCGATGTGCCGGTAAGCTTTCAGCTGTACGAATACATGACTTCCAACACGGCGCGTCCCTTCACGTGGTATTTCGTCAAAAAATTCGGTGAAAGCTGCCGCTTCGTGCTGCTGCAAACGGTAATAAGCGTGCTGCTGGATCTGCTCATCGTGACGGGCGGCGTCACCATCTGTCTTGTTTTCGTCACCATGCTCAAATGGTGGACGATAATCCCCGGCATACTGATAACGGTGTTTTTGTACTCTATGCGTCAGGCGTACTGCGCCTTCTGGCTGCCCTCGATAGCGACGGAAAACATGGGCATACGCCAATCGCTGATAAACGGACTTACCGTCATTCCCAAGCGCTTCTGGCGCGTATTTTGGAAAACCTTTCTGATAATCGTGGTAATGGCGGCAATTACGGTGGTATCCGTTGTTTTCTTGGACGACTATGTGGCAAAACTTATACTGGCAACCGTGCCCAATCTGTGTCTGTTTTTCCTGCTGAAATGCGTCAACATGGCGGAATATTTCGAGGCTACGGAGCGCCCCTACTTTTTCAAGACGGTGTACGTCGAGGGCACCGACCGCTACAACAGACGCAAGCAGCGTCTGGAACGTAAAAACAGGGGCAAAAACTGACTTGCGCGTCTTTTTTGTATTGTGCGTGACAAGATAAGCAACTTAAAAGGCGAAAAGCCTTTGGCTCTGCGGAGCAAATAAATCGCAAATGCGGCAGAAAGCGTGGCGCAAATGCGGCAAAAAATAATATTGTAGACGCAAAACCAACTTGCGGCGACGCCGTCAGGTTGACTTTTGCGCTGTAAAGAGGTGTAAATGAAAAATAAAAACGTAAAGGGCGCGGGCGGCGCAAAACAGCGCAAGCAGGCGCAGAGCCGCGCTCCCCAAAAGGCAAAAAAAGGCGGGGCAAATCCGCAGCAATACGCTCAGGCTAAAAAAGCCGCCCGCCGACAAAACGTCGGTCAGGGCAAAAACAATGCCGCCGCGCCGTTGCAGGCGCAAAACGTGCAGGCTACGCAGCGCGCCCGCAGTCAGCGGCGCACCGTGCTGGGCTACGGCGGTCCCAAGGGCAATCTGAAAGTCATTTTCCTTGGCGGCGTAGGGGAAATAGGCAAGAACATGACGGTGTTCGAATACGGCGACAGCATGGTGATAGTGGACGTCGGGATGTCCTTCCCCGGCAGCGATATGCCCGGCGTGGACGTCGTCATTCCGGATTTTTCCTACGTGGTGCAAAACAGAAAGAAGCTGAAAGCCATTTTGCTTACCCACGGACACGAAGACCACATCGGGGCAATTGCATATCTGGTGAAGGCTCTCGGCGGCAAGGTGGACGTGTACGGTTCCAAGCTGACGCTGGCATTGGTGGAAAACAAGCTTGCCGAGCATAGCGTAATAGACAAGGTTAACCTTGTGGCTGTGGCGGACAAAAGCGTCGTCATGCTGGACGACTTCACGGCGGAATTTATACACGTATCTCACTCGGTGGCGGGCAGCCTTGCAATATGCTTGCGCACTCCCGTGGGCGTGGTGCTGCACACCGGCGACTTCAAAATAGACTACACGCCGTTGGGCAACGAAATAATGAACCTCAACCGCATTGCGGAGGTGGGCAAGCAGGGCGTACTGCTGCTGATGAGCGAATCCACCAACGTGGAAAAAACCGGCTACACCATGAGCGAGTCGGTGGTGGAAGACACCATGAACAAGGTGTTCCAAGACGCCAAAGGGCGCAGGATAATTGTAGCCACCTTTGCCTCCAACGTGGACAGGATAGGCATGGTGATAGACCTTGCGCGGCGGTACAAGCGCAAAATAGCCCTTTCGGGCAGAAGCATGCTCAAATACGTGGAAACCGCCTGCCGCGTGGGGCAGATGTCTGTGGATCACGATATGTTCGTGGACGTGGATAGGGTAAACAGCATAGAAGACGGCAGACTTGTCATACTGTCTACCGGCAGTCAGGGCGAGCCGATGTCGGCGCTGACGCGCATGGCAAGCGGCGAATTTAACAAGGTGCACATAGGAAGCAACGACACCATAGTCATTTCCGCATCTCCCATCCCCGGCAACGAAAAGGACGTATACAACGTTATAAACAAGCTGTACAGGCTGGGCGCCATGGTGGTGTATTCGGCGCTGTCGGCGGTGCACGTTTCGGGGCACGCCTGCCAAGAGGAACTCAAGCTTATCTACACCTTGGTAAAGCCCCGCTACTTCATTCCCATTCACGGCGAATATCGTCACTTAAAACAGCACGCAATGCTGGTGGAAAAGCTGGGGCACAGCCGCGGCAACGTCATCATTCCGGAAATAGGCGACTGCGTAGAGGTCTCCCAAACCACCTTCAAGGTGGCGGGTAGCGTGCAAAGCGGCAACGTGATGGTGGACGGTCTGGGCGTGGGCGACGTGGGCAACGTCGTCATAAAGGACAGGCTTTCTCTGGCGGAAGAGGGTATTCTGGTGTGCAGCGTGGCGCTGGACAAGCGCAAGCAGCAACTGGCTTCGGCGGTGGAAATTGCAAGCAGGGGCTGCTTCTTTGCCGGCGACGGCAACGCCGACCACCTTGTGGACGAACTGAAAAAGGCAATAACGGGCGAGCTGCTGGACACTCTGCGCCATGCTACGTCCGTTGCGGCGATAAAATCTGCCGTGCAGCATGCGGCTAAAAGGTATTTCCGCACCAAATACAAGCGCAACCCCGTAGTGCTTACGATAGTGCTGGAAGTATGACGGCAAAGCTGCAGGAAATACTGCGCTTTGCCCGCAGCAGACATATTCCCGTCATGCCGGACGACACAAAGGAGCTGCTGTACAAATTGGCAAAGCAGCACCGTCCCAAGCGCATTCTGGAAATTGGCACAGCCATAGGTTACAGCGGCATAGTGCTGCTTACCGCCAGTCCGCACGCCACGTTGAACACCATCGAGTTTGACGAGGAACGCGCGGAAATGGCGCGCAGAAACTTTGCCGACGCGGGGGTGTACGACAGGGTAAACCTGTTTGTAGGGGACGCCAAGGAGATAGTTCCGCAACTTACGGGACAGTACGACTTTATATTTATGGACGGCCCCAAGGGACAGTACGAGGTGTTTTTGCCCTATTTAGAGGAAGTGCTGCAAAGGGGTGGCATATTGGTTTGCGACAACGTGTTGTACAAAGGATTGGTGGAGCATATCCCCGACAAACGGCACAAGCACATAACCGTTGCCCGCAACCTCAACTCCTTTCTGCACCGAATAACCGCCGACGACAGTCTGGAAACGACTGTCTACCGCATTGGCGACGGCGTAAGCGTAACGCGCAAGAAGTGACGGTGCGTGACGGCGCAAAAGGTTACAACGCGTTCCCTCCCGTTTTCGCAATAGTTACGCGGGACAAAAGCGTATCTGCGTTGCCGTTATTATTGCGCAACTTTTGCAATCGTTTGGTAGTGCAAGCAGTAAGACTTGTTTTTATAATAGTTACGCTGGGCGAAAGCGTACCCGCGTTGCTTGCTTCCGCTGCACAGCATTTGCAATTGTTTCATAGGACAAGCAATAAGAAAATACTGTTTTGAGTATACTGTCGCATGCGCAATTATACTTGTATTGTCGCAACGGCAAATTGCATTTCAATTGCCACAGCCTGACGTATCGGCCGTATACGTTCACTCCCGACTTCGGGCATAAGTAAGGCGTTTTTGCCGGGCAGGCGAGTTTTTGCAACTGCGGCGGCGTATAACCGTTTTATCCCATGCCTTGAAAGAAACTTTTCAGCCGCGCAAAAGCTATTTAGCGACGGAATTTATTTCAAGCGTCGGAGAGGCGTTTTTCCGAGCGGTGGTGGCGTAAATATACAAAACCCTGCCAATCGAAAACTCTTTTGAAATGGTGCGGGAAAGGCAATTTTCTTTGTGCGGAGGCGGCTTGTTCTCAACAGTCTTGAACAGCGCCGCGGCGGCGGTGCGGCAAATTCGGTTCCAGCCCATGCATAGGTAAGTAAAAGAGATTGCTTCATATGCGGGCAGCATAAAGGGTAATTGGTTTTGACGGGCAATTCGCATTTCGTCCTCTGCGCACGGCGTTTTGCCGCAATTACTGCGAAAATTATATTTTTACAGAATACTATGACAGACATAACAAGCAAAAAACCTGAATTATTGGCGCCTGCCGGCAATATGGAGAAGCTGAAAACGGCTTTTCACTTCGGCGCGGACGCGGTGTACCTTGCTGGGAAAAAGTACGGTCTGCGCGCCTATTCGGACAATTTTACTCCCGACGAAATGGCAGAGGGCATAAAAATTGCCCATTCGCTGGGCAAAAAGGTGTACGTCACACTCAACGTTTTTGCCAAAAATTCCGATTTTGAGGGGTTAGACAGCTACCTTGCCTTTTTGGAAGAGTGCGAGGCCGACGGCGTGCTGATAAGCGACTTGGGAGTATTCGCCTATGCGAAAAGCCGTTGCAAACTGCCGATGCACGTTTCCACTCAGGCAAACACCACAAACGCCTTTGCCGTAAAAGCGTGGCGGGATATGGGCGCAAGCAGGGTGGTGCTTGCACGCGAGCTTTCCCTTGGCGATATCAAAGACATACACGCCGCCTGTCCCGAAGTGGAACTTGAGTGCTTCGTTCACGGCGCCATGTGCATAAGTTACAGCGGCAGATGTCTGCTTTCCAACTATCTCACTCACCGCGACGGCAACAGGGGCGAATGCGTTCAGGCGTGCCGTTGGAAGTGGACTGTCAGAGAAATTTCCCGCGAGGATAATTTGCCGGTAGAGGAAGACGAAAGGGGTACGTACGTTTTCAATTCCAAGGATCTGAACCTCTTGCCCTATCTGCCTCGGCTGATACAAGCGGGGGTATGTTCCTTCAAAATCGAGGGCAGAATGAAATCTCCCTTCTACGTGGCCACCGCCGTAAACGCCTATCGTCGTGCGCTGGACAGTATCAGCCGCGGCGAGTTTACCGCCGAGAGGGTAAAGACGCTTATGTCCGAACTGGACAAGGCTTCTCACCGACAGTACACGACGGGCTTTTGCTTTGACGAGGAGCAAAGCCGCCAGTACTACGAGGACAGCAAGGCGGTGGAGGAATACAAGTTTGTCGCCGTGGTCAAGGGGTACGAAAAGGGTGTCGTTACGGTGGAGCAGCGCAACAGGTTTTGCGACGGCGACGTGCTGGAAGTTCTTTCCCCCTCTGCCGAGGGCAGCTTTGTGGTAAAAAATATCACCGACCAAGAGGGCAGTGGCGTCACCGTGGCAAACAGAGTGCAGCAAACGCTGTCCTTCCCCTGCCCCTACCCCCTTTCGGCAGGGGATATACTGCGCCGCAAAAACTGACGAAGCGGACGCAAAAGTGCGTCTGCAAAATAAAAGACGGAGCTTTCCGTCTTTTTTTTGTTGCGGTGGTTGGCGTACTATGATAGTTTTGCTCGCCTGGTACTATGATAGTTTTGCTCGCCTGATTATTCCGTTTTATTGGCTTCGTTTATTCTGTTGCGGCGCCGTTACCTTTTGGCTTTCTCTTTGCAGGGCGTGGCGTTGCGACATGCGTCGGGCGGTCATCGGCAGGGCTATAAATGAGGTCAAGACATATCCTCGGCAGTTCGGCGCAGTCAGCGTTTGGGTGCCGTACCGTTTTTGCAGAGCTTTTCAAACAGCTCTTCCGCGCACAATATGGCGCCCAAGGCAAAAATATCGGCGTTTTCCGCTTGGTGAATTACGGTAATGCTTTCCCCCTGCGTGGCAAAAACCACCTCGTGTCTGCCCAAGTTGCTGCCGCAGCGCAGCGAGTGAAAGGTCACCTTGCGGGTGCCGTTGCGCATTACGTCGCACCCCAACGTCTTTGCCGTGCCGCTGGGGGCGTCCTGTTTGCCCTTTCTGTGCGTTTCCACGATTTCGCAGTCCCAATTAAGCGAAGCGAGCAAGCGGCACACTTGCCGCATTGCCGCTATGCCTCTGCTGAAATTGCTCTTTGCCTGCACCGGTACGCTTTCCGAAAGGTCGTCTACAAGCTTTTGCTGCTGCGGCGTTCTGCCCGTCACGCCGCTTACCAGCGGACAGCGGTGCAGCAGGCAGTAACGGCAAACTTCTTCCGTTGCCTGCGGCAGCGAAAAGTCAATAACTACGTCGGCTCGTTCCTCTTTGACGTCCGCCGCCTCAAAGGGTAGCACAAGGTGACCTCTTTCGCGCGCCAAAACGCACACTCTCCTTCCTATGCGCCCGCCGCTTCCGAAAACAGCTATTTTCATTTTGCCTCTCCCTTTACAATTTGTGGCATTGCCGTATTTTCTGTAACTGAAAATACTTCTTGTGCAAACAGCGGCGCTGATTTTTTGTCCGGACGGGCAATCCGTGCGTCCCTCAACGGACGTATTGCCAAAATCTGCCAAAAGCGTCGTCGCAAAGCTTTCTTGTGCGCTCCGTCGCCGCCGTCAGCGGCAGACGAGGCGAGCAGTCCCTGAACACCCCCAGTTTTTGCAGCACGTACTTTATGGGAATAGGGTTTTTCTGTACAAAGCAGGCTTTTGACAGATGAAAAAACGCCTGCCGATCCTGCGGAGCAAATTCTTCATTTGTCACAAAATTTTCACAACGGTGCGTATTTTTCTGCACATTTTTGTCTAAAAAATTTTGTTCCGCCCGTTTTGTCAGCAGCGGTGCGGCGTTGGCAAGCACCGACACTATCCCAACGGCGCCCGCCTCGGCAAAGTTAAGTATATTCACCTCGTCGCCGCAAAGCAGTTTTCCCTTGTACTTTGCAAACCTGTCCCCCTTTCCCGCGTCCTTTATCCACCTTACGCATTTCGGCACGCTATGCAGGGGAACGTCGTAGCCGCAGCGGGCGGGCGCGTTGTACAACATTACGGGCAGACCGCACCTTTCGGCAATTCTTTCCACGTGCAGCAGGTAGCCTTCGTCGGTACACCCGAAAAAGGCGGGCGGGGTTATCATAATGCCCTCCGCCCCCTGCCTTGCAAATTTTTCGGCGGCGCGACTTGCCTTGTCGGTGCCCCCGCTTACAGCCGCCCAAACGGGCTTGCCGCTGCCTTTGCACATATCCACAAGGCGCAGGCTTTCCTCTGCCGACAGCAGTTCCCCCTCCCCCGTTGTACCGCAGCAAAGCAGAGCGTCGGCGTGCCGTTGTCCTTGCAGCAGTCGCTCAAAGCTTTCTTCGTCCACCTTATCATTCCAAAAGGGGGTTGCCAAAGCCGTCATCAGCATTTGTTGTTCTCCATTGCGATACGCAAAATTTCAAATGCATTGTACGCCGCCCCCGTCAGCAGATTGTCCGCCACCACAAACATATTCAGCCTGTTTCGGAATTTGGACAGCCTGCCCACGCCTACCACGTGTGTGTGCCGCAACGCCAGCGGCTGGGGCAGCCCCTGCCTGTAAAGCAAAAGGTCTTTTCCGGTAAACATATCGCAAACCTTATCCAAATCAAAGCTTTGGCTCAGCGCAACGCTTACGAAGGCGCAATGCCCCACGCTTACCGGCACTCTGGCGCAAAAGCTGTTTACTTCCAGCTGTTTTTCGTGCAATATCTTGGGCAGCTCCAGCCGCAGCTTCTGTTCTTCCGTAGTGGTGCCGTCGGGCAGAAGCTCGCCTATTTGTCCGATGACGTTGTCGCACAGGGGGTGAGCGAAGGCTTTAAGCTTGCCGTAGCCGCGCTTTTGCCGCAAATCGGCAAGTCCCTCTCTGCCCGCGCCGCTTGCCGCCTGAAAGGTGACGGCGGTAACTTCCTCTATGCCGAGGCTTTTTACGCAGTTTAAGGCAATGGCTATCTGAATGGCGGTGCAGTTGGGGTTGGCGATAACCTTGCACCGTCCCACGTCGCCGCCGTTCACCTTGGGCACCACCAACGGCACGTCGCGGTGCATGCGAAAGGCGCAGCTGTTGTCTATGCACACCGCGCCGTTAAGCGCGGCTTTCGGCACAAGCCTGCGCGAAGTCTGCTCGTCGGTGAAAAACATTGCGTATTCGCAGCTTTTGTCAAGCGCCTCCTCTCCCTCTACAACGTAGGTCTTGCCTGCCAGCGTCACGCGGGTGCCGACGGTGCTTTTGCCTATCAGACGCAAGCGGGGCAGCTTGTCGGCAACTATGTCGCAAAAGGCGCTGCCCGTCAGTCCGCTTGCGCCCACAACGGCAACCGTCATAGAAATCTCCTGCAATAGCATATTGGCTTTTTTGCCGAATAATGCCTGTGCCGCCCGCCGTTTCGTGCGCGTCTGACGGCGGCGAATGTCCCTGCGCCTTGCCGCAGTACAAAAGCGGCGAGAGGTGGGGCATTGTTTCAACGTGCGGAAGGTGGCGCGTTGTTTTTGCCGACGGCAAAAATGCGCTTATGAGGGGGGGAATGGCTATACACCGGTTTTTCGCCGCAGAAAAGCCACGCGACGGAGCGGGCGCAAGGTCTGCCTGTTTCCCGCCGTCGTCAAAGGCATCTGCTCCCGTTCCCGTGCGCTTTGCCGCAGGGTTTTTGCTCGTTGCGGAATTGACAAAACGGACGGTTTTTCCCTTTGCGTTTGCGTGGTGTGGGCGGGCAAAGTCGAAAATTCGTTCTCACGGGGTTTTATTTACGGCGGGAGTTTTCCCGATTCTTTCGATAGCGCACAGCCAAGAGGGGGGGGGCGGTTTGCTCCGTCGTCAAAGGCATTTGCTACTGCCCTGTGCGCTTTGCCGCAGGGTATTTGCTCTTTGCGGAATTACAAAACGGGCGGTTTTCCCCGTCGGTAACGGAGGCGGCGTACAAAATTCCCGTCAAAAGGCAAAAAGTTGGTCAAAAGTGCGGGCAAATTGCCGCAACAGGGCGCAAAATTATTGAAAAAAAAATTATTATTTGATATAATAACACAATGTAACGCCACACAAGGCGTACAACGCCGCCGCGGGGCGGCGAAAGGACGTATTTATGGATTACAGTAAAATCAAATTGGAAAACGAGCGCAACTCACACGTGATAAAAAGGCTCAACCGCCTCAGCACGTGGAAATTTTTCCGTGTGCTTTTCCGCGAAAACACGTGGAAAATGTACGGCTTCAGCTTTCTTATGCTGCTGTGCGTTGCGCCCATCTACCTTATGCAGGTGTTCGCTCAAAGGCAGTACGCCGACCTAAAAGCCACCTTGCCCACGCTTAACGGGTTCGGATTTTCCACCGGCGCGTGGGTGGGCGTAGACGACTTCTTCGCCTCGCAGGTAGCGCAGCAAAGCGTCTTTTACGGGCTGCTTACCGTGGCGGCGGCAATGTTGGTGTCGGTGATATTCTGCGGCGGCTTCGCCGTCATTCGCGACTCCTTCTGGACGGGAAAGGTCTCCGCAGTGGGCGTGTTCCGCAGCATAGGCAAGGGCTTTGCCGCCAACTTCCTGTATGCGTTGGCTTCCACCGTCATCATAGCCTTTTCCGTTTTCGGAATTTTTATGTTCTACCCTTGGGCTGCAAGCGTAATGCCCGTGTGGCTGGCGATAGTGCTCACGGTGCTATTGAGCCTGTTGGATCTGTTGGTGGTGTGCTATCTCATGATAGTGTGCTCCGTCAGCGTCACCTACAAGCAGTCCTTTGCGCAGAATCTGGCGGACAGCTGGCGGCTTCTGTGGCTCAACTTCCTGCCCAACGTTCTGCATCTGCTCATTGCGTTGCTGCCCATTCCGCTGTACTTCGTGTTCGGTCAGGGCATGCTGGCGGCGCTGTATATCGTGGTGATGTTCATGGTGGGCGGCTTGTACTTCCCGCTGGTGTGGCACACCCACATGATGCGCACCTTCGCTTTGTTCCACCCTGTGGAATCCAAAAAGAGAAAGGACGTCAAAAAGGAATTGCAGGCGTTTGAAGAGGCAAAACAGCAGGAAAAGGAACAGCGCGAGGCGGCAAGAAAGAATAAAAACAAAAAGGTCACCGTGGTGAAGACTTCTCACCCCAAGGTGAACAAGGCGGCTGCCCAACAGCCTGCCGAGGGCGCTCAAACGCAGGCGACTGCCGAGCAACCCGTAGACGTCGCTGCCCGGCAGCCTGTTACGGTTGACGAAATTGTCGAGCAACCCGTAGACGTCGCTGCCCAGCAGCCTGCCACGGTTGACGAAATTGTCGATCAACCCGCCGAGGACGCTCAAACGCAGCCTTCGGACAAATAAATATCGGTGATATGCAAAGTTATTCTGCAATAGCAAAATACTACGACAGATTCACACAAAACGATTGCGACTACGAAAGTTGGTCGCAATATTTGTCTGACGTGGCGCAGGCGCACGGCGTAAAAAGCGTAGTGGACGTTGCCTGCGGCACCGGCAAGATGACGGAGCTGCTGTGCAAAAGGGGCTTTGACGTGACGGGGGTGGACGGCAGCGCTCAAATGCTGGCGGAAGCCTCCTCAAAATGCAAGGGGCGGTTCGTGTTGCAGGACATGACCAAGCTTACGCTGCCTCACGCCGTTGATATGGCGGTGTGCGTAAACGACGGCGTAAACTACCTTCCGCCCAAAAAGCTTGCCGCGTTTTTTTTAAGGGTGGCGAAAAACCTCAAATGCGGCGCGCCCTTCGTGTTCGACGTTTCCTCCCCCTACAAGCTTAAAAACGTCGTGGGCAACAACGTCTTTTTCGTGGACGACGAGGACGTCACGCTGCTGTGGAGCAACAAGCTTTGCGGCGGGCACGTCAACATGTCCCTCACGCTGTTCGAGCGGCAGGGGCAGACGTACGTGCGCAGCGACGAAAGGCACACGCAGTACCTGCACACCGTACGGGAACTTTCCGAAGCGCTTGCCGAAAGCGGCTTCCGCCTTGACGAGGTCACCGCGGAATACGGCAAAAAACTGCGCCAAGACAGCCTGCGCATAACCTTTCTGGCAATAAAAGAGGGATAGTATATGTCGTTACTTACAAAAGCCATTTTGCAAAACTCCCTTGTGGTAACAGCCGCAGAGAGCAAGGATATAGTAAACAAAGCCATACGTCTGCACGGGCTTTCTCCCGTTGCGGCGGCCGCGCTGGGACGCTCGCTCACTATGGCGGCGCTTATGGCGGCGCAGTTCAAGCAGCCAAGCGACTATCTTACCGCCACCGTAAAGGGGGACGGAGAGCTTGGCACGATCACCGTGTGCGCAGACGGCTGCGGGCACGTAAAGGGGTGCGTGGATAACCCCGTAGTGCAAATATATTTCAACGGCGACGGACATCTGGACGTAGGCAAAGCGGTGGGCAAAAACGGCAGTATAACCGTAATAAAGGATATAGGCTTAAAACAGCCCTACGTGGGCACTTCGCAGCTTGTCAGCGGCGAGATAGCGGCGGATTTCGCCTACTATTTCGCTTCCAGCGAGCAAAAGCCCTGCGGCATAGCCCTTGGCGTGGGGCTGCAAAAGGGCAGGTGCGTTTCGGCGGGCGGAGTGTTTTTAGAGGTGCTGCCGCAATGCGACGACGCGATCATTTCCCGCGCGGAGGAGATAATGCGGGGAATGCAGGACGCCAGCGTCTATTTCAGGGACGCACAGCCCCGACAGGTGATAGAAAAATTTTTCGGCGAGCTGCAACCGCAGTTTACCGAAGAAAGGCAAATAGGCTACAAATGCAACTGCGGCAAACGCAAGATAAAGGGCATTGTAAAGGGGCTTGGCTACGACGAAGCGTCGGCAATAGTGCGTGAGGTGGGCAAGCTGGAGGTGTGCTGTCACTTTTGCGGCAAAAAGTATTGCTTTACTCAGCAGGACTTGGACAAGCTTTTCAAAAGATGAAAATAAAGATAGACCAAAACAGCAAAATGCGCGCGGCGCTTTCCCTTGCGGAAAAGGGCGACTACTACGACGCGATGTGTATCTTTTCGCAGGTGGATAGCTACGAAAGCTATCTCAACCGTCTGGCGTGCTTCGTCATGCTGGACGACAGCACCACGGCGGTGGATATCTACCGAGAAGCAAAGCAGAAGTACGGGGCGCAGTACGCCATATGGGACGACCTTGTGCTTTTCAACCTTCACGGCGTACAGATGACGGCGCGTTTCTGCGAGCCTTCCGTCACCCGTGCGCGCGCTTCTCAGGGCAAATTGCGCGCCGACAGAAGCCTGCTTGTGCACGTAGAAAGAGAGGACGACTCCGACGAGCTGCTCGGCGATCCGCCTGACCTCAACTACGACGCCGATACCCCGCTGTTTTACGAGCCGCGCTACGCCTACAACAATATCTACGACGTAAGCTCCACCGAATATCTGGACAGTCTGCGCATAAATATGGAGCGGTGCTATCTGGAAGGAAACTACAAACAGGGGGACAAATACGCCAAAAAGCTGTTGCAGGCGGACACCTGCCATATGCCTACGCTGGAAGCGCAGATATCCATGTGTCTGCACTTCGAGGAATACCGCAAGGGGCTGAAATTTGCCCTTAAAATAGCCGGCTGTCCCGACGCTTCCTATGCGGCGATAGGGGGCGCGGTGGAGGTGATTTTGCGCAATTCGCCGCGTAAGTATAAAAAGGAATTGGCTGCGCTGCTTTCCGCCGCCGCGCCTATGGTGAAGGAGGCGACGGAATTCGACTTGCAGCAATACGTCTACGTCGCCGCCGAAATTGCCGAAAACAAGGAGCTTTCGGGGTTGTTTGCTTCCGAGCTGTTTCTGCGCAGAAAGCTTGTGCCCGCCGACGCTCTGCGCCAATGCGCCGCAGCCTTTTTCAACTGCGGACAAAGGCAGCAGGCAAAGGAAGCGTGTCTGGAACTGCTGCGGCTGTTACCCGACGACGAATATGCCTTTGCCATGGCGGAATACGTCGATAAGTGCGAGAACGATTCCGTCATGCCCGTGCCGGAAAAGGATATGGCGCACTTCTATATTCCCGACGCCGTGGCGGAATACGCTATGGAAAGGTTCAGCGAAGAAGTGCTGAGCGCCGAAGGCAACCTTACGACGGAGGCGTTTGCCTATCTCGGCGTGGTGGTGTGCTACTGCAAGTGCCTTATGCTCACCCGCCGCAAGTGCAAATATCTGCGCACGTTGACGTCGGTGCAGCAGTTTATTGTGGCGTTGCACGTAAGAAGCGGGCTTGTGGACTTCGCAAAAAAATATATGTTCAGCATGGTAAACGACGTCGGCATAATCCATTCGCTGTGTTTCAGGCTGATAACGGAAAACTACGACGGCAAAGCGTTTGTGGGCATGGGCAATAACTACAATTTTGTGGATTTCGCCGCCATTCCCAAAGACAAGTATTTCCCTAAATTCGCCCTGTCTATTTCCCTGTGCTACGCCATAGGCAACGTGCAGGACGTGGGAGCGTTTTACGACGTCTACCTCAAAATAATGGAAGTGCTCGACTGCGGCGAGGACGAAGGCACGTCTTCGGGGCACAGATTGGCATACGCCCTGCTGCGGCTGTGCGACAAACGCTTTCACGGCAGCGTAGCAGAGGAGTACTTCGAGGACAGCGACGACGACAAAAGCCTGTACTACGCCTACAAGCACGCGCTGAAAAGGCGAAAAACGCCGTCGGACAAGCAAAAATAATTTATCCAAGCAACCGCAACCGCCCTTCGGGGCGGTTTTTTGTCGTGCACACCAGACACGCCAAGCACAGCGCAAAGCCCACAGCCGCCGCAAACAGATAGCCGTATTTCAGCAGCACGTCAAAACCCAAAAGGCTTGTTGCCACCTCCAAGCATAGCACGGCGGAGGCGGAAAGCGCCCTGTCCCCCGTAATATCTTCCGCCGTTTCAAAGGCTTGAACGGACAGCTCTTTCAGGCTGCAAAGGGTGGACACGACAACGGCGGCGCAGCCGACTGCTCCGGCGGGCTGCCGTGTAAAGTCGATGGCGGGAAAAGACAAGCGGAAGTCGCAGCAGAAGGTGAGCAGGCACATAAGCGCGCCCAGCACCGCACAGGTAAGCAGCGCGCCCGCAGCATTGTCCTTTTTGCTTTTGCAATGCAGCTTGTCGGTAAGCGTAAAGGTGGCGGAGGCGGTGAACAATGCGTACACCGCGGGACGCCAAAGGGGTGCGTCGCTTTGACTGCCCCCTCCCTGCGGCAGGACTAAAAGCAAAAACAGTGCGGCAAGCAAAAGGGACAAAATGTTCAGAATTTTGAATACGTGTGGAGTTTTTGTGTACAAAACGCCGCAAATCAACGCTGCCGCCGCCGAATAGAGAGGCAAGTCCGAAGGCGCTATGGCACGGGCAATACATTGGTTGAAGCAGGCAAGCAGACTTACGGCGCAGGTAAGCTTGCACCCTTCGCAGGCAAAGGCGACAAGGGCGTTATTCCGTACACGCATATACGCCGCGCCCTGCTTTCTGCGCGTTTCACGAAACAGAAAGTGCAATGCAAAAAAGCAGACGCAGAACACCGCTACGTTGCGGAAGCTTCCCCAATAGTAGGTTGCTTCGCTGCCGCTCAAAAACCCCACGCCGATGACGCAAGCCGTCACAGCCGCCGAGTCGGAAACAATTTCTTTCAATTTCACGTCTACTGTTATTGCCGCCCCGGACAAAATATGCCCCCTTTGCCCTGCCCGCAACTCTGCAGAGGGAATTTCAGTGACTCCGCAGCCTTTGTGTGTGTTGCGTCACATTCTTTTACGCGGCAAAAGCCCACGTTTATCGTTTGCCGCGCCAAAAAAAACGGCGTGTGCGCTGTCGGCGCACGCCGTGGCGCATTGGTCGCTTTTGTTTTGTCGGGGCAAGCGCACAACGTTCGCCCGCACCTGCGCACATACAAACAACCTTTTTTTGAAGTAAAAAACAAGCAAAAGCCATGTCGCTGCGCACTTCAAGAACACTTTCCGTTGAAATTGAAACAGGTAAAATTCATGCTCCTGCATATAGCCGTTTGCCTATATGCAAAATGCGCATACACCTGCACGTATAACGAACATTCTCCGTTGAAAGGCAAAAACTTTACGGCAAAATGCGTCCGCACCGGCGCACAGGGCAAACAAACTGTTTTGAAATTTCTGAAATGCAAAAAAACGCTTGTCCTCGTCCCTGTGACGGCGGTGGGGCGCAGGGCTTACCCACAAGCAAAAGGGCGCTTTTGCGCCCCCGCTTTACGACAGTTTTCCTCCCTTTCCGTTGCGGTCATGCGTCGTAGTTTTTTACTACGGCTTTTTCCAGCAGCGCCACCGCCCCGTACATAAGTCCCGCCAATGCGCACAGCACGATGGTGCACGTCATCACCAGATCCAGTCTGAACACCTGCGAGCCGTACACCAGCAGATACCCAAGTCCCTCTTTGGACACGAGGTATTCCCCCATAATGGAGCCTATCCACGCCATTCCCACGTTTATTTTCAGCGTAGCCATTAGCGTCGGCACGTTGGCGGGGGCGACCAGCTTGACGAATATCTGAAGCTTGTTGGCGTGCATGGCGCGCATAAGGAAAATTTTGTCCTTGTCCGTTTCCAGAAAGCCGTTAAGCATGTTTATGGTGGTTATCACCACCGAAATAAGCACCGCCATGGTGATTATTGCCCCCTTTCCCGTGCCTGCCCATATTATGATGATGGGGCCGAGGGCGATTTTGGGCAGACTGTTCAGCACCACGACGTACGGCTCGAACACCTCCTTCAAAAAGCCGTTCCACCACAAAAGGACGGCGGCGGCGTAGCCTGCCGCGGTGCCTATGGCAAAGCCTGCCAGCGTTTCCGCAGTAGACACCCACGCGTGACGGAAAAGTGTGCCGTTTGCCACCAGCTCCTTTAAGGTGCTCCACACGCGGGAGGGGCTGCTTGTGATAAAGCTGTCTATCCACCCCAGCCGCGCGGCGCATTCCCACAGCGCAAGGGCGACGATAAGCGCTCCTATGCGGCACACGGTCACCAAAGTTTTGTGCAGTCGTTGTCTTTTCAGGTACAGAGCGTGTTGCGGCGACCTTTTCATTTTTCCTCCTTAAGCAGCCTGTGCAGCTTTTCAAACTGACCTGCAAAGGAGGGGTGCTCCCGCCGTTTGAGAGGCGCTCCGTGCAGATTGGTGGTGTGTATGGTTTTTACCCTTGCTGGTCGAGCGCTCAGCACCATGATAACGTCCGCCATGGAAATGGCTTCGGAAATGTCGTGCGTCACCAAAAGCGCCGTTTTGTTTTCCTTGCGTATTATGTCGTACACGTCGTCGCACACGTCCAGCCTTGTCTGAAAGTCCAACGCCGAAAAAGGTTCGTCCAGCAGCAGCAGCGACGGATCGGTGGCAAGCGTGCGTATAAGCGCCGCCCGCTGCCTCATTCCGCCGGAAAGCTGCGAGGGGTAGTGGCTGCGGAACTCCCACAAGCCGTACTTTTGCATAAGCTGCCGCGCATACTCCTTGCGCTCGGCAGTCACCTTGCCCTCTATCTCCGCGCCCAGCAGCACGTTTTTCCATATGGTGCGCCAGCCGAAAAGCTTATCCTGTTGCAGCATGTAGCCCACCCGTCCTTCCGACAGGGTGATTTTTCCGCCCGTGGGGGCAAGAATGCCGCTAATCAAGGAGAGTATGGTGGTTTTGCCGCAGCCGGAAGGTCCTATAAGCGCCGCGAACTGCCCCTTTTTTACCTCGAAGGACAGGTCTTTTACAGCCTCCGTCTGCTGCGTTTTGGTGTAGTAGGTCTTGCTAACCCCGTCAAATTGCAGTATGGTCATGGCTTCCGCACCCAAGTTTCGTAGTTTGTTATATTTTATTTGCCGCCCTGTTGTCCGTCACGGCGTCGTAGTCCACCCTTTCCGACAGTTCGCCGGCGTTTTCCATAATGTCCTGTATGCGGTAAAACGCCTCCGTGTCGGTGACGGGCGTGGTCGTCCACACGTCGTAGTCCATATAGTTTTGCATTGCCGCAGTCAGCAGTTGCAGCGAGGTTCCCTCAAAGTAGGGCTGAACCAGCTTGGCGCAATCCTCCGCCGAATGACTCATGACGTATTCCGTACCTCTCCACACGGCGCGCAAAAACTTTTCCGCCTTGTCGCCGTTGTTTTGCAAAAATTCCGCCGTGGCGGTGTAGCAGGTGTAGGGTATCTCGCCGCTGTCCATGCCTATGGCGGAAACGATGTAGCCCTTCCCTTCCTGCACCAGCTGGCTGGCGGCAGGCTCGAACAGCGGAACGAAATCTCCCGTGCCGCCGGTGAATGCGGGAGCAAGCGCGCCGAACTGTATGGAGTAGTCCATAGTGATATTTTCGCCGTCGCGGTAGCCCTTGTTGTTGAGCACGTATTGCAGTATCATGGCGGGCATGCCGCCCTTTCTGCCCATAAGCACCGACGAGCCTTCTATGCCGCCGTAGTCGAAGTTTGGCATATCCGTCCTTGCCACCAGAAAACTGCCGTCCCGTTTGGTAAGCTGACCTATTATGCGCGGATAATCCTTTTTGCCCTGCAAATATACGTATATGGTGGCTTCGCACCCCATAAGTCCGATGTCCGCCTCGCCGGTAAGCAACGCCGTCATCACGTTGTCCGCGCCGCTGCCGTTGGTAATTTCCACCGTCAGCCCCTCCTCCTCGAAGTAGCCCAGCGCCATTGCCAGATACTGCGGAGCGTAAAACAGACTGTGCGTCACCTCGTTCAGGCGAATTACGTCCTCATTCTCTTTGCAGCCTACGAAAGCCGTAAGCGCTATGCACAACAAAAGCGCCGCCAGCGCTATTGCCAGATATCTTTTCAAAACAGACCTCCTTGCTTTGGTATATTTCATACTACTGCCGCAAGGGCAAAAAGGTTACGCCGCGCCCGTCGCCTGCCGCAAAACAGTTGCAAAAAAATTTTGCTTGTGCTAAAATGCAAGGGTAAATGCCACAGGCAAAAGGCTTTGCAGAATGCGCGGTAAAAGAGAGCGGACTGCGGTGGAAATTCCGTACCGACGCGCTGCACGGTGTAGTTTGCCTTGCAGGGAGGGAGAAACGGCGCGAAAGCGAAAGTATCCTTCCTCGGATAGCTCCGTTAAAGGCTTCGAGGACGGTTTTTCCGTCGAAAAAAGGTGGTACAGCGGCGCAGTTCGCCCTTTGTTGGGGCAGGCTGCGCTTTTTTATGCACGGGAGGAAATATGATAGAAAAAACGTATCAACCCAAACAATTTGAAAAGGATTTGTATCTGAATTGGATAAAGCAGGGCTATTTTACGCCCAAAGCGGAGATAGGTAAGCCCTACTTTTCCATGGTCACGCCGCCCCCCAACATCACGGGACAGCTGCACCTCGGGCACGCTCTGGACAACGCCATTCAGGACAGTCTTGTGCGCTTCAAGCGTATGCAGGGCTTCAACACCCTGTGGCTGCCCGGCACCGATCACGCCAGCATTGCCACCGAAGTCAAGATAATAGAAGCGCTCAAAGCGCAGGGCATAGACAAGCGCGACCTTGGCAGAGAGGGCTTTTTGAAGCGCGCGTGGGAGTGGAAGGAAAAGTACGGCGGCAGAATAGTTGCGCAGCTCAAATATTTGGGCAGCAGCTGCGACTGGACGAGGCTTGCATTCACTATGGACGAAAATTGCAGCAAGGCGGTGCGCAGGGAGTTTGTCAAAATGTACAACGACAAGCTTATCTACCGCGGCGACCGCATAATAAACTGGTGTCCCAAGTGCCGCACGGCGCTTTCCGACGCCGAAGTGGAGTACTCCGAGCAGGACGGCTTTTTCTGGCATTACGGTTACAGCACTCCCGACGGCAAGACCAAGGTCACCTTTGCTACCACTCGTCCCGAAACCATGCTGGGCGACACGGCGGTAGCCGTCAACCCCAAGGACGAAAGGTATGCTCACCTTGTGGGCAAAACCGTAGTGGTGCCCTTTGTCAACAGGGAAATTCCCGTCATTGCCGACGAATACGTAGACATGGACTTCGGCACCGGCGTGGTGAAGATCACCCCCGCGCACGATCCCAACGACTTCGAGGTGGGCGTAAGACACAACCTGCCCGTCATACGCGTTATGAACGACGACGGCACCATGAACGAAAACGCCGGCGAATTTGCCGGGCTGGACAGATACGAGGCGCGCAAACGCATAGTACAGAAGCTCAAGGAAATGGGCTTGCTGGAAAAGGTAGAGCCGCACAAGCACAACGTGGGCAGCTGTTACCGCTGTCACACCACGGTGGAGCCTATCGTGTCCAAGCAGTGGTTTGTAAAAATGGAACCGCTGGCAAAGCCCGCCGTGGAAGCGGTCAAAAAGGGCGAGGTGCGCTTCCACCCCGAACGGTTTGAAAAGACCTATTTCAACTGGATGGAAAACGTCAAGGACTGGTGTATTTCCCGTCAGCTGTGGTGGGGACACCGCATTCCCGTGTGGTACTGCGACGACTGCGGCGCGGAGATATGCTCGGAGGATACCCCCTCGGTATGTCCCAAATGCGGCAGCGCACACCTGCGTCAGGACGAGGACGTGCTGGACACTTGGTTTTCCAGTGCGCTGTGGCCCTTCTCTACGCTGGGCTTCTGCTCCGACAGCAAGGACTTCAAGGCGTTTTTCCCCACCAGCGTGCTTTCCTGCGGCTACGACATAATTTTCTTCTGGGTGGCGCGCATGATATTCAGTTCTCTGTACGCTACCGGCAAGGTGCCCTTCAAGGACGTGCTTATGCACGGCATAGTCAGGGACGAGCAGGGACGCAAGATGAGCAAATCTCTCGGCAACGGCGTCGATCCCGTAGAGTTTATCGACAAGTACGGCGCCGATACGCTGCGCTTTGCTTTGCTTAACGGCGTGGCAAACGGTTCGGACATTCGCTTCTCCCCCGACAAGATAGAAGGCACACGCAACTTCATGAACAAAATATGGAACGCCAGCCGCTTCGTGCTTATGAATTGCCGCGACAAGACGCTGAAAGAGGTGGAAAACTGCAACCTGACGCTCGCCGACAAGTGGATACTCACAAAATTGGACGGGGTGGTGGCTCAGGTGACGGATCTGGTGGAAAAGTACGAGCTGGGACTTGCCTGCCAGACGCTGTTCGACTTTGTGTGGAGCGAGTTCTGCGATTGGTACATCGAATTTACCAAACCCGTGCTGTACGGCACCGACGACGAGGCTCGCACCGACACCCTTTCTGTGCTGGTGTACGTGCTGGACAAAATCCTCAAGCTGCTTCACCCCTTCGTGCCCTTCATCACGGAGGAGATATATCTTTCAATGCCGTCGCACGGCGAAAGCATAATGATACAAAGGTACCCCACGGCGGGCAAATTCAACTTTGCCGAGCAAGCGCAGACGGTGGAAAACCTGAAAGAGCTTGTCGCCAAAATACGTAACGTGCGCTCGCAGTACGGCGTAGCCCCCTCCAAGCGCATAAGATTGTATCTTTCGCAGGGCAGCGCGGCGGAGTGCAAGACCTACCTTATTAAGCTGTGCAATCTGGAAGAAATAGTGGACGGCTGCGCTCCCGAAGGGGAAAAGACGGTAAAGACAGTGTGCGCCGCGGCAAGTTGCGAGGTGCCTTTGGGCGACCTTGTGGACAGGGAAAAGGAGCTTGTGCGCCTCAACAAGGAATTGGAAAACGCCGAGAACGAAATTGCCCGCGCAAAGGGAAAGCTGTCCAACGAGGGATTTTTGTCCAAGGCGCCGCAAAATCTGGTGGAAAACGAAAAGGCAAAACTTGCCCGCTTCACCGAACAGCGCAAGCAGCTGTTAGACCGACTTTCGGAATTGCAATGATAACCCGCCGCATGGCGAGGTAATTGCGACGGCTAAAAAGCGCCGCTTCCCGCAATACTGCGGCGGATAGCCTTGCAACTGCGGCAAAATGCCGAAGCGAAAAACAAAAAAGCGCGTTGTACGCGCTTTTTGTTTTTGCAATACGTGTTTTTTCCTTGCTGCCCGTTTGCCGTTGCTGAAACAAAGCGGGCAAGCAAATACTTGCCGGCAAATACTCGGCGTATATGCGCTGCGATCCCTTTTTGTCGTATGCATTTTTCCTGCCGTGTGGGAGTGACGCCTGCGGCTGACAAGGGAAAAAGCGCATTGTACGCATTTTTTGTTTTGGCAAATAGGGGTTTTCCCTCATTTCAACCGGCGCGGTTGCCCGTCTGCAAAATTTGTCGAAATTTTCCTTTCAAGCGGGCGACGTTCCCGTTTTCGTAAACCATAGGTATGGAGTCGTCCGCTTCAATCTTGCCGCAAGCGGTAACCTTTGCCGAGCGGTGTGGAGTGCCGCTCCGCCGTACCCGCTTTTTAGCAAAACAGCCGTTTGTCACGCGATGACTGTCAGAAGCCGAGGCTCAACAGCAGCGCGTCCTCTATCTTGCGCATTACGTCGGCGGGCAGTTCTCCTATTTTCTCCTTTATGCGGCTTTTGTCTATGGTGCGTATCTGCTCCAAAAGCACTACGGAATTTTTGGGCAGCGGAGAATTTTCCTTGGCAATTTCTATGTGTGTGGGCAGCTTTGCCTTGTACAGTCGCGAAGTGGTGGCGGCGGCAATGACGGTGGGGCTGTATTTGTTGCCCACGTCGTTTTGCAGCACTACGACGGGGCGCACTCCGCCCTGTTCGCTGCCCACAACGGGATTGAGATCGGCATAATAGACCTCGCCTCTTTTTATTGTCATGTTTTCACCCCCGTGATTTCGGGCGAGCCTTGCGCGGTATATACTCCGCTGTTAGATAGTATGTAATACGCCGCAAAGGTGTGCCCGTAGTACAAAGTCTTGACGGAAAAAGCATATAATATACCTTTGCCCCGTTTTTTCTGCGTGTACAAAAAAATGCGGTACGTATTGTGTTTTTTGTGACATTTGCAACCAAAACGTCCCGAGTCTTCTTCAACGCGCAAAAAAAACGGGCGCAATTTTGCGCCCGTCCTGCGGTGTCGTTATGACGCTCCTGCGCCCGTCCTGCGGTGCGGGTTATGGGAGCATTGGTTATAATACGTCGGTTTACCGTTACAAATTGAAGTTGCGCTCCATCTCCTCTTTAAGCGCTCTGTTTGCCACCACGTACACAATGGCGGTGTTGACTATGGCTGCAAAGAAGACGATAAGGTTTATGTGCGTCTGCGGGCGGTATACGTCCAGCGCCGTCGTTATCCACAGCGCTATCTGCGGCAGCATTGCAAACACCGTGCACAACAGCAGTGTGGAAAACGCCTTGCCGGAATTGAGATTTACCGCAATAAGCACGTCCAAAAGAATTATTGCCGCCACGTATATCCACGGCAGCACGTATTCCACCGTAAACCAGCTGAATTTACCGTTCAGCACGCTGAACTCCATTGCCACGGCAAGCAGCGTCAGCACGGCGACGTCTATGCGCACCTGCTTTACAAACTTGTATTTGGCGTTTATGGGAGTCATCACGCAGAATACGGTAAACACGACGCCTATCGCCACGTAAGCGCTCCAATGCGATTGCGGCGTAAGCAGAAGGTTAAGCACCACGCAGAACGCCAGCAGCAGGAGCAGTATTCTGTTGAATTTGTATCGGAAAAAGTTTACCTTGCGCATTTCGTGCAGCAGGGGATACTTTATTTTTTCGTCCATCTCTACGTAGGCGGCGCATTTTTCGTTGTCCTCTTTTGGGTCGAGATATGCTCCGCACAGCGGACAGTTGTCCAGCTGGTGGTGGACGTTCACGTTACATTTA
>DVOC01000009.1 GCA_018713905.1 Candidatus Fimimonas merdipullorum
CTCAATACCTGTGTAAACGGGTACGGCGCTTGTCCTGTCGCTTAATGTCGGCGTGCCTGTTGTGTTGCGGATTGCGGCGCATATGATATAGATTTTCTTTAAGTTCATATAAATAATAGCAATAGATTTCCGCTTGACATTACGAAAACAAAAATCTATAATGTAAAATGACAAAATGTGGTGTGCATAACTGCTGTCGCAAACCGCTTTGAAGGTCAAAATTCATTTTAAGGAGTGAAAGTATGAACAAAAAAAGTATCAGAGACGTAGACGTTAAAGGCAAAAAATGTCTTGTGCGCGTCGACTTCAACGTGCCCATGAAGGACGGAGTCATCACAGACGAAAATCGTATTCAGGGTGCGCTGCCCACCATCAAGTACCTTATGGAGCACGGCGCAAAGGTGATTTTGTGCTCTCACTTGGGCAAGCCTCACAACGTTTTTACCCCCAACTTCAAGCTTAACAAGAAGGAAAAAGCGGCATTGGAAGCGCTTCCCGCAGACCAGCGCGACGCCGCCAAGGCGGAAATGGTTGCCAAGGCTTTGAAGGGCGACGTGAAAAAATTCACCCTTAAACCCGTAGCGGACAGACTCAACCAACTGTTGGACGGAAAGGTCACCTTCGCTACCGACATCGTGGGCGACGACGCCCGCGCCAAGGTTGCCGCCATGAAGGAGGGCGACGTGGTGCTGCTGGAAAACACCCGTTTCGACGCCGGCGAAGAGGGACGCGATCCGGAATTCTGCAAAAAGCTTGCGGAGTTTGCCGACGTGTACGTCAACGACGCTTTCGGAACGGCTCACCGTTCCCACGCCAGCACGGCTGCGATAGTGGAATACGGCTACGTTAAAACGGCGGTATGCGGCTTCCTTATCGAAAAGGAACTTTCCGTAATGGGCGACGCGCTGGACAACCCCGTTCATCCGTTTGTGGCAATTTTGGGCGGCGCGAAGGTTGCCGACAAGCTTAACGTAATCAATAACCTTTTGGAAAAGTGCGACACCCTGATAATAGGCGGCGGAATGGCGTACACCTTCCTCAAAGCGCAGGGTAAGGAAGTGGGCAAATCTCTTCTGGATGAGGAAAAGATAGGCTACTGCGCGGACATGATAGCCAAAGCCAAGGCGGAGGGCAAAAAACTGCTTCTGCCCGTAGACTGCGTCACCATTCCCGACTTCCCCAACCCCATCGACGCTCCCGTAGATACGAAGGTGGTGGACGTGGATCACATTCCCGCCGACCGCGAAGGCGCCGACATTGGTCCCGAAACGTGCAAGCTGTACGCAGAGGAGATCAAAAACGCCAAGACGGTGGTGTGGAACGGACCTATGGGAATATTTGAAAATCCCATTCTGGCGGCAGGCACCAACGCCGTGGCAAAGGCCATGGCGGAAAGCACCGCGACCACGATAATAGGCGGCGGCGACAGCGCGGCGGCAGTAAAGCAGCTGGGCTATGCCGACAAGATGAGCCATGTCAGCACGGGCGGCGGAGCCAGCCTTGAACTGCTGGAAGGCAAGGTTCTGCCCGGAATCGCCTGTCTCAACGACAAATAATTTTCCTTTTGGAAACTGACTATTTTCAATCGGGGGCAGGCGAGCCTGCTCCCCGAAAAAGGAGCAAAATGAAAAACAAAATTATTGCGGGAAACTGGAAAATGAACAAAAACCGCGTGGAAGCGGAGCAGCTTATCACGCAGCTTATCCCCTTGGTAAAGGACACCTCCAACACCGTGGTGATATGCGTGCCCTATACCGATTTGTGCAAGGCGGTAAAACTCACCAAAGGCACGAATATTCACGTGGGCGCGCAAAACTGCCATTGGAAGGAAAGCGGCGCCTACACCGGCGAAATTGCCCCCTCCATGCTTACGGAATTGGGCGTTGAATACGTCGTCATCGGTCACAGCGAACGCCGCACATATTTCGGAGAAACGGACGAAACGGTGCTTGCCCGCACCAAAGCGGCGCTGCAAGCGGGACTTAAACCCATCGTCTGCATAGGCGAAACGCTGGAAGAACGCAACGGCGGCAACATGGAAAAGGTGCTCAGCCGTCAGGTCACGGAAGGTTTTAAGGATATTTCCGCCGACGAGCTTAAAAATATTGTGGTGGCATACGAACCCGTCTGGGCGATAGGCACCGGCGTTACCGCCACCGACGAGCAGGCGAACGACGCCATAGCCTACGTGCGCGGGGTGTTTGCCGCCAAATACGGCAAAGAGGCTGCCGATGCGCTTTACATTCAGTACGGCGGCAGCATGAACGACAAAAATGCCGCGGGACTTCTGGCAATGTCCCAGATAGACGGCGGACTTATAGGGGGCGCAAGCCTCGTGGCGGAAAAATTCGCCGCCGTCGTAAACGCTCACAAATAATATCGGAGATTTTATGGACAAAAAAATTACAGCGTTAATAATCATGGACGGTTACGGTCTGTCCAAAGAGGAAAAGGGCAACGCCGTGGGAGTGAACTGCTCTCCCTTCGTGCATTATCTTATGCAGAACTATCCCAACACCAAGCTGGAGGCCAGCGGACTTGCCGTGGGGCTTCCCGAAGGTCAGATGGGCAACAGCGAAGTGGGGCACCTCAACATCGGCGCGGGCAGAGTGATATATCAGGATCTTACCCGTATCACCAAATCTATACAAGACGGCGACTTCTTTTCCAACGCTGCGCTGCTTGCGGCGGTAGACTACGCTAAGCAGCACAACGGCAAACTGCATCTTATGGGACTTATGAGCGACGGCGGGGTGCATTCGCACATCACTCACGTATTCGCCCTGCTGGAACTTGCCAAGCGTCAGGGGTTGGACAACGTTTACGTCCATTGCTACATGGACGGCAGAGACGTTTCGCCCACCAGCGGCGCGGGGTTCGTGAATGAGCTTCAACAGGAAATGAAGCGCATAGGCATAGGAAAGGTTGCCAGCGTGTGCGGCAGATACTACGCCATGGACAGGGATAACCGTTGGGACAGAGTAGAAAAGGCTTACGACATGCTGGCGTTGGGCAAGGGCGAGCATACCGCCGAAGACGCGGTGCAGGCGCTTAACGACAGCTATGCCGACGGCGTCACCGACGAGTTTGTGCTGCCCACCGTAATTACGGAAAACGGCGCACCGGTAGCCACAATTCAGGATGGCGACGCGGTCATATTCTTCAATTTCCGTCCCGACAGGGCGCGAGAAATGACCAGAGCCTTTACTCAAAGCGGCTTCGACGGCTTCGATATTACCGGCAAGGCGCGCAAGGTGTATTGGACGTGCATGACGCAGTACGACGAAAAGTTTGTCGGCGTAGACATAGCCTACCGTCCCGAAACCTATTCCGACACTTTGGGCGAATATCTTGCCAAAATGGGCAAAACGCAGCTGCGCATTGCCGAAACGGAAAAGTATGCGCACGTAACCTTCTTCTTTAACGGCGGAGTGGAAGCGCCCAACGAAAACGAAACCAGAATACTGATACCCTCTCCCAAGGTTGCAACCTATGATCTGCAGCCGGAGATGAGCGCCAACGAAGTGTGCGAAAGAGCCATTGCGGAAATTGAAAAGGGCAAGTACGACGTTATGATACTCAACTACGCAAACTGCGACATGGTAGGTCACACGGGGGTTATTCCCGCCACCGTAAAGGCGGTCGCCACCGTAGACGACTGCGTTCGCCGCGTGGTGGAGTGCATATTGCAAAACGGCGGCAGAGCCTTTGTGACGGCTGACCACGGAAATGCGGAAAAAATGCTCGCCGAAGACGGCTCGCCCTTTACGGCTCATACCACCAACAAGGTGCCCTTCATCATGGTGGACGAGGAGCTGCGTTCCAAAACGCTGCACAGCGGCGCGCTGTGCGACATAGCGCCCACCATGCTCACCGTTATGGGGTTGGACGTTCCCGAAGCGATGACGGGCAAAAGCCTTGTAAACCTTCACGGTAAAAACTGACTTACTTTACGGCTTGTCGCTAACTGCGGCAGGCCGTATTTTTATGCTCAAAGCGACTTGTCTGTTTGTCGTGAGTCGTATTTACGGCTTATCTTATCGCTGCGGCAGGCAGTATTTCGTTCTTCAATCGGCTGTATGCCTGTCTGCCTGCCCTGTCTACCGTATTTTGTGCCCTTTGCTTAAAGGAGAAGAAGGGCAAACAAAATTCAATCCCATTTTTTTGCGTACGGGCATACAAAAAATGAACGGAAAGCCGTTTTTTTGCGTAAAAAAGTTGCGTTAAATTGAATACTGTGATATACTTATACAGCGATATGCCTATGGGGCGGATTATAGACGCTGCTCCTCGGTTTTATGGAGGTTTAATTGTGCTGAACATTCTTTCGTTTTTTGTCGACACCGCGATGGTGGTGCTCGGAGTAAAAATTGCGCTTGCCGTCATAGCGCTGGCGTGCGCCATTTTCGTCATTTGCGTAGTGCTTATGCAGTCGGGCAACTCCGACGGCACCGAGGCTTTGAGCGGCGCTTCCAAATCGGACGAATCCGAGACGTACTACGGCAAAAACGCCTCTTCCCGTCGCGACGCCAAACTCAAAATATGGACTTACGTGTGTTCGGGATTGTTGGCAGTTTGCTGCATAGTATTCATCATTCTGTAACGGTGGTAACAAAGACAATTGAATTTTTTCAGTTGTCTTTTTTTTATGTCCGAAAGGGGGCGGGGATTTCCGCAAAATATGCTCCGCAAAGTGTCGGTAAATTTTCCGTCCGCAAGCATTGCGTGGGCGCAGGCGGTATCAGGCATTGAACGGGGCTGTATCGACGGCGTGGCGAACGTGCGTAAGCAAAGTGCAGGAGCATGACTTACGCAAAACTTTTTGCCTTTCCGTCCCGACGGCGCAACGCCGTTTTTTCCGTTACGTCGTACGGAAAGTATTTCAAGGCGTCGGGGCAAGCAAACAAAGGCAGTTTGTGCGCCCGCGAAATTGCAAAATTGCGCGTATTGGTACCACCGCACCGCGCTCCCATAGGCAACGCGGTGCGTAGCAAGCGCCATGCTTTGGCGGCGACGGCTGCGGCAACAAAGAAAAAATGACTATTGATTTTTTCGGAAATTTAGGTTACAATTTATAAGGAATCGTCTGTTCGGCAGGTAGCCGCAGGCGGCAACGGACGCAGGGTTGTTTTCAAGGACAGCCGCGTTTGATTTTTGTTACGGTAAAAAGTTATGAGCATGAATAAGATAACGGAAATACTCAATCGCTTTCCCAATGGGCTTAACGCCTCGCAGATATGCGCCGCAGTGGGCACGAGGAGCACGGCGGAGCGCAAAGCTGTCAAAGAGGCGCTGAAAGGAATGGAAAAGCAGTGCCTCGTGTTTTACGACAGCCGCAGCCGCCGCTACCGCATGGCGGCGGAGGGCGACTACGGTCAGGCGGTGTTTGACGGCAACAGGCGGGGCTTTGGCTTTCTTGAAATGGAAGAGGGGGAAGATCTGTTTGTGCCTCCTTCCAAAACTAACGGCGCCTTTCACAAAGATTTGGTGGCATACAAGCGAATAGCCGGCACCAAAGACGAAGCGGAAGTGGTAAAGATACTCAAACGCGGCACTTGGCAGATAGTGGGCGTCTATGATGAAAAAGAAAAAGTAGGCTTTGTTATACCCGACGAGGACAAGTTTTCGCAGGACGTATTTATCGGTGAGGGCAAAAACCTCGGCGCGCGCAACGGGCAGAAGGTAGTGGTGAAAATCACAAGCTTTCCCGACGACAACAGGAATAATCCCGAAGGGGAGATAGTGCAGGTGCTGGGCTATCCCGACGAAAAGAACGTGGATCTGCTGTCGGTGGCTTATGCCTACGGTCTGGACAGAAATTTCCCCGCCGCCTGCCAAGCCGAGGCGGAAAAAATGCCCGACGCCGTTTCTCCCGACGAATGCAAGGGGCGCAGGGATCTGCGAAGCAAAAAGGTGTTTACCATCGACGGCGAAGACGCCAAGGATCTGGACGACGCCGTTTCCATAGATACCGACAGCGAGGGCAACTACGTTCTTGGCGTGCATATTGCGGACGTTTCCCACTACGTAAAACGCGGCGGCGAGATAGACAACGAGGCGTTTGCACGGGGCACAAGCGTATATTTTCCCGAAATGGTGTTCCCCATGCTTCCCACCCGCCTTTCCAACGGCATTTGTTCGCTGTTCGAGGGAGTTGACAGGCTTACTCTCACCTGCGAAATGACGGTCAACACGCAGGGCAAGGTGGTGCGCAGCGACGTTTACCCCTCCGTCATCCGCAGCAGACACCGCCTCACCTACACTGCGGTGCAGGCATTGTTTGACGGCGACGTACAGACTGCGGCAAAATACGCAGATATTGCCGACGATCTCTTTGTCATGAAAAAGCTTGCGGAAATTTTGCAGGAGAAACGCAAGGCGAGGGGCAACATAGATTTTCAGACCAAGGAAGTGTATTTTCTGCGGGACGAGAAGGGGGACGTTACGGGCGTACAACCCGTGCAGCGTTGTTTTTCCCACAAGCTGATAGAGGAGTTTATGATACTTGCAAACGAAAGCGTGGCGGAATACGCTTTTTCCTGCGAGTACCCCTTTATCTACCGCATACACGAAAAACCCGATCCGGAAAAGCTTGCCGTGCTGACGGCGCTTATGAAGGGAGTGGGGATAAACGTAAAAAACACAAAGGAAGTGCACAGCTCGGTGCTGCGCGACGCATTGGAACAGGCAGAGAAAACGCCTTACTTCAACCTGATAAACGACGTCATGCTGCGCACTATGCAAAAAGCCAGATACAGCCCCGTAAACAGCGGGCATTTCGGGCTTTCCAGCAGGTGCTACTGTCACTTTACCTCTCCTATACGCCGCTATCCCGACCTTGCGGTGCACAGAATTTTGAAAGACGCCGTCAAGGGGAATTTTTCCGCCTTCGGCAGATATTCCGACGAAGTAAAGGATATAAGCGTTCAGTCCAGCCGCAGGGAGAAGATCGCCGCAGAAGCGGAGCGGACTGCGGACGACGTGGAAAAGTGCCGCTATGCGCAAAAGCTGATAGGTCAAAGCTTCGACGCCGTTATTTCCGGAGTTACCGAAAGAGGTATTTTCTGCGAGATGTCCAACACGGTAGAAGGGTTTGTGTCGGTGGAAAAGCTGGGCGGACAGTTTACCTACAACGAAAAGCTCTTCTGCCTTAGTAACGGCAGCGTCAGATACTGTTTGGGCGATTGCGTAAGGATAACGGTGGAGAGCGTAAATCTCGGCGCGCTTAAAATAGACTTTTGTCTGCAAGAGTAAGCAAAGCGCGTGCGTTTGCGCAAAACAATGCCGGAAGGTCAAATAACGATAATATGAAGATAATTTCTACGAACAAAAAAACACTTCACGACTATCACGTGGTGGAAACGCTGGAGTGCGGCATAAACTTAATAGGCTGCGAGGTAAAATCGCTGCGCAAGGGAGAGGTGAATCTCAACGACTCCTATTGCAAGGTGCAGGACGGGCAGCTTATCCTTGTGGGCTGCCATATAAAAAATTACGACAAGGGCAGCTTTTCCAACGTGGCAAGCCGACGGGACAGAAGGCTTTTGGCGCACAAGAGGGAAATAATGCGCATTTTGGGCAAGGTCAAGGAAAAGGGATATACCCTTGTTCCCCTCAAAATCTACTTCAAAAACGCGCTGGTCAAGGTGGAAGTGGCTTTGGTAAAGGGGAAGCAGAACTACGACAAAAAGCAAAGCATAATGCAAAAGGACGTGGAGCGCGACACGCAGCGCGCCATAAAGGAGTACGCAGGCTGATGCGCAAAAAACGCGACTTTTCTCAATACGATTTTTCCCGCGTGGCAATAATCGGCTGCCCCGGCAGCGGCAAAACGGTGCTGTCGGAAAAAATGCAATGTATCATGCACCGTGAAGCGGTGCATCTGGACAAGCTGCTTTGGCTGCCCGACTGGCAGATGATGGAGTTTTCCCAAAGGGAAAAAATCCACGATGACATAATAAATCAGCCGCAATGGCTCATGGACGGAATGTGGCGCAGTCACCTGCCGCGCCGCTTTGAAAGAGCCACGCTGGTCATTTTTCTGGATTACCGCAGGCGCATTTCGCTGCGCCGAGCCGTTAAGCGCCGCATTGTCAACAGCGGCAGACAACGGCAGGATATGGCGGAGGGGTGCAAGGAGAGGCTGGACGGATATTTCCTCAAATACATCTGGACTTTCCGCAGAAAGGTGCGTCCGGAGATTTTGCATTTAGCAAAGCAGCACCCCGACACTCCCATGATAATTCTCAAAAGCCCGCGGCAGACGCAAAAGTTCCTCTCCGAACTGCGAAATTTTTACAGTCAGACGCCGCCGCGGCAAAAGGAGCAGCAATGATTCAGGTTTTCGAAGACAGAATTTTTCACTTGCAGGGCAAAAACGTAAGTTACGTGTTTTTTGCAGACGGTCACGGTTTTTTGCGACATTTGTACTTCGGCAGCAAGCTTTGTGACCTGCCCGTGCACCTTGCGCAGACGGCGTTTTTGGGGGCGGCGGTCAACTTTGACGGAGCGCAGCTCCCCAACGACAACCTCAACGCCATGCTGCTGGAAAACGGCTGCGCTCAGCTGGGCGACTATCGCCGTCCGTCCGTTTTGGTGCGCAGGGCAAACGGCAGTTCTCTTACCGATTTTCGTTACGAGGGGTACCGTCTGCTTGACGAGCACAAGCTTGACGGCATGCCTTGCGTGCGCGGAGGCAAAACTGCGGAAATTCGTTTGCGCGCGGCGGGCGGACTGACGCTGCTGTTGTATTACACTGTGTTTGACGACAGCGACGTAGTGGTGCGCAGTGCCTCGCTGTTGAACGATGGCGAGCGGGTGGAAATAGAAAAACTTTCCTCCTTCTGCCTCGATTTGTACGACGACAGCCGCGACACGCTGCAGCTTTGCGGAAATTGGGCGAGCGAATGCAGGGTGGTGCGCAACTCTTCCCACAAGGGTGTTTTGCAGATATCTTCCGCCGGCAGAGGCGCTACCTCGCACACGACAAACGCCTTTTTGGCTTTGCCGGAGCACAACGCTACGGAAACTGCGGGCAGCGTTGTCGCCGTCAACCTCGTTTACAGCGGCAGTTTCGGCCTGACGTGCGAAAACACCTCTCTCGGGATATGCCGTATACAGGGCGGCATTGACGAAGAGAACTTCCGCTGGGCACTGAACGGCGGCGAGCGGTTTGACGCGCCTCAGGCAGTGCTGGTGTATTCCGACGGCGGCTTGGGCGGTATGTCCCGCGCTTTGCACCGGTTTTATCTACGTCACCTTGTCAATCCGACTTTTGCCTATGCGCCCCGTCCCGTGGTGGTAAACAACTGGGAGGGCACCTACTTCAACTTCGACAGCGCGGCGCTGAAAGAAATGATAGCCGTTTCAAAACAGATAGGCGCCGACACCTTCGTGCTGGACGACGGGTGGTTCGAAAACAGGAATGACGACACCAACGGTCTGGGCGACTGGAACGTGGACAAAGCAAAGCTGCCCTGCGGCATAGAGGAGATAATAGACTGCTGTCACAAGGCGGGGCTGAAATTCGGCTTGTGGTTCGAGCCGGAGATGGTAAACGAAGGCACCACGCTGTTTGCCCTTCATCCCGAATGGGCGTTGCACAATCCCGACGGCGGCAGGGTTAGGGCAAGAAATCAGCTGGTGCTGGATTTCTGTAACGGCGAGGTGGTGGAATACGTCTTCCGCAAAATGGAAGAAATTATCAAAAAGGGCGTAGACTACGTGAAGTGGGATATGAACAGATACCTTGCCGATTTGTATTCTGCAAGTCTTCCCGCCGACAGGCAGGGCGAGGTGACGCACAGGTACGTTCTCGGGGTATATTCTCTTGCGCAAAAGCTTGTTTCGACTTTCCCCCATTTGTTAATAGAAGGGTGCAGCGGAGGCGGAGGACGCTTCGACGCAGGTATGCTGTACTATTTCCCGCAGATATGGACAAGCGACAACACCGATGCATACTGCCGCACCTTTATTCAGTACGGCACCTCCATGTGCTACCCCATGAGCGCAATGTCGGCGCATTACTCGGTGTGCCCCAACCATCAGACGGGCAGAATAACCTCGTCGGAGGCAAGATTTAACGTTGCAAGCGTGTGCTGCTTCGGCTACGAGCTGGACGTCAGAAAACTGACGGAAGAGCAGCGAGAGGAAATAAAGGAGCAGATAGCAAATTATCGCCGCTGGCAGAAATTGGTGACGGAAGGGGATTTGTATCGGCTTGCGAATCCCGCCGACGGCTTGTGGGCGGTGTGTCAGGTGCTTCCGGACAAGTCCTGCGCAAGAGTAGTGGGAATGCACGGGCTTATTCTGGAAAACGCCCGTCCGTGGCTGCTGAAAGTGCAGGGGCTGCAAGACGACGCCTCGTACGTGGTGCAGGAAACGGGCACGGAAATTACCGGCAAAACGCTGCGCTGCGCCGGTATACTGCTGCCGCAGGTGTTCAGAGATTTTCAGACCTTTGCGCTACACCTTGTAAAAAAGCAGTAGCGGCTTTTGTAGCGAGTTTGCCCCGGAAGGGTTTTGCGACAAGTTTATAAAAAAGCGTTCCGAAGGTTTGTTCGGAGCGCTTTTGTGTTTTGTTTTCCGCCGTAGTTTTTTTGTGGAAAAACAAAGCATATGCCGTCTCTCTCGTTTGTGTTTTTGCACGGCGGCAACGCATGGCCGCAGTTTTGCGCGTAGGTATTTTTTCAATAAGAGGCGACGCATTGTTTTTCTCCGCCGCACACTTTTCACGGTACCGCAGCGGCAAACTGTCTAACGCAAAAAAAAGAACTTCCCGAAGGAAGTTCCTGGTGCTGGAGAGGTGACTCGAACACCCGACCTATTGATTACGAATCAATTGCTCTACCAACTGAGCCACTCCAGCAGACTCACAGCCTTTACATTATACCAAACATCTTTGTAAAAGTCAAAGAATATTTGCATACTTTTTGTGACTTATAGTTTATTGTAACGAGTGAAAGCAGATTTTGTCTTTATCGACTGTTTATTTTTACTTTATTCGTTTAAGGGCGGCCTACGTAAGGTGGCGAAAGGGGCAATAATGCAAATAAGGAAATGAAAGTGTCGAAAGAGGCAAAAGCCAAACGGCAGGCAAACGTGTTGATTGTAAAAGCGGGGTAGCGATGCAGCCGCTTTCGCAATGGGCGGTATAGAGCGCGGCAGGTTTTTGTCGCGCATTTTGCGGCGACAAAAAGGCGTGCCGAATTCGGAAGACTGAGCTTGGGCATAAATAAGTCGTTTGCCTGCGCTTGTTGCCGTCGCGCGCCTTGATGGAGCGTATTACAAGCGCAAGGGGCGGGGCAGTTGTTTGAAAAATATGGCGGCAGGTTGTGATAACAGGGTGAGAGCGGTGTAAAAGTGAACTTTGCCGCGGCATTTGCCAAAGCGTGTCAAGCGGTGGTGCGCCGCAACAAAAAAGCCCCGAAAATTCGGGGCTGTGTTTGACCTGTTACTGGATTTCGTCCGTCGTTTCGGCGGGAGCGGCAGCCTTCTTGGTGGTGCGCTTTTTGGGTGCGGCGGGAGTTTCGCTCTTGGTTTCCGTTTTCTTGGAAGTCTTCTTTGCGGGAGCGGGTGCTTTTGCCGCCTCTTTTGCCTTTTTGGCTTCGTTTCTTTGCGCCTTTATTGCCTGCGCTTCTTCCGCCTTTCTTGCGGCGGCGGCTTTCTGCTCTGCCTGTTTAAGCGTCTTGGCGTCCACTTTGACTACGATTACGCCCTTTTCAAGCTGGGAAAGGGTTTTGGCAATTTGTCCCTTTTTGCGGTTAGCGGCATTTTTGCTGATAACCTTTTTGGTGGCGGCATTGTCAATTTTGGAGCTGGCAATGGGCAGCAGCTGCTTTGCAAGTTCCACGTCGCCGTCGGAAATAGCGGCATTGAATTTTTTCACCGCCGTCATCATCTGGGAACGTATTTTCTGGTTTTGAAGTTTCTTGGTTGCAGATACGGAAACTCTTTTCTCTGCGGATTTAATGTTAGGCATGATTACTCCTTATTGAATGTATAGACACTATTTTCGCTTACCTATCTTACCACACTTTTGCCTTTTATGCAACGATTTTTGACAACATTCTTGCACTTTTTTGCGTTGTGCGAGCAAATATCGTCCTATTGCCTTGTCGCGCGTTTGCGGCAATTTGCCTTGCGCTTTTTGCGCAGTGCGCACAAAGGTCGAAAGAGGCAATGCTTTGCGGAGAAAGCGTTTGCGTTTTATCTTTTCCCTTTTTTTTCCAAGCGGCAGGGCGCAAGTATCGAAGCATTTTGAAAAGCGGAGCAAACGTAGGAGTGCGCCGTCGCGTAATTAAAACGGGGCGCAAAATTCGTCGTCTTTTCCTTTATGGCTACGGTAAAGACAAATTACGAAGGCGTTTCCCCTTCCGTTTTTTGCGTATCCGGCGGGCAAAGGGGGCGCGCTTAAAATATATAGTAAAAAATAGTTGTCTTAATTGGCAAAATATTGTAAAATATATGTGTTTGGATGGGCATATTGTGTCCAAATAATTTCAAAAATTTTATTCAGGAGGAATAAAAACAGTGGCTAAAAAATACACCTATTTGTTTAGCGAAGGCAATGCCCAAATGCGCGAACTGCTGGGCGGCAAGGGCGCAAACCTTGCGGAAATGACCAATATCGGTTTGCCCGTGCCCCAAGGTTTCACCATTTCTACCGAAGCCTGCACGCAGTATTACGAGGACGGCAGAAAGATCAACGACGAAATAAAGTCGCAGATCATGACGGCTATCTCCCGTATGGAGGAGATCACCGGCAAGAAGTTCGGAGATAAAGAAAATCCCCTGCTCGTTTCCGTACGTTCCGGCGCACGCGCATCCATGCCCGGCATGATGGATACTATTCTTAACCTCGGTTTGAACGAAGAGGTCGTGGAAGTGCTTTCCGCCAAGTCCGGCAACCCCCGTTGGGCGTGGGACTGCTACAGAAGGTTCATTCAGATGTTCTCCGACGTGGTTATGGAAGTGGGCAAGAAGTACTTTGAAGTGCTTATCGACGAGATGAAAGCCAAGAAGGGAGTTACCTTCGACGTAGAGCTTACCGCCGACGACCTTAAAGAACTTGCCAACGAATTCAAAGCGGAGTACAAAGACAAAATCGGCAAGGACTTCCCCTCCGATCCCAAAGAACAGTTGTTCGCAGCCGTGGAAGCGGTGTTCCGTTCGTGGGATAACCCCCGCGCCAACGTGTACCGTATGGATCACGACATCCCCTACAGCTGGGGTACCGCCGTTAACGTTCAGATGATGGCGTTCGGCAACATGGGCGACGACTGCGGAACGGGCGTTGCGTTCACCCGCAATCCCGCCACCGGCGAAAAGGGACTTATGGGCGAATTTTTGATGAACGCTCAGGGCGAAGACGTGGTGGCAGGCGTGCGCACCCCGATGCCTATTTCCAAAATGGCGGAAGTTCAGCCCGAAGTTTACAAGCAATTCCTCCAAGTTTGCGATACTCTGGAACACCATTACAGAGATATGCAGGATATGGAGTTTACCATCGAAAAGGGCAAGCTCTACATGCTGCAAACGCGCAGCGGCAAGCGTACCGCAGCCGCCGCTATCAAAATTGCCTGCGACCTTATAGACGAAGGCATGATAACGGAGCAGGAAGCGCTGCTGCAAATTGACGCCAAATCTCTGGACATGCTGCTTCACCCCACCTTCGACGCCAAGGCTCTTGCCGCCGCCGACAAAAACAACGTGGTAGGAAAGGGCATTGCCGCCAGCCCCGGCGCTGCTACCGGAGCGGTGGTGTTCACCCCCGAAGAAGCCGTAAGACTGGGCAAAGCGAAGAAAAAGGTAGTGCTTGTGCGTCTTGAAACCTCTCCCGAAGACATCGAGGGTATGAAGTACGCGCAGGGTATTCTTACCGCACGCGGAGGTCAGACCTCTCACGCCGCCGTTGTGGCTCGCGGAATGGGCACCTGCTGCGTTTCCGGCTGCGGCGAAATAAAGATGGACGAAGCCAACAAGCAGTTTGAACTGGGCGGAAAGATCTTCCACGAAGGCGATCCCATCTCTCTGGACGGTTCCACCGGCAAAATTTACGACTGCGAAATCAAGACCGTTCCCGCAGATCCCAACAGCGGATACTTCGGACGTATAATGAAGCTTGCCGACAAGTACAAGGCTTTGGACGTTCGTACCAACGCCGATACTCCCGCCGACGCACAGCGCGCAGCGGAGCTGGGCGCACAGGGCATCGGTCTGTGCCGCACCGAACACATGTTCTTCGGCCCCGGCCGTATCGAGAAGTTCCGCGAGATGATAGTGTCCGAAACGGTTGAGGAACGCGAGGCGGCTTTGGAAAAGATAGAGCCGTTGCAACAGTCCGACTTCGAGGGACTTATGGAGGCTTTGCAGGGCAAACCGGTTATCATCCGTTTCCTCGATCCTCCCCTTCACGAATTTGTTCCCACCGACGAAAAGGATATCGCTTTGCTTGCCAAGACCAAGGGCAAGACGGTGGAATACGTCAAGCAGCTGTGCAACAGCCTGCACGAATTCAACCCCATGATGGGACACCGTGGCTGCCGTCTGGCGGTAACCTATCCCGAAATTGCCGTTATGCAGACCAAAGCGGTTATCAAGGCTGCGTTGAACGTGCAGAAGCGTCATCCCGACTGGCACGTTGTGCCCGAAATCATGATTCCTCTTGTGGGAGAGATCAGAGAGCTTGCATACGTCAAGAAGACGGTGGTGGCTACGGCGGACGCCGTTATTGCGGAAGCCAAGTCTGACCTTAAGTACATGGTCGGCACCATGATAGAAATCCCCAGAGCGGCTCTTACCGCCGACGAAATCGCCAAAGAGGCGGAGTTCTTCAGCTTCGGTACCAACGACCTTACGCAGATGACCTTCGGCTTCAGCCGCGACGACGCCAGCAAATTCCTTCCCAGCTACTACAAAGCCAAGATCTACGAAAGCGATCCCTTTGCAAGACTGGACACCGTAGGCGTAGGCAAACTGATGAAGATGGCTGTGACGCTGGGCAGAGAAACCCGTCCCGATCTGCAGTGCGGTATCTGCGGCGAACACGGCGGCGATCCCAGCAGCATAGAGTTCGCTCACAAGATCGGACTCAACTACGTAAGCTGCTCGCCTTACCGCGTGCCTATCGCTCGCCTTGCGGCAGCGCAAGCAAATATTAAACGTCCGAGGTAAACGTATATAACGGTTTTGTGTGATTGCACGGCAATTTATTGTGCTTTAAGGGCTTATCCCATTATCGGATAAGCCCTTTTCGTATGTCAAAAATGCTTTGAAGCAGGCGTAAGAAAGTGTGTTTCCATATAAGTTGAACACTTGATTTTTACCATCAGATCAGGACAATCCGTTGAAACACTTGACAAATGTGAAATTTGCGTCTAAAATATAATTAAATTATAGATTAGTCGTAAAGGTGGCATTATGTATATCAACAGGAACATAGAGTCGGTGTTATTGAAGCGGGCAAAGAATAGCAGATGTATTCTTGTTACAGGGGCAAGGCAGGTTGGTAAGTCAACATTGCTTAAAACGTTATTTCCGAATGTTAGATATGTAACTTTTGACGATAAACTCTTGCTAAGCACGGCAATTGAAGATCCGAAACTTTTTATAAAGAATCTTCCTAAACCGTCCATCATAGACGAAGTACAATATGCATCGGAAATATTTCCGTATATCAAGATAGAGTGTGACACGCCCAATATGTACGAGAATTATTATTTGACAGGTTCTCAGCAAATGAGTTTGATGTCAAAAGTTCAGGAATCGCTGGCAGGCAGAATATCCATTTTGGAATTGCAGGGATTATCGTTGCGTGAACTCGGGGGCATAAAATTCAACAAGCATTTTGTTCCCACGGAAGAGTATATATCGGAAAGAGAACTTTACTTAAAGCCATATAATAATGCTCATGTACGGTAAGGAAGCAAGCAACCGAAAACAAGAGATAGACCGCCAGCACTACACTATTCCGAACCAAAGACCAAAAGATAAGCATTGTGGGAAAATCTAAACTTTTGGATTTTCCTACAA
>DVOC01000068.1 GCA_018713905.1 Candidatus Fimimonas merdipullorum
CCAAAATTATCAACAGGTTGAGGGCATTTGCAGATTGCGACCACCATTGTTGCCAGTTTTCCAGCAACGTTGTCAGCAACACCGTAGATCCCGACGCCAACAAAGTGAACAACGAAAGTTCACGCATGCAGGACGTGAAGGGAAGCAGGTAGCCCGACATGAACGTCGATTTCTGAATGGGGAAGATGATGCGCAACATGCGCTTCCACCAAGGCACGTTTACTATGAGAGCAGCCTCTTCGATTTCATTGGAAAGTTGCAACATTGCGTTGATACCGCTACGGGATGCAAAGGGCAGATACTTGATGGAACCCACCAAAATGAGAATGAAGAAGGTCTTTGCAATTCCGAAAGAAGATCCGATAGCAAGGAATGCCGCACCCATTGCCATGGAGGGCATAAGGTAGGGCAGGAAGGCAAGGTTGTCGGCAAGGCGCGCCAGCTTTGTTCCGCGGCGTTTTGCCACTGCATAACCGATGAGAATACCCAACGTACCTGCAATCAATGCGCAGGAAATTGCCAGCAACAAACTGTTTTTCAACGCCGTCCACACTTGAGGTTCAAACAAGATACCTTTCAAACCGTTGTTTGCAGTGGTAGTCGTTTGCGAGAACCAATACTCCAAAGTGAAGGTGCTGTAATCGCCGGGAATGACGCACATGCTTTCCAACGCAAATGTTACAAGCGGAAGAATGGAGCAGAAGATGCACAGCAAAACAAGCACTACGGCAATGACGTACTTCCAAGGTCCCATTTTGATGTAACTTATCTGTCCGCTTTTACCGGTAACGGTTGTGAAGGACTTTCTCTTACCGGTAACGTATTGGTTGATTGCCAAAATGGTGATACCGAAAATTATCATGAACACAGCCATGATGTAGCCCTGTCCGTACCAACCGCTGTTGACAAACTGTTTCATTGTCGTTGTCAACACGGAAAATCCCTTGGAACCTCCCAAAAACTGAGGTACTGCGTAGGCGCTCATACTGCTGGAAAACACCAACAGGAATGTGGACAGCAACGCAGGCATAACAATGGGAAGGGTGATTCTCCAAATGATCTTTGCACGGGAAGCCTTCAAAATGGTTGCCGCCTCTTCCAGGTTGGCGTCCATGTTACGCAAAATTCCGCCGATAAGAATGTAGGCAAAAGGTGCGTAGTGAAGTCCCAAAACTATTGCGCAGGGAACAAGTCCGTACACAAATCCTTCGGAAACCTTGATTCCGGTGAAGTTGTACAACATTCCTCCGGTGAAAGTGCCGATGTCGGGGTTTTGGAAAAAGTTTTTCCAGAATGACGCCAGCGTCCAGGAGGGCATGATGTAGGGGAAAATGAATATGGCAGAGAGAAATTTTTTGGCTTTCAAATCCGTTCTTGTGATGAGGAAAGCCACCACTCCGCCGTAGATAATTGCAATTACGCTTGCCAGCAACGACATCAGAACTGCGTTGAGCAAGGGTTTCCAGAAATAGACGGTGCTCATATCCGAGAACAACATTCTGTACCAGTGGAATCCCGTAGCGGAATTCAAGGTAGAGCCTGCAAGTTCGGGGAACATGAGTTCGGCAACGTGGACTTTGAAGGTGTCAACCAACAGCAGTATCAGAGGATACAGCGTAAAGAAGCCCAGCACAATCACCGTTACTACCAAAATTATATTTGCCGGCTGCGTAAAGAAGGCTTTCATCCAGTTGAGAAATTTTCTTTTACGGCTTACGCCCAGTAATTCAGGCATAGTGTCTCCTTTTTAATGAAAGGGGGGCAAGTATTAACCCGCCCCCTCAGTAATGGCTGTAAAAACGTTAGTCTTTTTTGTCAATTTCTGCCGTTACGAAGTCTACAACGGTTGCCTTGTTTGCTCTGATGTAATCGGGATCTTCGAATACAAGGATATTCTTCCAGAAAGCCAATGTTTCGTCGCCGTCGTTAACGCCGATGTCGCTGTTGGAGGAGTAAGCACCGATGTCGGAACCCCAAGGTTCAAATCCTTCTTCCGTCATAAGGTATTCGATGAACAGCAATGCCGTGTACGGACGGGGACCGTTTGCCGCAACCTGACAATACATAGGATACATGAATCCTGCGAACGGATTAATTGTTACGTATTGGTCGTTTTCCTTAACAAACGCACCTACCTGAAGGTTGTCAGCCGTTACGGAACTGTCACGAAGTTTGGAAAGCACGAACAAACCAATGTTGCCGGCATTTTCCGTCTTGCTGAGTTCTCTTGCCATCGTGGTGTCGCTGTCGATTGCGAAGTTGGCATTTGCAATAAATTCTGCAACCCACTTGTAACCTGCATTCTTGTAGGAACCGAGTTGAATGTCTTTTCCGTAGTATGCTTTGTAAGCTTCGGCAAGTTTTGTTGCCCATTCATCGCTTGTAAGCATGATGAGGAAGTTCATGTTAACTTGTTCGAGACTGGGGCTCTTGAAGAATACCTTGCTCTTCATGGCGGGTTCCGTCAACTGCCAAACGTTGGTGATGGAAGGAACATTGTCGCCTGTGTTGTTCCAGATGAACAACTTGTTGATGTACTGTTGAACAAGAGGAACTTGTCCTTCTGCGTCAACCTTGCTCTTCATGGATTGAGGAACGTAGTTGATGAGCATCTTTGTCTGTTCTCTGTAAAGAACGAGTTGCGCACCGTCCTGAATCATAACCATGGAAGCGCCTTTGCTGTTGTTTGTGGAAGCGTATTCGCTTGCAAGAGTTGTGTAGATTGCGCTGTCGTTCATTTTGGAACCTACAGCATTCTTTTCGTTAAGACCAAGTTCTTGTCCATACTTGGCAACGAAGTTCGCCATAGCGGTAGTGATACGGGAAGTGTTACCGTAAGCGTTGAAATCGCCCGTTTCTTCCTTGGCCTTTGCGTAGATTTCGTCCCACGTCATGTTCTGCGCTTCTGCAACCAGTTCGGTGACGTTTTTGTCCTCGGGATCGCAAGCGGCGAAAACAAACACTGCGGAAACGATGAGTATAGCAGCAATCAAAATGCTGACAAGTCTTTTCTTCATTGTTGTTTCTCCTTTTGAAAATATTTTAATTCCAAGCCTCTGCGGCTGAGAATCCGTAAGGTTGTGCGCGGCCTACTCGATGCCGCTCTTTTTCATCTGCTCGGTGAGCCTGTCGAAGGACATCTGCAAAAACTGCTGCAACGACAGCTTGCCGTAGTAACGGCTGGTGGGGTTGCAGTACGACTCCAGATTGATATGCTTTGCGTCAAACTTTTTGAGCAAATCAAAAATCCTGCTGAAGTTTACCGTGCCTTCGCCCATTACGTGGTGCTGATCGGGCTCTGCCCCTACCGGCCCCAAGTTGTCGTGTATGTGGGTGGTGACCAGCATGTCGGAATACCTTTCCAATGGGCTTTCCGACGGAGTGTAGCAATTGGCGTGCCCGCTGTCGAAACAAAAGCCCAATGCGGGATTGCCCTTGAAGCGGCTGACGATAAAGTCGTTGTAGTTCAAGAAACGAGTGTTCTCCACCGCTATCACCACGCCGTGCTTGTTGGCGCAATCCAACATTCTGGCAAAATTGTCGGCACCCGTTTGGTTGGGCGGCGGCGTTACCAGCTTGCGCGTGAGGTGAATGACAAGGTATTTAACGCCTCTTTCGCCGCACTCGGCGCACGCTTGGTCAAACTGCTTTACGTATTCCTTGCCCTCCTGCTCGTACCACAGCCAATCGGCGTGCGTGGAGGGGAAATGACAGGTGGAAACGGACAGCCCTATCTTTACGGCGTTGTCGAAAAGATCGAAACGGCTGCCGTCGGTGTCCTCGAACTCCGTGCCCCACCAAAACATAGTTTCGTCGAAGCCGGCTTGCTTTATCTGTTTCAGTCGCGTAAGAGGATCTACCTCGAAAAAGCCGCACCTGAAATTTTGTCCCTTTGTAACTTTTGTCAAAGACATTTCAAACCTGCATCCAAATTGGCACAAAAATATGCCATAACGGACAAAAATACATTTGTACCCTTTCGGAAAATAAAGTATACGCCCCTCGGCGTGCAAAAGTCAATACCAAAACGATTAAATGAAAAAGAAGTTGAGCTTTTCATTTATCTGAAAGCAAACTGAAAGGGCGGTTTTTGCAGAAACGCAGCACTTCGCCGCGGCTTTTGCACAGAAGTGCGGAAAAATTTCCCGTAAAAGGCGGGCGGCAAAGCAAAGGCAGGCAAAGCAGGTCTTGCGCCGACGAAGAGGGGCGCAGAAAGCAAGGCGGGCATTCGGAGTATTATTTGGTAAATTCTTCTTACGCAAAAGATAAAACGACGAGCCGACGAAGGCGAATTCACAAAAATACCCCACGGAAGTAAACGGCGCACGGACGACTGCGTCACAAACGTCGCCGCGACGCTGTGATCGGGGGCATATTTGCCGAGAAGTTTTTTGTGAACGTTTTCGCCCACAACAATGCGGGCGCACGCCTTGAACCGCGGCTGTGCGGCATGAGGGACGAAGGCGTGACGGCGCGAACGGCAAGCGGCGAAACGCAAAAAGGCTATGAGAAAGGTGGCGGGCAACAGTCCTAAAAAGGCGCGCGTTGCCCTTGTAAAGCGGAATATGAACTTTGAATGCGCAAAGCCTTGAAAAATGAGAGGGCGTGTGCTACAATAAATAAGAGGTAAATATGAAAGCCAAATTTTACAAGGTGTCGTTTGAGCAGTTTGCTGCCTACGGCGACGAAGAAATTTACAGGAACATAGCATTGCCCAGACGTGCCACGGCGCACAGCGCCGGTTACGACTTTTTTGCCCCCTACGACATTGTGCTGCAAGCGGGGGAAACGACGACGGTCGCCACGGGAATACGGGCGTACATGCCGGAGGACTGGTGTCTGCTGATATTTCCCAGAAGCGGCTTGGGGTTCAAATACCGCCTGAAACTCAACAACACGGTGGGAGTTATAGACTCCGACTACTTCGGGGCGGAAAACGAAGGGCACATTTTCGTGCGCATGACCAACGAGGGGGACAAGCTCCTGCACGTAAAGCGCGGGCAGGCGTTTTGTCAGGGAATTTTTTTGCGCTATATGCTGACGGAGGACGACGACGCCACGGAAACGCGCAGCGGCGGACTGGGATCCACCACCGTGTGACGACACAACGCACAAAAACTACGGCGGCGCTATGCGGAAAATTGGCTCGGCAAAGGGTTAAGCCGCACCGCAACAAAAAAACACGGCTCGGAGCACCGAGCCTTTTTTGCTGTTTGCACGCAAGCGGTATTTAACGAAGTTTTTGCATGAAAAAACCTGTCGGCGAAAACAAGCAAAAGACTGCGCCGGCGGCGGACTTATCAAAGCAAGGCGCCAAGCAGCGGCGCCCCGCCGCGACAAAAAAACGTCGGGCTACCTGCCCGACGTTTTGACGCACTGCGGCGTTTTTTGCCGATAAATTGCTTTATCCAAAGGTTATTGTACACAAAAATTGCATACGTTGTCAAAAACCGTGAACGTTCAGCACAGCGCAAGGCTTACGTCGTACCGTTTGGAAAGCAGCGCCGCCATATCTACCGGAGGATACAGTTCATCCACGAAGTAGGCATAGCCGCCCCCTATCTGCGCGCTGCCTTGATAGGTGTAGAGCTGCGCGTATATGACGAGGTCGTCCCCCACCTGCAAGTCGGAAGTGGAATTCCACACTCCGTCCTGCGAAGAAGACACTGAGCCGCGACTGACGAAATACACGTACATTTCCGCCGCGCCGTCGGTGACGTAGAAGTTGCCCAAATCGCCCGACGTGCCCTGACGGATACCGCTTACGTCGGAAACTTGGCAGCGCACGTAGCCGTACACGTTGTCGGCAGACGTTTTGCCCGTCGCCATCAGAATTGCGTCTGCTACGGAATAGGGATCCTCCATAGTGCCCGCGTGCTCCGGCCCCGATACCGTTCCGCCGCCATCGAAGGTAACTTCCGTCTGCAACAGACTTGTGTCGTTGCGGTTGTTGGTACGGGTGTAGTCGTAGCTGTCCACCACGTTTGCTTCCAGCAAAAAGTCGCGCGTGATAAGGCGGTAGTTGTAGATGTCCTCGCCCTGCTTGGTAAGGGGCACGGGCGTAAAGCCACTTTCAAAGGCGGAGGGGAAATAGTCGTATTCCCTGTCGGCGTCCTGATGGAACAGCAGGTAGTCTATGACCGCCACGTAGTAGTATTGGTTGCTGTATATCGCCTCGCCGCTTACGCGGTATATTTCGTTGTATCTTGCCTCGTACAGAATATCGCTGCCCAGCACCTTTGCCACGTACACCTGATTGTCGAAGGGCAACGCCGAATACAGCTGACTGTACGTGACGTCGCCGCCGTTTACGTAATCTCTGCCGCCGTTTACCATTGCAAGGTCTATTTCGCCGTACGTTTGCAAAGCGTATTCCGCTATGGCGTGGCAGGCAAGACGCGCCGTTTCGTACTTATCAAGGCTGCCGTTTTCAAGGTACGCCAGCACTTGGTTTGCCTCCTCTACCAGCGCTTCGTTAGAGTTGTCTATCATCTCCTCTACGGTGTACAGGTTGGGCCAAGAGTAATCGTAGGGCACGAGTTCGTACGTGTCGCAGGTTACTTCGCCGTTTTCCACCGTCAGAACGATGTGGGCAACGTTGTAGCCGTTGCTGCCTCCCTGCAAAAAGGGCACGCCGTTGCGTTCGAAGCGTTCTTCCCTGTGGGTGTGAGCGCAGAACACCGCGTCGGCATATTGCGATACGTCTATGCTTGCCAGCAGGTCGCTGCTGCCGCAGTGGGCGCTTACCACCACCACGTCGCACCCCTGCTCGTTGCGCAGCTCCTCCGCCAAGGGAGGAATGACTTCGGCAGGATCTTTGAAGCCTATGGTCTGCACCAGCTGAGAGGATATGGAGGTTATCTGCTGACTGCCGATAACGCCTATCACGCCTACTTTAAGCCCGTTGTCCAGAGTCTTTACTATGTATTCCTGCGCTATGTCGTCGGCAAAATCGCCCCACGTTTTGGTTTGAGCGTCCCATTCGTAAATGTTTGCACCCAAAAAGGCAAAGTCGTTGTTGTTGACGAGGTCGCGCACCTTGTCCAGCCCCCAGTCGAACTCGTGGTTGCCGTAGGTAAGGCAGTCGAAGCCCACTTCGTCCATGCAGTCGGCAAGCAGCTGCCCGTAGTTGGAGTTGGATTCCATAGAGCCTTGGAACATATCTCCGGAGTTGATGAGCACGGTGTTGGGGTTATTGTTTTTCTGCTGCGCCAGATACCCTGCCGTGGCGGGCATTTTGTCCACCTGCCCGTGGAAGTCGTTTATGGCGTACAGCTCTACCGTGCGCGCCCCTTCCAAAACGGGAATGGCTTCCCTCTGCAGCTCTCTGCCGCATACCGTGCACTGCTTATAGCGCGAGCCTTCGGAATTTTCCGTTGCCGGCACGTCCGTTATCCATTGCGAGGGAGTGTGCGCCTCGACGTCGGATTTTTCGCCGCAGGCACATTCGTGCCAATGCTCTTGCTCGTCGCCGTACCATCTGTCGGAAAACTCGTGCTGATGGCTGCCGCCCGTTGCCGGAATTGTTTCCTCTATGCGGTAGCCGCACTCGGTGCAAACGGCGTGCTTACTGCCCGCCTCCGTTTCCGTCGCCGGTTCGTCCACCACCCAGCTTCCGAAGGTGTGCGCCCCCTCGTAGGACTTCTGCCCGCAGGAGCAGGTTTTCCAATGGTTGGTTTCGTCGGCATGCCACTGACCGAACTGATGCTCGTGCGGCGGCTGACATGCAGCAAGCGCCAGACACAGCACCGCTACAACGGCTAAAATGACTGTAAGTCTGATACGTTTCATACTAAAACTCCTTGTGCGCCCTCGCGTGTCTTGTCGGAGCGCATACGCATGAGGATTTTTGCGTTTTACTTGGCAAAAATGAAGTACGCGCCTGCGTTTGGGCGCATATCTGCGTATATCTGCGTAATAATCAGTATATCATACGTTGACGCAAATTGCAATGGCTGCAAGTCCGTTATTTGCAATGACGGCAACCGTGTTATTTACAACGGTTGCAACTTGCCATGGACGCCGGCGAGTTTTCCGCCATGGAATTACAGCAACTGCGTTATTTGCAGCGGTTGCAACTGCGTTGCCCGTTCAAACTCTGCACGAGCTTGCGCCGCATTCTTTTTGCGCTGCGAATATGGCGGCAGCCGTTGACAATCGGGCGTAGAGTTGATATAATAGTATGGCTTTGTGGAAGCGTATCGAAGTGGTCATAACGGCCCGCACTCGAAATGCGGTTACCGAGCAATCGGTACAAGGGTTCGAATCCCTTCGCTTCCGCCATTAGGCGGCTTGCTTGTGGTCGCAACAATAAAAGGAAAGGTAAAAAACGCCTTTCCTTTTTTATTGCTCCTTGTTGCTGCGCCGCCTTACCGCTCCTCCTTCGGGCTGAC
>DVOC01000069.1 GCA_018713905.1 Candidatus Fimimonas merdipullorum
AAAGGATTGATCACGGCAAAATACAACGCTTCCTTGTTGGCAAAGTAGCGATAAATGTTGCCCAAAGATATTTCGGCATTATTGGCAATGTTGCGTATGGACGCGTCGGCATAGCCGTGATCCTTAAACTCCTCTACCGCAGCAGCCAAAATATTTTGTCTTATCTCTTTTTTAAGATATTGCATATTTCCTCCGATTGCGCCTTGTATTGTAGCACATTACGTCGGATAATGCAAGTGTTTAGTTAAATATCTTTACAACTTTTCATTTTTGTTTTTGCACGCCGAAAAGCGGGGAGTGCGCACGGCAGCCCACTACGAATATTTCTCGGAAACAGACCTTGCCGCACGACACACTATACGTAAAACGCCAAATAATAACAGGTAAAAACGCACTTGCGCTTCGATAAATATTTTCACATAACGAAAAAACTCCCCGTGCGGCAAAACCGCACGACGGCCAAGCTTCAAAAGACAGGCAAAAGGGCGCGCTATGCACGCCCCGATAAATATCCTTCCGCAACGTACATTGCCGCACGATATGCTATACGCAAGCCGACAAATAACAACAGGTAAAAGTGGCTCTCAGATATGTCCCATGAAATATTTATATAGTAAAAACTACCCGTACGGCAAACCTAAAAGGGCGAAAAAGGGCGCGCTTACGCACGCCTGAATCAAATAATTTGCAGCCCGCGGGGCGCTTACCCCGTAAGCTACGTTTCAGCAAGTACATTCCAGCAGCATTTTGTCCGCCAGCAACGCTATAAATTCGCCGTTGGTGGGCTTTTCCGACGAGTTGTACACCTTTACGCCGAACACGCTGTTTATGTTTTCTATTTTTCCTCTGTTCCAAGCCACCTCTATGGCGTGGCGTATGGCGCGCTCCACTTTGCTGGACGTTGTGCCGAACTTTCGGGCAATGGAAGGATACAAGCTTTTGGTTATCGCGTTGATGATGGGCGGATCGTCCACCGCAAGCTTTATGCCCTCGCGCAAAAACTGATATCCCTTTATGTGGGCGGGTATGCCCACCGTCACGAAGATATTGCTTATTCTTTCGTCCAGAGTTTTTTCCGAAACGCTTTTGGGACGCAGCAGCTTTGCGCCCAGCTTTTCCCCTTCGGCGGCGTTGGTTATGCGCTGTTCCAGCACTCCGTATTCCAACGGCTTTACCAAGTAGTATTTTGCACCGAGATCCAGCGCACGTATTACAAATACCTCGCTTTTCAGTTCCGACGCCACTATAAACCTTACGTCGCGGTACTTTTCCAGCAGAGCGAAGCCGTCCTCGCCGCTCATTATCAGTTCCGTAATCACCACGTCCGCGGGAATAGTTTCTATGCACTGACGCGCGTTGCCTCCGTCTGCGTCAAACACCACCTCGAAATTTGCGCACAGCTTTTCTTTCAGCCCGGGCTGACCTATCAAACCTACTTTTATCACTTTGTCTTTCCTCCGTCATGTCAGGTGCCCCTATTTTACCACGACGGACTGTGTCAAAATTTGAAAATTATTGCAGATAAAATACCGTATTTGTCGTCCCAAGTCGACAAAAGCACGCAGAAGGATTCTTGCGTGCTTTTTTACTGCTTTATGTAAATTTGTGGCGTAATTGCCCTAAAAGGGATTCGTTTGTGCAGCGGCGAGTAAGGCGACCTGCGCCCGTTGCGTGCGCCGCAAAACGAAAAAATCAGGTTAAACGTTGTAATCTATTGCAGACGGTATGCCCGTTGCGTGCGCCGCAAAACTTTGCAACTGTCTTTTTTGCGCTCTCGTTGCCGCAAGCGCAGGATACGCGCCAAGCCTTACCCGACAGTTTCGTCGTCGGAATTATCCTGAACGCCGTCGGACGCTTCCGTTTGCGCCTCGTCGAGGATTTTCGTTTGCGCCTCGTCGGCGTCGGCAATGTCGTACTGCACGTTTTGCCGCTCGGCCTCGCGATAAGCCTTCAAGTCGGGAAGAATACATATGTAAAAAGTGCTGCCCAACACCGTAGTTATGGCTTTGAACACTACCCGCACCACCACGTTGAGCACGGGTATCCAGCAAAACAGCATATTGACGGCGGTAAGCACCATGTCCACCGCTACCGACACGCAGAAAAGGGGCAAGCCCAACACAATGCACAGAGTTTTGGCAACGCAGTACCAAAAGCTTTTGCGGGTGTAGTGAAATATCCAGTAAAATCTTTGCTGATAAAATTGCTTCATACAAACCTCTTTTGCTATTGTACTACACGGCGTGGGTTGTGTCAAATAAAGTTGCGAAAGGACGCGACGGGAAAAATTGCGTTATTTTTCAAAAGGGGGTTGACACTTTGCAAAAATGAAACTACAATAGTAACAGAAGATTATCCGGTAGGTGAGGCTACCACAAGGATATGGGTTGCTGCCGAAGAAGCGTGGAGACACGTCCCTTCAGGTGAACAGGCTTTGTCGAAGCCAAGGCAAAGTTTAATGCAACTTCACCGCCCTGTGATGCTAAAACTTGTAATGGTAGGACGCATATATTTTTTCGTTACGTCTGTACTTTTGCAAGTGCGGACGTTTTTTCTCACCGCCGAAAGGAGGTAAAATGGAACAGGAACGCATTGATACCGTGCAGCTGTCGGAACAGGTAAAGCAGCTGCTTGAAAGCAAAAATTTCCGAGAGATACAGACGCTGCTCGACCAACTGCCCGCGCAGGACTGCGCGCAGGTGCTGGAAAACCTGCCTGAAAAGGACATGCCGCCCGTGTTCAGACTGCTTTCCAAGGAAAACGCTGCGGAATCCTTTGTGGAAATGCCTACCGACAAGCAGCAGCTGCTTATTTCGGTGTTTTCCGACGCGGAAATTAAAGCGGTGTTTGACGAAATGTTCGTAGACGACACGGTGGACGTAATAGAGGAAATGCCCGCCAACGTGGTGAAGCGTATCATAGCGCAGTCGGACGCGGAAACGAGGGCGCAGATAAACGAGATACTGCACTACCCCAAGGACAGCGCAGGCACCATTATGACGGTGGAATACGTGAGCCTTCGGGAGCAATGGACGGTAAAGGAGTGCTTTGACAGGATACGCAAAACGGCGCCCGACAAGGAAACCATTTACGTGTGCTACGTCACCGACGACAAACGCAAGCTTTTGGGGCTGGTGACGGTAAAAGACCTGCTGCTGCACGACTACGACACGCCCGTGTCGGAATTTATGGAGCACAACGTGATAAGCGCCGGCACCAACGACGACAAGGAAAACGTTGCGCAGACCATTTCCCGCTACGACCTGTACGCTTTGCCCGTCGTGGACGGCGAAAACCGCATTGTGGGCATCATTACCGTAGACGATGTGCTGGACGTCATCAACGAGGAAGCCACCGAAGATATGGCGAAGATGGCGGCTATCACGCCGTCGGACGTATCCTACCTCAACCAGAGCGTGTGGCAGATTTTCAAAAACAGGATACCGTGGCTGTTGCTGCTGATGATTTCCGCCACCTTTACGGGACTTATCATAAACACCTACGAAGCCACCTTAAACCAGCTGAGCACTCTGCTGTTCGCCTGTATTCCCATGCTGATGGACACGGGCGGCAACGCCGGAAGCCAATCTTCCGTCACTATCGTGCGCAGCATGGCTCTGGACGAGCTGCACCCGAGCGACATAGGCAAGGTGATATGGAAGGAACTGCGCGTAGCCGTAATTCTTGCCCTTTGCCTTTCCGCCGTGTGCTTTGGCAAGCTTATGCTGTTGGACGGACTGCTTTTCGGCTACGCCTACACGTGGGATATCTGCCTTGTGGTGTCGCTGGCGCTGTTTGCCACCGTGCTGCTTTCCAAGCTTGTGGGCAGCATAATGCCCATTGTGGCAAAGGCATGCAAACTGGACCCCGCAGTAGTTGCCAGCCCCTTTATCACCACCATAGTGGACGCGCTGTCGCTGATAGTTTACTGCCAGATTGCTCTGGCGATTTTGCCGGCGATTTGACGAATTGTCCGACGGGACGCGCCACTTTGCGAAAATTTGCAAAGCAACTGCGGAATGACGAACAGCCCGCGCAAATACTTTTTGCGATTTTGTCGTGCAACTCTGTTCTTCGACACTTTGCGGGAGTTTTTTACGGGCGTTCATACAACGGGTATAATCCGCTTCAACTCAAAACAGCGAGGAACCGATCCCCGCTGTTTTTATTTGCAAAAAAACGCAGTAATTAAATTTTACGTTTTGGTAAATTCGGTGCCTGTGTAAATTCAACGTTGTTGTAAATAAAGGTTTTCCCGTTCCGAAAATGCGACTGAATTTGTAAAGAAAGTTTCTCGATTCTGCGCAGTACACAGCACGAACGCCCTATTTGGGGGCGTGAGGTGTGTGCAATATCGTTGCCGACGCCATTTTTGAGAAACCTTTGACTCACTTGAAGTTTACGTCTTTTCCTTTTGCCCTCCGCAAAGAGATCAACGCTCCGCAAGCTGACGACACAGACTGTCCACGTCGGAAAGGCTACTGCAAAAGTAAAGGCTTATACCACTGCCCTTCGCCTGCTTTGCAAACAGCTTTTGCGGGTTGAGATAGCTTCGGTACATATGCTCCGGAGAGGTGCACACCACCAATGCGTCTGCGCCGAGCTTTTGCGCCAGCGGAAGGGAAAACTCGGCGTTTTGCTTTGTGGACAGCGACTTGCTTTCGGCAACAAGCAGACTTTGCGGTACTCCGCAGCCGCTCAGAAATCCGTACATTACCTCCGCTTCGCTTATGCCCGCCTTGGCGTTGGCAATGCCGCCCGAAAGAATTACCACCTGCGGCGAAAGCCTTTTGTACACCTCCAGCGCAAGTCGCATGCGATATTTCATTATCTGCGACGGCGAACCGTCGTCGTTGAGCCTGTTTCCCAAAATTACCGCGGCAAGCATATTTGTTTACCTCCGACGGTTATTGTACCACAGCAAAAAAGCAAAAGTCAATACCCGCACGGCGCGAGTACACTTTGCTTTTGCCGCAGGGCGGCGTACCTCCGCCCTGCCACTTTGCCCGAGCAAGCATATTCTTTCGGCGTCGCTTTCCCGCGCGTGAACGTGGCAACAAAGTTCCCTTTGTCGCGGAGCAGTTTTTTTGTGAAAAATCGCCGTAAAATTATTGACATATTTCGGCGCGAGTGGTATTATACATAGGCAATATTCCTCAATAGCTCAGCGGCAGAGCATCCGGCTGTTAACCGGAGGGTCGTAGGTTCAAACCCTACTTGAGGAGCCAAGAGGCACGGTTTCCGTGCCTTTTTTGTTTTTCGGTGAATTATACTATTAAGTGCAACACCCATAAAAAAGTTCATACAAATCTGTGGTAAAACGTAGTTGTAAAACCAAAAATTTACCAAAGGAGACTTGTATGAACTACCGTCATTTTACCATAGAAGAACGCTGCTGTCTACGAGAATATTACGTTAAGGGGGAAAACTGCCGTGAGATTGCAAGGTTGCTTGGCAGGAACGTAAGCTCAGTGTCAAGAGAGTTAGGGCGTAATTGCACGTTTTTCAGAGACGTTCCGATGGGTGAATTATACTATTGGCAACGCCCGATATAAAAAGTTCACGCGAATCTGCGGTACAATGCAGCCACAAAACGTATCGGCAGTGTTTACGTCAGACTTTTGACAACCGACTGCCGTCTGCCGTTGCGACAGGAGGGCGCTACCGTCGGGAAAACCTCGGGCAACGGGCACAGGCAAATTTTTCACGAAGAATTTAGGAAGAATAATTATATAAATTACTTTTTGCGACTTGACTTTAAGTGGGTATAAGTATATAATAATTTTGTATGACAAGGCGAAAAAACGCCCTGTTTAACGTAAATCTACAATAATTTTTGGAGGAAAAACAAAAATGGCAAAGAGAACTATTGACGGTAACACCGCCGCTTCTCACGTTGCGTATGCTTTCAGCGACGTTGCGGCAATTTACCCGATCACTCCCTCTTCTCCCATGGCGGAAGTGGCCGACGAATGGGCTGCACAAGGCAGAAAGAACCTGTTCGGTCAGACCGTCAGAATTGCAGAAATGCAATCGGAAGGAGGCGCAGCGGGCGCCGTTCACGGCAGCCTTGTGGCAGGTGCGCTTACCAGCACCTTTACCGCCAGCCAAGGATTGCTGCTGATGATCCCCAATATGTACAAGATAAGCGGCGAACTGCTGCCCTGCGTGTTCCACGTTTCGGCAAGAGCGCTGGCTGCGCACGCGCTTAACATTTTCGGCGATCACCAAGACGTAATGGCTTGCCGCCAGACGGGCTTTGCCCTTCTTTCCAGCAACTCCGTTCAGGAAGCGATGGATCTGGCTTTGGTGGCGCACCTTTCCACTTTGGAAGCAAAAGTGCCCTTCCTGCATTTCTTCGACGGTTTCCGCACCAGCCACGAAGTGTCCAAGATAGATGAAATATCCTACGACGACATGGCAAAGCTGCTGGATATGAAGTACGTGGACGACTTCCGTGCACGCGCGCTCAACCCCGAGCATCCGCAGCTTCAAGGTACGGCGCAGAACGCCGATATCTACTTCCAGAACAGAGAAGCGGCAAACAAGTTCTACCTTGCCACCCCCGCCATCGTGGAAAAATACATGCAGAAGGTGGGAGAGCTTACGGGCAGACACTACCATCTGTTCAACTACGTGGGCGCACCCGACGCCGACAAGGTCATCGTCATTATGGGCAGCGGCGCCGAAGCTGTGGAGGAAACCGTGGACTACCTTACCGCCAAGGGCGAAAAGGTGGGCGTGCTGAAAGTACGTCTGTACCGTCCCTTCTCGGCAAAGCACTTTGTGGACGCTTTGCCCAAGACTGTGAAAAAGCTTGCCGTTATGGACAGAACGAAGGAGCCGGGCAGCCTTGGCGAGCCTTTGTATCTGGACGTTGTTGCCGCGCTGACTGAAACGGGACGTCACGTAGACACCGTTGTGGGCGGCCGTTACGGCATGGGCAGCAAAGAGTTTACCCCCTCCATGATACTTGCCATTTACCGCAATCTGGACGGCGACAAGAAAAACCACTTCACCGTGGGTATAAACGACGACGTGACGGGCACTTCTCTCTCCGTAAAAGAAATGATAGACGTTGCCCCCGCAGGCACCACCCGCTGCAAATTTTACGGTCTAGGCAGCGACGGAACGGTGGGCGCAAACAAAAACAGCATAAAGATAATAGGCGACCACACCGATCTGTATGCGCAGGGCTACTTCGAGTACGACAGCAAAAAGTCCGGCGGACTTACCGTTTCTCACCTGCGCTTCGGCAAAAACCCCATAAAGTCCAGCTACCTTATCGATCAGGCGGAGTTTATCGCCTGCCACAACCAAAGCTACGTAACCCGTTACGATATGCTTGCCGACGCCAAGGACGGCGGCACCTTCCTGCTTAACTGCGCATGGACGGACGCCGAGCTGGAAAAGGAACTGCCCGCAAAAATGAAGAATCAGATCGCGCAAAAGCATCTGAAGCTGTACACCATAGACGGTCTGCACATTGCCTTGAAGGCAGGTTCGGCAAAGTCCACCAACATGGTCATGCAGGCGGCGTTCTTCAAGCTTGCCGACATCATCCCCTACGAACAGGCGGAAGAATACATGAAGCAGGCGGTAATCAAGTCTTACGGCAAAAAGGGACAAAAGGTCATCGACGCCAACTTCGCCGCCATCGACGGAGCCGTTGCGGGACTTCACCGCGTGGACGTGCCCGCAGAGTGGACTACCACCACTGTCGGCGCAGACCTGCCCGAACAGTCGGAAAACGCCTACTACGAAGATTTTGTGCGTCCCATTTTGGCGCAGAAGGGCAACGAACTGCCCGTATCGGCGTTCGATCCCGCCGGCGTAGTGCCCACAGGCACCACCAAGTACGAGAAGCGCGGCATTGCCGTCAACCTGCCCGACTGGCAGGCGGACAAGTGCATACAGTGTGCGCAATGCTCCATGGCATGCCCCCACGCCGTAATTCGTCCCGTGCTTGTTTCCGACAACGAAAACCTGCCCGAAACCTTTACCGCCAAGGCGGCAATAGGCGTCAAGGGCGCAAAATTCCGTATGCAGATAAGCCCGCTGGACTGCACGGGCTGCGGCGTGTGCGCCAACGTCTGCCCCGCCAAGGAAAAGGCTTTGGTGATGGTTCCCGCAGAGCAGATAATGCAAAAGGAAGAAGCCAACTACAAGTACTCCGAAAGCGTGACGCAGGTAGAATGTCCCCTCAACCCCAAGACGGCAAAGGGAAGCCAGTTCAAGCAGCCTCTGTTTGAATTTTCCGGCGCGTGCGCCGGCTGCGGCGAAACGCCTTACGTCAAGCTTGTGACGCAACTGTTCGGCGACAGAATGATAATAGCAAACGCTACCGGCTGCTCTTCCATTTACGGCGGCTCCGCCCCCACCTGCCCCTACACCGTCAATAAGGACGGTCACGGCCCCGCTTGGGCAAACAGCCTGTTTGAGGACAACGCCGAATTCGGCTACGGCATAAACCTTGCGTACAACCAGCGCAGAAAGCGCCTTGTGGAAAAGGTTTCCGCTCTTAAAGAAGCATGGGCGGGCACCGATTCCGCCGCCGTGTGCGACGCGTGGCTGCAAAACATGGAAGACGCCGAAGGCAGCAAAAAGGCGGCTGCCGACCTCGTTGCCCTTTTGGAAAAGTGCGACGGCTGCGGCTGCGAGCAGGACGCTTTGGTAAAACAGGTACTCAGCGAAAAGGACTGCCTCGTCAAAAAATCCGTGTGGATATTCGGCGGCGACGGCTGGGCATACGACATCGGCTACGGCGGACTTGACCACGTGCTGGCAAGCGACGAGGACGTAAACGTGCTTGTGCTGGACACCGAGGTTTACTCCAACACCGGCGGACAGGCGAGCAAATCCTCCCCCACCGGCGCAGTTGCAAAGTTTGCCGCGGCAGGCAAGCGCGTAAAGAAAAAGGATCTGGGCATGATGGCTATGTCCTATGGCTACGTGTACGTAGCGCAGGTGGGCATGGGCGCAAGTCAGGCACAGCTTGTAAAGGCGCTTACCGAGGCGGAAGCCTACCACGGACCTTCCCTTATCATCGCATACGCTCCCTGCATCAACCACGGTATAAACATGGGCAAATCGCAGGAGGAGATCAAGCGCGCGGTAGACTGCGGATATTGGCAGCTGTACCGCTACAACCCCGACCTTGCGGCACAGGGCAAGAACCCCTTCACGCTGGACAGCAAGGATCCCACGGGCAACTATCAGGAATTCATCAAGAGCGAAACGCGCTACGCTTCTTTGGCAAAGACCAAGCCGGAAATTGCCGAAACGTTGTTTGAACGCTCGGAAAA
>DVOC01000070.1 GCA_018713905.1 Candidatus Fimimonas merdipullorum
TAATAGCATTGTTCACCGCAATATTTCGTAAGCGTTGCGTACAACAGCACAATTTGCATGCAATGATTTGCAAGTACTGCACGGCAGTTTAATCCGCCACTGCGCTGTATCGCAGGCGTTGCATTCAACGGCATAACCGCAACGTTTTGCAGGCGCTGCGCCGTACGGTGGAATTTGCCGCAATAAAAAAACGCCCGAAGGAGTGCTTCGGGCGTTTTTGTGCCAAGAGTTATTTCAGTTCGGCAAAGTATTTGATGGTCTTTACCATCTGGGTGGTATAGCTGTTTTCGTTGTCGTACCAAGCAACTACCTGCACCTGATAGGTGTCGTCGTCGATTTTAGCCACCATGGTCTGGGTGGAATCGAACAGGCTGCCGTAGCTCATACCGATGATGTCGCTGGAAACGATCATATCTTCGTTGTAGCCGTAAGAGTCGGAAGCGACGCTCTTCATGTAGGCGTTGATGGAGTCAACGGTGATATCCTTGCCCTTTACAACGGCCACGAGTATCGTCGTGCTGCCCGTGCAGGTGGGAACGCGCTGTGCGGAACCGATAAGCTTTTTGTCCAGCTCGGGAATAACCAGTCCGATAGCCTTTGCTGCGCCCGTCGTGTTGGGAACGATGTTCTGCGCTGCTGCGCGTGCGCGGCGAAGGTCGCCCTTGCGGTGAGGTCCGTCCAGAACCATCTGGTCGCCGGTGTAGGCGTGAACGGTGGTCATGATACCGCTCTTTATGGGAGCGTAATCGTTCAAAGCCTTTGCCATGGGTGCAAGACAGTTTGTTGTGCAGCTTGCTGCGGAAATGATTGTATCTTCAGCCTTCAAAATGTGTTCGTTTACACCGTAAACAACGGTAGGAAGGTCTTTTCCTGCGGGAGCGGAAATTACAACTTTCTTTGCGCCTGCGTCGATGTGAGCCTGACTCTTTTCCTTGGAGCAGTAGAAACCGGTGCATTCCAACACCACGTCTACGTCAAGAGCCTTCCAAGGAAGGTTTACAGCCTTGGGTTCGGCATAGATGGTTATCTCTTTGCCGTCTACGGTTATGGAGCCGGGGGTAACAACCGTCTTGCCGTCTTCGGCATAGATAGCATCCTTGTAGGAAACGGTGTGTCCCATTGCCACGTAGTTGCCCTGCGCGGTGTCGTACTTCAACAGGTGCGCCAGCATTTTGGGGCTGGTGAGGTCGTTGATAGCGACAATTTCGTACCCTTCGGCACCGAACATCTGACGGAAAGCCAGACGGCCGATACGTCCAAAACCGTTGATTGCAACTCTTACGTTTTTCTTTGCCATTTTTGAATTACCTCCAAAAAAATTTTTCCGGTTGGTTTCACAATTCCCGCTTTACTTAAAACGAGGGTTGTGGTACAATACCTTTAGTATTATAGCATAAGCGTATGTGTTTGACAACAAAACAGTTGCGCAATTTTGCATAAAAATAAGTAAAGCATTCATAAAAAAAATTTATTTTGGAGGTTATTATGCCACTTGTAACAAGCAAAGAAATGTTTGAAAAAGCCTACAAAGGCGGATACGCCATAGGCGCGTTCAACGTCAACAACATGGAAATGATCCAAGCCATTGTGGAAGCCGCCAACGAATGCCGCTCGCCCGTGATACTGCAAGTATCGGCGGGGGCAAGAAAGTACGCCAACCCCGTGTACCTGAAGCACCTTGTGGCTGCGGCTGTGGAAACGACGGATATCCCCATCGTCATGCACCTTGACCACGGCGCCGATTTCGACATCTGCAAAGCCTCTATCGACGGCGGCTTTACTTCCGTTATGATAGACGCCTCCTCCAAGCCGTGGGAGGAAAACATCGCCCTTACACGCAAGGTTGTGGAATACGCCCACGACCACGGCGTAGTCGTCGAGGCGGAGCTTGGCAAGCTTGCCGGCGTAGAGGACGACGTGCACGTGGCGGAGGACGACGCATTGTTCACCAGCCCCGACGAAGTGGAAGAATTCACCTCCAGAACGGGCATAGACAGCCTTGCCATAGCCATAGGCACCAGCCACGGCGCATACAAATTCAAACCGGGACAGGATCCCAAGCTGCGTCTGGACATTCTGGAAGAAATAGGCAGACGTCTGCCCGGATTCCCCATCGTGCTGCACGGCGCAAGCAGCGTGCCCCAAGACAAGGTGGCTATCATAAACCAATACGGCGGCAGCATGCCCAACGCCATAGGTATTCCCGAAAGCGAGCTGAAAAAGGCGGCGAAGATGGCTGTGTGCAAGATAAACATAGACAGCGACCTGCGCGTAGCCTTTACCGCAGCCATAAGAAAGCACTTTGTGGAAAACCCCTCCCACTTCGATCCCAGACAGTATCTCGGCGACGCCAGAACCATGATGAAGGAAATGGTAAAGCACAAGATAACGGACGTTTTGGGCAGCGCAAACAAGGCGTAAAGCCCTTTACGTCGACAAAAAAACAAAAAGCGTTCCGAACGGGACGCTTTTTTTCGCGTATACAAAGCGCACCGCCGCCGCACAAAAAAGGGACGCACCGCAATGCGTCCCTTTGTTTTGAACGTAAGCCGTCAGGCGTATCGGGCACAAACCTTTGACCTGTCAGAACGCCGCTTGGGGCGCTTCGCAAAGGAGTTTTGCCTCAATGCCCGTAAAGACAGGCTATTTGCAAAGCTCTTCCAGCTGCGACAGCGTGTCGCGGAAGGATTTTGCCACCACGTCGAAGGGTTCGGAGGAGGTGAGATCCACTCCCGCCACTTTAAGCTCGGAAACGGGATCCATACTGCCGCCCAGCGACAGGAACTGCTTGTACTTTTCCACGGCGGGAGCGCCTTCGCTCAGTATCTTTTCCGCAATGCACACGGCGGAGATTATGCCCGTGGAGTATTTGTAAACGTAAAACGCGCGGTAGAAATGGGGAATACGCGCCCACTCGTACTTTATCTCCTTGTTGTGACGCACAGCCTTGCCGTAGTACATCTTGTTGAGCTTGAGGTACTTTTTGCACATGCTTTCGGCAGTTAGGGGCTGTCCCTTTTCCGCCATGGCGTGCGTTATCTGCTCGAACTCGGCAAACATTGCCTGACGGTACATTGTGGTGCGCAGCATATCCAGATAATATTGCAGCAGATATTTTTTGACGTTATCGTCGGTGACGGTGGAAAGCAGATACTTCAGCAGCAGCACCTCGTTGCAGGTGGAAGCCACCTCCGCCACGAAAATTTTGTAGTCGGCTTTTGCCACAGGCTGCGCCTTTTCGCTGTAATAGGTGTGCATGGAATGTCCCATTTCGTGCGCAATGGTAAACACGTCGTGGGTGGTCTTCTGGTAGTTGAGCAGCATATAGGGGTGAACGCCGGGCACTCCCATAGAGTACGCGCCGGTGCGCTTGGTGGGAGTTTCGCACACGTCTATCCACCTGTTGTCAAAGGCATGCTGCACCACGTCCAGATAGTCCTTGCCCAAAGGGGCAAGTCCCTTTTTGACAAGCTCGCACGCTTCCTCGTATTCGCAGGAAATATCCGCGTCCTCAAAAATGGGAACGTACAGGTCGTACATATTGAGCGTTTCCACACCCAAAAGCTTTTTGCGCAGCGCAATGTAACGGTGCATAGGCTCGAAGTTGGCGTGCAGACATTTTATAAGGTTGTCGTACACCTTTTTGTCCACCTGCTCGTAAAACAAAGCCGCTTCCATGGCGCTTTTGAACTTTCTGGCGCGGGCGCGGAAAACGTCCGCCTTTACGCTGCCCTCGTACAGCCCCGCAAGGGTGTTGATGACCTCTATATACGATTTGTAGTACGTTTCAAACGCCTTTTTGCGCACAGCCTGATCCTTGTGCTGCAACAGCATGGAATATACGCCGTGACCGAGCTGCACCTTTTTACCGTCTACCGTTATCTTGCGGAACTTGATGTCGCCGCTGTCCAGACGGCTGAACACCTCCTGAAACTGCGAAGAAAAGGAGCCGACGTTTGCCATAAGCATTTCTTCTTCGGCGGAGAGTATGTGCTTTTTGCCGCTGAGGATATTTTTGAGCATTACGTCGTAATCGGAAAAATCCGGATCAGCCGCATACTTTTTGAGAAGGCTGTCGGGCAGAGAGGAAAGCTCCGGCGAAACGAAGGAGGTAAGGGCGCTGTACTTGGTAAGCAGCCCGTAAACCCTGCTGTATCTCGCCTGCTTTTCGCTGTCTTGGCTGTCCTCGTTGTAGCTCATACAGGCGTAGCAATAAAGCTGTCCCAGCTTTACGTCCGTTTGGTCGGAAAGCTTCAGAAATTCCAGCAATGCCGCCTTGTCGGCAAGCTTTCCCTTGTACTGCGCAAGCTGAGTATAGTTTTTTTCAAACTCGGCAAAGGCGGTTTCCCAATCCTGCGGTGTGGTGAAGATATCTCCCAGATTCCATTTGTACTTTTCGGGGATATCCTTTCTGCTCGTGTAAGCCATAGTTTTTATCTCCTTATAAAATTTTTATCAATTCTTTCAGATACGCCAGATATTCGTCGTGAAATCTGCCGTCGGCAAGGGCGTACCGCGTGACTCCCTTGACGTAGCCCAGCTTGTCGCCGAAGTCGAACCGCTCGCCCTGAAATTCGTAGGCGAAAATGCCCTGTTCCCTTGCCATTATCTGCAATGCGTCGGTAAAGCATACCTCGTTGCCCCGTTTGGGTGTGCGACGTATGACGTCGAACACCTGCGGAAGGGCTACGTATCTGCCCAACGGCGCAAGCAGGCTGTACACTTCGTTGTCGCGAGGCTTTTCCACTATGTCCGATATGCGGTGCAGTCTGCCGTCGCTTTCCTCCACGCGGCAGGAGGCGTACTTGTGTATTGCGTCCCTGTCCACCTGCTGCACCCCCACCACACAGCTGCGGCACCTTTCGTAGGCGCGCGCCAACTGCAAGGTCACCGGTTCGTCGGACAAAATTACGTCGTCGCCGTTAAGCACGGCAAAGGGCTTATTTTCCGCCCAATCTTCCGCCAGCAGCAGGGCGTTGCCCGTGCCGTTTGCAGTCGGCTGATAGGCAAAGCTTACCTCGGCAAGGTTGTCCAGCGCGCGCAGCTGCTCGGCTGCGTCCCCCTTGCCCTCCTTTTCCAGACTGCGTTCCAAATCTCTGTCGGGAGTAAAGTGGCGCACCACGTCCTGCTTGTCGCGGGAGATGACTATCAGCACGTTTTTTATGCCGGAGGCGGAAACCTCCTCTACCAATAGCTGCAATGCGGGTTTATCCGCCACAGCAAGCATTTCCTTGGGGTATGCCTTTGTGTAGGGCAAAAAGCGCGTGCCTCTGCCCGCCGCCAGAATAACCGCCCTGTCTATCATATACACGCTCCCCGTCCGCGGAGTACGCCTTAGCGGACGTTCATAATCAAAACGCCTTAGCGGGCGCTCATAGTTGAGATTATTATATCTTATATGCGCGGGCAAGTCAAGTTGATATTTCAGGCGGCATCGGGCAAACAATTTTCCTGACGAAAGGGCGAATAAGCGCCGAAAGCCAAAGTGTATCGCAGCCTTTGACGTTCGCGGCGAAGGTAACGCCGCACCGAGTCGGCAAAATGCCGCCGATTAGTACACGGCATTGGGCGTTTGCCCTGTCCCAAACGCCGCACACGTCAGTCGTCCACTCATATCGTCCGAGAGCAGAACCGCGCGTTGCCACTCCCCCAAAAGCGGGATATATGCCGAGCCACTTCATACGGCGAGAATACGCGCAAAGCGCCGCACGTAACGCTGCCCCACGGCCCGATAGTAGGCGTCGAAAAGTTGTTGTAAACCGCAAAAACTGCTGCCGCCTACAATTAAAAACAAAAAAACGTCACCAAATTTTACAAACGTTTGCAAAATTCGGTGACATGGCTTTTTAGGCGCAACGCGTCAGAGCACGGTGCCTTCCGTTCCTTGCGCCACTTGCAGAATGTCCACTTCCTCGCCGCTGACGGAGCTGACGTACACGAAATAGGTGCGGCTGCCCTTGCGGCAGGTAAACTCGTAGCAGGGGTGAAGAGCGTTGTCTTTTTCCACCACCGCCTTGCCCACTTTGGTCACGACAAGGCTTTTGTCCAGCGTCTGCTGTGCTTGTCTGCGGGAAACGTTGCCGAACTCGGCGGCGGCGCCGCAGTTGTACAGATAGGCGCGGGCTTCGCACCCCACCACGCCGTCGCACACAGCCACCTTGACCATGGCGGGATAAATTTTTATGCCGTCGTTAACGGTGACGCAGTTGACGTATACCGTCTGTCCTTCTTCCGACACCCACACGGCTTTGACGTCGTACCCCAGCTTGCAGCAAAACTCCTCTGCAAGCCGCACGCACTTTTCGGCGCTCGGAGCATGCCCTTCGGAATACCTTTCGTATTCCGCCACCTTGCCGTCGCGCGCGGTGACCACTCTGCCGCCGTCAACGTCGAAGCAATACCAGCCGCCCTCCTTTATTTCTCCCGAAAAGCGGGCATTGCCGAACAGCTTGCTCACTTCCCGTTCCGCCTGCTCATGCGAAAGCACCTTTTGGGGAGCATAGGTTTTTTGTTCGACGCTTTCGGAATAGGGGCCGTCGTAGATAAGCTTTTCGTACTTAAAGGCATTATCCTGCACCTCTTCCAGCCCCGCAAGGGGATTTTGAGCGTTGTGACTGCACCCGTCGGCGCATTGCAGCATGCTTTGGCGCAGTTTTTCCGCAACCTCTTCCAAGTTGCACAGCCCCTGCCTTTGCCCGTAGTCGGGCAGCTGCCCCGCACAGAGGTTTTTCAGCAGATATTGGGCGTAGTCCTGCGTCTGGTTGGCAAATTTTTCGCAGTCGTACAGGTTGTCGCACTGCGCAAAGCCTACGCCGGACAAGCTTTGACTGACGTTGTTGGCGTGCACGATGACCTGCGAAAGCAGCGAAGCCATGTTGGTTTTGCTTTCCGACACCGACGCCTTTCCCAATGCCGCGTCCAGATTTTTCAGACTGTCGCAGGCGGAGTACAGCCAGTGCATTTTGTCGTTGTGCACCGCCGTCTGCGCTCGGGTGCGGCTCTCGTCGAAGCCTTGCAGCAGTTTTTCCCTTTGTCGCTGTCCGTCTACGGCGAAAAACACCGCCGACACCACGGCAAGCAGCGTAATAAGCGCCAGAAACAGCGCGTAAACTCTTTTTATTTCGTAGCTTTTTACCATACTCACCTCACGCGCAGAAAATATGCTTGCCTATGGTCACAAGCTGCGGACGCGACCATATCCACTTGCTGGTGGCGGTGACGGGATTGAAATAGTACAATGCACCGCCGGTGGGATCCCACCCGTTTAGCGCGTCCTGCGCCGCACGGGTACACTCGTCGTTGGTGCCCATGTTTATCTGCCCGTCGTCCACGCAGGTAAAGGCGCCCTTTTGGTAGATGACTCCGGAAATGCTGTTGGGGAAAGAGGCGCTCTTTACCCTGTTGAGGATAACCGCCGCCACAGCCACCTTGCCGGTGTAGCTTTCGCCCCGCGCCTCGCCGTAGATACAGCAGGACATAAGGTACAGGTCGCTGTTTGTCGTGCCCGCAGAGGAGCTTGTGCCTTTAAGGCTTACGCCCATCGCCCGCGCCGTGGCGGCGCCCACAATGCCGTCTGCCGTAAGTCCGTTACGACGCTGAAAAAACTGCACGGCAGCCTTGGTTTTGGCACCGAAAATGCCGTCCACTCCGCCCGTGTAGTACCCCCAGCGTTTAAGCTTGGTCTGTATGGTGCGCACCACTTCGCCGCGGGAGCCTACCTTTACCGCCGCCGCGTTGACGCAGGGCAGGACGCAGGCGAACACCAATGCCGCCAGCAGCAACGCCGCCGCCAGCATTACGCAAAGTTTTCTTTTGGTAAGTAACACCGTTTGCCTCCTGTTGTTTTTTTGTTAGTATGAATTGCGGAAAAATCTTTATGCGCCGCAGACAAAAATGTCGCCAAAAGCAACTCGGCGGGGAACGCACCTTGCTTGCGACGGCAAATGCAACTTCTCAAAAGGGGCAAGGATTGATCGCACAAAAGGCAAATCTGCAAAAAAAATGCCGCACCGCAAATGACCGCAGTAACGGAAGTTTAAGTCTTTTTGTGCGGACAAAGCGCAAACAAAGGCGTTTACGGGCGGCAAAAAGGGCAAACGCCTTTTGCGCTTGCCCTTTTTTCAAAGCTTGTTTTACAGGTCACACGCCCCAATAGCTCTTGGTCGCCTGCCACAGCTCGGCGTAGCTTTCCAACCCGTCGTAGGAGGCGTCGGGAGTGTAGCCCGTGCCGTGTATGTTGGTGCCCAACGGAGAATAGTAGGCGGCGAAGGTGTAGTAGATAGCCCACGGATATTGCGTTTTTTGTCCGTTGGTCTGCACGACCTCTCCCGTGTAGGGCAGTTCCTCCACCGTCTGGGCAATGCCCTTGCCGTAGGTTTTTTTCCCCATCTGCACCGCCGTGCCGTAGTCGCGCAGAGCGCCGGTAAGCAGTTCACTGGCGCTGGCGCTGCCGCCGTCCGTCCACACCACTATGTCGCACAGAGAAGTCTGTTTGCCGAAATAGTCGTAGTAGGAGTAGCCGCGCATTTCCGTCTGACCGTTGCCGCTGCGGGGAATAAGCTCCGTTATGAGCAACCTGTTGCCCGACGAAACCTGCTGCTGTTGCTGCTGCGTGAGGTTGTCGGGGTGTACCAGCATGGCGGCAATATCGCATACGGCGGAAACAAGTCCGCCGGGATTGCCCTTCAGATCCAGCACCAGCCGCTTTAAGCCCAGCGAGCGGAACAGCTTCATCACCTGAACGAATTCCGTTGCCGCCGTCACGGTGGTCTGACCGTCCATGTAGTACATAAACTCCGTTATCCTGACGTACCCCGTGTCCTGCGGAAGCTGCGACAGCTGCCGCAGCTGATAGGTGTTTACGACGGCGTTGTTCTGGTTTGTGGTGGATATGTTTTTATAACTGTCGTTGAAATAAAACTCCACAAAGCGGTAGTTGTAGGAGGGACGCTCCAAGCCTATGCCGCCACGCACTATCCTTTGAGTGGTAAACACGTCGCCGTTTCGTAACACGCGGAATTTGGCGGAATACGCCTCCGCCATAAGGGCAGACACTTCTTCGGCGGAATAGTCTGCCACCACCATTTCCGTGACGGCTGCTCCGTCGGCGGTGACGGGATTGCCGAGGTTATCCAACGGTTCGGTGACGGCGAGAATAACGTCCCCTTCCTGCATTATGCCGTAGCAACTGCCGTCCACGGACACGGTGGAAACGTACAGCCCCAGCCCGCTCTGATAGGAATACGCCACCCCGAAATAGGTGTCGTAGGGGCTTGCCGTCGTTTCGCTTACCTGATTTACGTAGTCGTAGTACTGCTGCGGAGTCATAAGACTGCAAAATCTGTCCCCCGCCGACTGCAACAGCGCCGTGCCTGCCGCCGCAATGGCGTCCTGCCAAAGCTGCTCGTTGCCGTCGAGGTCGGTGACGTACTTGTTGTGCAGGTAGTCCAGCACGGCGGAAAGCAGCGCTTCCTGCCGTATCTGACCGTTTTCCACCAAGTCGTTGCCGTATTGCAGCGCCTGCTGCATCTGCTCGTCGGAAATATCTATGCCCTGCGCCCGCAGGTTTTGCACCAGAGCCTGAGCGTATTTGCGCTGTTCGTCCCCCGAAAGGGAGCCTCCGCCGCCGAACAGGGCGCACAGCACCCAGCCCAGCACCAGCGTAAGCACCAGTCCCACGCACAACAGCACGACGTACAGCGGCTTTTTGGAGGACTTTTGCGCGACGGTCGTTCCGCCGTAGTTGTACCAATCTTCCACGCTGCCGTTAGTTTGCTGATTTTGCTGCGCTTCTTTTTCACGCTGCTCCGTTACCTTGTCGTATTCCTCGTCGAAAAAATCTTTTGACACTGTTATCTCCTTTTTGCCAGAATAAACCTTTCTTCCGCAACGGCAGTCGCCTGCGAGCTTTCCCCCTCGTACACGCAGCTGCCGCCGTCCAGCACCACCGAGTGCCCCGTTGCGCGGTGCGCTTCGCAGGTCAACACTACCGTGACCTCGCACCCGCTAAACAACGAAAGCACCTTTTGCTGCTGTGCGACGGTTGCGCCCTCCTCCTTTGTCGGGAAGCCGTCGCCGTCGAAAAAGCCGTCCAGCAGCACTATGCCTCGGGACACCGTAAGCCCCCTTGCAAGCGCAAGCATACGCTTTTGCTCTGCGGAAAGTTTTTTGACTTTTACATTCATTTGGTCGGAAAACCCGAATACGTCTGCATTTTTTGCGACAATCTGCTCGTTGCCCGCAAGCTTTTTGCGTGCACGCAACGGGTATTCGAGATTGTACCTTACGCTTTTGTTTTCAAAAAATACCGGGCTGCGGGGCAGATACAGAATTTCCCTTCGGGGCACGCTCACTTGCCCCGAAAGGGGAACAAGCATGCCCATAAGCAGCCTGCACACCGTCGTTTTGCCGCTTTGCACGTCGCACAAAAGGGTGTTCACCCCTTCGTGCAGAGTGAAGCTTGCGCCTTTCAGCACGTCAAAGTCGTCGTAGGGATAGCGAAAGGTGACGTCGTTGAAGGTTATCATACGTCCAATTCGTCCAGCGTGAGGGAAAATGCCGGCAGAAAATTGCCCATGAAGTAGTCCACTTCCGCCCGCTTGAAGGCGTTTATCTCCTTGAAGATGGTTTCCTTTGCCTTGGCAAACTCGGCGTTGCCCCGCTTTACCTCGTCCACACACTTTATGTATGCGCAAATTTTGTCGGCATATTTGACGAAACGGTGTTCCTCGCTTTGGTCGTCCATGACAATTTTGGCATACTCGGCTGAAAGTTGGCTTGGAAGCAACGACAGCAGTCTTTCGTTGGCAAGTCTTTCCAGACTTTTGTACGCATCCCTTATTTCGGGGTTGAAATATTTTATCGGGGTGGGCAGATCGCCCGTCATGACCTCGCTGGTTTCGTGGAAAAGCGCCTTGACGGCAATGGAGTTTGCGTCCAGATTGCCGCCGAAATACACGTTGGAAATGGTTGCCAGCGCGTGCGCTATCACCGCCACCTGCTGACTGTGCTCCATAATGTTTTCGTTAGTTGTGGAGTGCATCAGACTCCAACGCTTGATATACTTCATTCTGTCCAGATAGGCAAAAAATTTGTACATATTTTCCTCCGTTTGTTTTGCCGTTATATTGTACCACATATTGCCTCAAATGAAAAGTGCTGAATACAAAATACGCCTGACGCCGCCCGAAGGCCTTGCACGTAGGATAGAGCGCGTCCCATTGCCGCAGCGTTTTTTGCTTTAAGTCGGAATATGCCCTTGAAAGGACGACACGCCGCTTTTTTTAAGGGCGGGTGGCGCACAAAAGAGGTCGGCGCTTGCGCTATGCGCCAAGACAAGCGCATTTAATCATGGCGCACGACGTAGCGGGCAGGCAAAAAGGGCAATATGCCGTAAAAGCCGATAACTTGTGTTTTACTGTCCAAACGAAACACAGGCAGGCAAAAAGCGCGCCGTTAATACGGGCGAGCCCAAACGTGCCGCGCCCTTCAAAAGGGGTAAGGCGCAAACAATACAAAAGGTATTTGCGTTGCCCATTCGGGAAAGGGCAAGTCAAGGCGAAGGATAACGAACACGCTTTGCGTAGTTCGGAAGGGCAGGCGCATTGCTCCGCCGCACAAAAAATTGACGCAAAAGGCGTTATGCTATTGATTTTACTCCGCAGATTGTGTATAATTTCAGCAGAAGAAAACGTGAGGTGAAACCAAATGAAGGGAACTTTGCTGTTTGCCCAATCCGGCGGCCCCACCGCCGTCATCAACGCCAGCGCCGCGGGCGTTATACGCCGCGCCCAGCAATGCGGGTTTTCCAAGATACTGTGCGCACGCTACGGCATAGACGGTATTCTGAAAAAACAGCTGTACGACGTCACCCATATGACGGAAAGTCAGCTGCGCCTGCTGGCGGATACTCCCGCTTCGGCGTTCGGCTCCTGCCGCCTGAAGCTGCCCGACCCCGACGTCAACAGCGAAATTTACCTGTGGATAAAGGAGGTTTTTCGCCAATACGACGTGAGGTGCTTTGTCTACAACGGCGGCAACGACTCGATGGACACCTGCAACAAGGTGGCGCGCTACTTCAAAAAGAGCCGCTACGACTGCGCCGTCATTGGCGTGCCCAAGACGGTGGATAACGACCTTGTGGGCACCCACCACTGCCCCGGATACGGCTCGGCGGCGAAATTCGTAGCCACCTGCATGACGGAAATAGCACTGGACACCGCCGTGTACGAAAAGGGACGTGTAACCATTTGCGAAATTATGGGCAGGGACGCAGGCTGGCTGACGGCGGCAAGCGTAGTTGCCAAGCCCGACCTCATCTGTCTGCCGGAGGTGCCCTTTGACGTACGCGCCTTTTACGACAAGGCAATGGACGTCTACGACGCCAAGGGCAGGTGCCTTATCGCCCTGTCCGAAGGCATAAGGGACAAGGCGGGCAGATACGTAGGGGAAGCGGGACAAAAGGACAGCTTCAACCATACGCAGCTGGGGGGAGCGGCGGCATTTCTTGCCGACTGCATAACGCAGAAATTCGGAGTGAAAACCCGTGCCATAGAATTCAGCCTGCCCACAAGGGCGGCGGGACATCTGCAATCGCTTGCCGACAGGCGCGACGCCGAGGCGTGCGGCAGACATGCGGTGGAGCTTGCCTTGCAGGGCAAAACGGACGTCATGGTGACGCTGGAATGGCAGGATGGCAAAAGCGTGTGCGGCAGCTTTGATCTGCACCACATTGCCAACGAGGTGAAAAGGGTGCCGCTGCAATACGTTACGGAAAAGGGCAGCAACGTGTCGGAAACATTTTTGGACTACGTCTTGCCCCTTATGGAAGGAGAGTCGCACCCGCGCTATCAACGGGGCGTACCGGTGTACTTCGACAGCTCCGTGCTGAAAACAATAGGACGGTAGGCCGGCTTTTGAAAAGTTTCCCTTGCCATACGGTAATCAACGCCGTTTTCGCATGGCAAATTGCCTTCGGCGGCGTGTCGGAACTTATATATGACGGGAAAAGGTATGAAGATCGCACTTGCCTCGGCGCAAATAGTTGACGGAGATATAAAGCACAACCTTGCGCAAATGCAACGGTATATGAAAAAAGCCAAAGCAAAGGGCGCAGAGCTCGTATGCTTTGGCGAAGCCTTTGTGCAAGGGTTCAACTCCCTCTCGTGGCACCAAGTGAGAGCAATCCGAACCGCTGGGTTGCTCTTTTTCTATTTCTTCAAAATCTTCTGGATTGTCAAGTTTAATATTTTTGTTTTCATCGTCAGAAGTGTTGAAGTATATATCAAAATAATCGTCATACAAAACAATTTTGTTCACAAACATATCAATCATTCGCCTGCAAGCCAGTTTGTCACTTGTGTCAATATTTTGAAATGATAAAAACCAATCGTAAACCTTGTCAACATCAAGTGGAGTGATTGTTTTTGCTTTTTGTCTTGCAATTTTAATTTCTAAATCTTCTTTTTCTTGTTCAAGTTCGTTAAGTTTTTGATTTGTTGTTTTTGAAAATATTCCATTTGCCACTGCATTTGCCAAATTGTTAAGTTGTCTATCTATTTCTTTCATTTGTGCATTAAGAGAGTTTAACACCACATCTTTACCGATATATTCGTTAAATATATCAGCAACTGCTTGTGATAGTTCTTTTAATTGTCGATTGTGTTTTAAAAACTCTTTCACGGCACAAACAACATAGTTTTCAATATAGTCCTTTTCAACACCCTTCTTATCGCAAGTGTGTTTTCTTTTCCTATTCACGCATTTGTAATAATAGTGAATGCCATTTCTTCCTGTTCCGCTATCGCCAGTCATATTTGCTTTGCATTTTCCGCAAACAAGTTTGCCTGACAAAATAAAAGGAGTCGGTGCTTTCTTTTGTGCCGCTGTGCGTTTACCTGTTTGCAAACTTTTGTTAACCCTATCAAATAATTCTTCACTAATAATCGGTGGATAAATATTTGTATAAACTGTGTTGTCAGCATAGACCTTTCCGCAATAATACGGACTTCGTAGCATTCTTGAAATTTGATTTATTGTCCAGTCATTACCGTTGTTTGTCTTCACACCTTGCTTTTTAAGTTTTATTGCTATATCTT